>JAFAOG010000007.1 GCA_019237945.1 Deltaproteobacteria bacterium | reverse complement strand
GGAGGGACTCATGTCTTCGCGTCTGCTCGCGCTCGCGCTGATCGTGGCTGCTTGTGGGCCACACGCGAAAAAACACGGCGATGCCGGAACCGGCGGCGACGCCAACAACGGCGACAGCACGACGCAGCCCCACACGCTGACGTCGCTCGTCGTATCGCCGACGAATCCGATCATCGAGCTCGATCTCAATGCGACCGGCTCGCAGGGCTTCACGGTCATGGCGGGCTACGCCGACGGCACGACCGACGACGTCACGTCGCAGGTGACGTGGGCCGTGATGAACCCGAGCGTCGGCACGATGACCGGCGCGACGCTCGCGATCCCGGCATTCACCGCATCGACCGCGCAGGTCTCGCTGATCACGGCGACGCTCGGCGGCGTCACCGGCCAGGCGCAGATCACGGTCGTCGCCTATCGCAAGACCGGCCCCGCGCAGGACTTCTTCTTCGTGCTGCCTTACCAGGATCCGACCGGCCCGATGGCGAAGCCGCTCGACTTCGCGACGAACATCCCGGCGCTCGACGTGTTCTTCCTGATGGACACGACCGGCTCGATGTACGGCGAGATCTCGAATCTGCAGTCCGCACTCACCGGCACGGTCGTTCCTGGCATCCAGAACGCGGTCGCGAACAGCGCGTTCGGCGTCGCCGCGTTCGAGGACTTCCCGGTCGACGGCTACGGCAGCCTGCACGGCGCGGATTGCGGCCGCGGCGGCGACACGGCGCCCGACCAGCCGCTCAAGCTGCGCCAGGAGATCACGACGACGACAAGCCTCGTGCAGACCGCGGTCAACAGCCTGTCGAACGGCCCCGGCAAGCCGATCGGATGCGGTCAGGACACGCCGGAGGCCGGTATCGAGGCGATCTATCAGGCCGCGACCGGCGAGGGGCTCACCGGCCCGTCGCCGACGAGTGTCGCGGCGGATCACAACGGCATCGGCGGCGTCGCATTCCGGGCGGGCACGATGCCCGTGATCGTGACGATCACCGACGCGGTGTCGCATGGCGTCGGCGAGACGGCAGTGTGCTCGTCGACTGGCGAGACGACCGGCTACGACGCCAATGTCTCCGCGTTCGCGCACAGCCGCGCCCAGCTCAAGACCGCGCTCGGCAACATCTGCGCGCGCGTCGTCGGCATCTCGGCGAACCCCGGTCTCGACGTCAGCTGCACCGGCGAGGAGTACCTGCGCGACCTCTCGACCGCGACCGGGGCGCGTGTGCCGCCCGCGGCGTGGGACGTCGGAACGCGCCCGAACGGCTGCGCGTCGAACCAATGCTGCACCGGCATCAACGGCGTCGGCGTCGCGACCGACGCGAACGGTCTGTGTCCGGTCGTGTTCGACGTCAACTCGAATGGCACCGGCGTGTCGACGAACATCGTCACCGGCATCCAGATGCTGACGCGGTTCGCGACGTTCAACGTCCCGACCGACAAGCAGGGCGTCGCGACCGATATCAACGGCAACCCGATCGCCGGCGGCCACACGACGGACGAGTTCATCAAGGCGGTGACGCCGACCGGCTTCACGAAGCCGCCGCCTCCGCCGGTGCTCCCCGATCCGACGTTCGACGCGACGCAGTTCTACGGCGTCACGCCGGGCACGCACGTCGACTTCGCGGTCAACGCGTTCAACGACTTCGTGCCGCAGACGCAGAACGCGCAGATCTTCCGCGCGACGATCCGCGTGCTCGCGGGCGGCTGCACGCCCCTCGACGCGCGCGACGTGCTGATCCTCGTTCCGCCGACGCCGATCACGATCGAGTAGAGGCGAGCTCTTCGATCCGCCGCAGCAGCTCCTCGAGCGTGAACGGCTTGTGGAGCATCTGGCCCTCGAGGTCGGACTTGCCGTCGACGAAGTGCTCGCGGTCGTAGCCCGACATGAACAGGATCTGCACGCGCGGCCACTTGTCGCGGACCTTGCGCGCGAGCTCGCGACCGCCCATGCGCGGCATGACGAGGTCGGTGAGCAGGATGTCGAACGGCGCCTTCGCGCGATCGAGCACCTCGAGCGCACTGAGCGCGCCATCCGAGCTGACGACGTCGTAACTGCCCTGCAGCACGTCGTGCAGGGTCTCGCGCAGCTGCGGCTCGTCCTCGACGAGCAGGATCCGGCACGGCGAGAGCTGCGACACCATCGGCGGCGTCATCGTGCGCGCGAGCGCGGGCTGGGCCGACGACGCGGGCAAGTAGAGCGTGAACGTCGAGCCGCGCCCGGGGACCGACGCGACGTCGATGCCGCCGTCGCTCTGCTCGACGATGCCGTACACCGTCGACAGGCCGAGGCCCGTGCCGCGCTCCGGCTTCGTCGTGAAGTACGGATCGAAGATTCGCGCGAGTGTCTCGGCGTCCATGCCGGCGCCGGTGTCGCTGACGGCGAGCGTCGCGTAGCGGGCCATCGGCAGCGGTCCCGTGGTCACGCGGCGCGCTGGTGTGTCGATCACATCGACCGTCAGCGTCAGCGTGCCGCCGCCCGGCATCGCATCGCGCGCGTTGACTACGAGGTTCATCAGCACCTGTTCCATCTGGCTGCGATCGCCTTCGATGTGCGCCTCCGATACGAGCTGCGTCGTCACCTCGATGTCCTCGCCGACGAGCGGCAGCAGCGTGCGCGCGAGCTCGCGGAGCAGCTGGCCGAGCTCGAGCGGCCGCTTCTCGACGCGCTGGCGCTTGGAGAACGCGAGCAGCTGCCGCGACAGTGCGCCGCCTCGCTCGCAGGCATGGCGAATCTGATCGAGCTCGCGCCACGCCGGGTCTTCCTTCGTCACGCGCGACTGCAACAGGCTCGCGCGCATCAGCACCATGCCGAGCAGGTTGTTGAAGTCGTGCGCGATGCCGCCTGCGAGCCGGCCGACCGCCTCGAGCTTCTGCGCTTGGAGCAGCAGCTCGTTCGCCTCGCGCAGCTCGCGCGTACGTTCGGCGACGCGCACCTCGAGCTCGTCGCGGCTCTGGCGCAGCTCCTCTTCCATTCGCTTCCGCGCGAAGAAGTCGGGAATCTGGAAGTCGCCGCGAAACTTCGAGACGTGCTCCTCGATCCGGTTCGGGTGCGCCATCACGAAGCGACACACGTCGTCGCCGCGCGCGCGGCACGAGATCTCGGTCGCGAGCAGCGGGATGCCGAAGCTCTCCTCGCACCAGCCCGACGAGTAGCCGGCATTCATCACGCACACCGGAAACGCCGCGGAGTTGCCGGCGGCCTGCCACGCGCTCGCCTCGAACGAGTACGGATGGTCGTAGAGCAGGTAGAAGCTCTCGTCGGGGGCCGGCCGCGACTCCGGGCTGATCTCGACGAGCGCCCAGCCCGTGTACGCGAAGTGGACCGGCCCTGCCGACATCCGCGCGATCGGCTCGGACAGCCCCATCTTCGTGTGGAGGTTCCGCGCATCCGACTTGCCGATCGCGTGCGCGAGATCGAACAGGATGTTGCGCGCGAACTCGTCCGCTTCCTGCGCGCGCGCCTCGCCGTACAGCGCGCGGGCCACGCCGAAGAACTCGACCGACAGCGCGGCGGCGCGCACCAGCACGTAGCGCTCGCCGTGCACCTCGATCGTGCCGCGCTCCGGCGCATTGCTTCGCTCGGCGAAGTAGCGCGAGACGACCTGCTCCGCCGCCTCGAACAACGCCGACATCTCCTGCGGAACCCGCACCGTTCTCAACGCCACGACTATCGATGTAGCACGCCCCGGGTGAGCGCGGTGCACAGCTCTTTCCAGTCGGCTTCGACCTGGTTGGCGCCGGCGATTGCCCGTTCGGCGAGCGCGTCGTCGAGCTTCTCGGCGCGCCCGGCATAGCCGGCGAGCACGCACGGATCGCCGGTGCGAGCGTGCGCCTTCGCAAACGTCTCGCCGCACACGTTCGCGTACGCGACGAGCGCGCCGCGCCGCAGCTCCTTCGGGTCGATCGAGCTCTGATGATCGGCGACCTGACGCACGTAGCAAGGCCGGTCGTCGAGCCGCGTCCATCCGAGAAACGGATCGGTCCACGTCTGCATGCGGTGCTGGCCCTCGGCGACGCGCTTGCCTTCGTGCACGCCGGCCGCGACCTCGACGAGCCCGAGCGCCGCATAGCACGACGGCAACGCCTCCTTGACCTGCAACAGCAGCGGATCCTCGGGACCGTTGCCGCGGCAGAGCACGATGTAGTTCTTCGCGCCGACGCTGCCCGTGCCCGCGATCTTGAACGCGACGTCATACGGCTCGTAGCAGTCGAGCACTTGCTGGCGATTTGGCCCGAGCGTGTCGCGATAGCCGGCGAGCGACGCGAGCACGCGCGCGGCCTCCTCGTCGGGAACGCGGCGTAGCTTGCCGGGCCGCTCGACAAAGCGCGAGCCATCGGTCAGCTCCTCGACCGCCGCGACCGACGTCTCGCGCTCGGCATGGCGAATGACGCGACCGACCGCATCCGTCGTATCGAAGCGGTGCACGCAGTAGCGCGCGAGCTCGACCGCGGGCAACTCGGAGATCGTCGTCATCGTGTCGCGCCACATGCGCACCATCGCGCGCACGGCGTCGCGCGCGACGCTATCCGAGCTGCCGCCCTCGCGACCGACGACGGCGATGCTGATCGCGAGTCGCGTCAGCTCCCATTCGAACGGCGCGCGGCATGTCTCGTCGAAGTCGTTGACGTCGAAGACGATGTGGCCATCCTGCGCCGCGTACGCGCCGAGGTTGCGAACGTGCGCGTCGCCGCAGATCTGCACCTCGTAGCCGGTGACCGGCAGCTGCGCGAGATCGGGGGCCATCACCCACGCGTTGCCACGCAGGTACGCGAACGGGCCGGTCGACAGCTTCTGGTAGCGCACCGCCAGCATCTCGGGGATGCGGCCGCGCTCGCTCGCTTGCAATCGCGCGATCGGATCGCGCGGACCGCTCACCCACTTGTCGTGATCGACGCGGCGCACGACGTCGCGCAGCGACTTGCCGTACGCGATCCGCTCGGCCTGCGGTGCCCACCGCGGCGGTGCGACGGCCATCGCTAGCCCCTGAATGCACCCGCGAAGTCACGTGCGAACTCGTCGACGCCGCGCGGCTTGCGCCCGACGACCGACTCGAAGTCCGGCGTGACGTCGCTCGCCCAGCTGCGCGAGTACGCGGTGAAGTAGTCGACCATCATGCCGACCATCCATTCGTCGGCGCCGAAGCTGCGCATCGCGCTCGCGGCCGCCTCGACCGGTACCGGCACGTACGCGACCTGCTTTCCGATCGCCTTGCCGATCGCGCCGGTGACATCGTGCAGTGTCAGCGCGGTGGGACCGGTGATCGTGTACGTCTTGCTGTCGTGGCCGCTGCCGAGCACCACGCGCGCCATGAATTCGCCGATGTCGCGGACGTCGATCATCGGCAGCTTGCCCTCGCCCATCGCCATGTAGAGCGTGCCTTGCGCGATCTGGCCAGCCATGCCGAGCAGGTTCTGCAAGAAGAAGTGCGGCTTGATGATCGTCCACCGCAGGTCGCTCGCGGCGATCTCGGCATCGCTGACGCCGTGCAAGCGCCCGTTGATCGTGGGTGCGTCGTAGCCCGCGCCGATCGCCGACAGCCGCACGACGCGACGCGCGCCCGCACGACGCGCTGCCCACAGCGCATTCGACGATTGCTCCGGCGCCTTCGCGCCCGGCGGATGAATGATCACGACCGTGTCGGCGCCCTCGAACGCAGCGACGAGCCCGTGATGCGCATCGAGATCGCCTTGGACGGCCTCGACGCCGGCCGGCAGCTTGCCGCCCTTCGCGGGATCGCGGATGAGCGCGCGCACGTTGGCGCCGCCGCTCACGAGATGAGGAAGCATCGCCCCTGCCACCTGCCCCGTCGCCCCGGTCACGAGCACGGACATCGTCATGGTCCAGACTCTGGCACATCCGTTAGTATCGCGGGCATGAAGTGCGCGGTGTTGGTGGTGCTCGCGGGGTGCTTTGCCGCGACGCCGGTGATGCATTTCGGCAGCGGCAAGTCGGCGAAGGAATCGCAGCACGATCAGGCGGCCAAGCTGACGCCGCCGACGCTGACGACCGACCACGAGTGGTCCGGCGACGTCGCGACGGTCAAGGTCCGCGTCTACGCCGACGACCAGTTCCGCGCGCAGAACGTGCACTGGCAGGAGACGTTCGAGGGCGAGCTCGCGTACGCGAACGAGGTGCTCGGCGCCGAGTACGGCATCAAGCTCGTGCCCGAGTATCGCCAGTGGCCGCGCAACGCGCCCGGCGAGACGCTCGACGATGCCCTGCACGAGCTCGAGCAACTCGATCCCGGCAACGGTGTGATGACGGTGATCGGCCTGACGTCCTCGCTGTCGCTGGTCAGCGCGACGTTCGAGCAGCTCGGGATCGCCCAGATCGGCGGGCACCACATGGTGATGCGAGGCTACGCGGACGTGTTCGAGCGGCAGATGTTCGACCGCGCGTTCAAGGAGCTCACCGCCGACGAGCGCGAGGCGATGTACTTCGCACGCCGCAAGCACAAGACCGCCGCCGTGCTGCTTCACGAGCTCGGCCACACGTACGGCGCGCTGCACACCGACGTCAGCGACTCGATCATGAGCCCGATGTACTCGGATCGTTCGAGCGCGTTCGACGGCAAGAGTCGTGACGCGATCCGCGCGACACTCGACCAGCGCCTCGGCCGCGCCGCCATTTTCACCGCCGGTGCCGCGCCCGCTTCGCACGCGCCGGTCGCCCACGCGACGGTCGTGATCGTCGTCGACGCCAAGGGCACGGCGATGATCGGCGGCAAGCCGCTCGACAACCAGGCGCTCGGCGAGCTGCTGAAGCTCTCGTACGACGACGACCACGACACCGAGATCGACGTGCACGCCGCGAAGCACACGCCGCAGGCGCGGATCATCGAGATCCTCGACGTCGCGCGCGGCGTCGGGCTCGTCAAGGCGAGCTTCCAGCGCGACTAGCTACAGCGTCTTCAGATATTCGATCACCGCGCGCGCGTCGGGGCCGAGGTCGGCGAGAAACGGATGCCCGGCGACCGAGAAGCCTGGGCGCGTCCCGTCGTGCACGTAGCCGCCGGTCGTCACCAGCGGGACGCCGACGGTCGTCAGGTCGTAGAGGCCGGCCGGATCGATCGCGAAGCGCGTCGGGCGCTCGGCGGGCGGCGTCGCGAGGAACGCGAGCGAAGGCCACTGCCCGGCGTGACCGTACGGCGCGCGCGCCCACACGTTCGTCAGCACGGGCGGCACGTAGCCGGTCGAGCGCTGGAACTTCGTGTAGCCGCGCGTCAGCGCCGGATCGTTCGCTGCGCGCTCGAAGCTCGCCGTCGCCGCCATCATGCGCGCCGGATCGACGCCGAGATCCTCGAGCGGAACGATCTGCTCGTCATACGACTGCACGTGACCGTCGGGCGCGTAGGTGCCATGGCAGTGCGCGCAGCTGTCGGCGAACAGCACGCGGCCGCGATCGGCGAGCGCGCGATCGATCGGGGCGGGGAACCTCGGACGCGCAGCGGGCTGGCGCAGGAAGGCGCCGAGGCTCGCGCCCTGAAACGGATGCTGCTCGAGCCACGCGACGCGCACGCCGTTCGCGACGTCCGCCTCGACGGCGAGCAGATCGAGTGAGCCCTGCTGGCTGCCGTCCCACGACAGCGTGGTGCGCTCCGCGAACCCGATGACGTCGGGGATCTTCGCCCAGCCGACGTCGGGCGCCATCTCCGCATGCAGCACGAACGCGAACGACTCGATCACGGCGACGCGGCCGGGCGGGTTCGCCGCGGCGGTGCGCGCGTGGAGCTCGCGGCGATCGGCGGCGCGCGTGCGGAGCGCATCGAGCGTCGCGGCGGCGATCGCATCGCGATATTGCTCGGGCCACGCAACGTGGTGCGCCGCGGCCTCGTCGGCGGCGAGCCGGCCGAGATGCTCGACGGAGAACCCGGCGCGCTTCGTCACATCGGCAAACGCGGCGTCGTAGGCGTGCACGCGGATGCGCTTGTTGCCGAGGCCGACCACCGTCGCCTCGCCGCCGCGCCAGTGCAGCCGCTCGCTGTGGCACAGCGCGCAGCTCGTGACGACGAACGGCACGCCGGTGATCGGATCCGTCGTCAGGTGCATGCCGAGTGGCAGGCCCGCGCGCACGTCGGCGTCGTCGCTCTCGGGATCGGCGGCGCGCGCGACGAACCCGAACCGCGCCGCGAGCTGCTGCGTGTCGGGCGCGAGCACGTCGGGATAGGCGCACATCAGCGCGAGGAACATCGGATACGGAATGCCGGTGCGATACGGATCGCCGATCCCGGTGCGCGTGAAGATGCGCTCGCCGGCATCGCGCGAGATCCGATCGATCGCGTACTCGTGGGGGTCGCTGATCGGCACCTCCGCGCGTGTGGGATGAGGCGCCGGCGCAGCAGGCCGCACCGCGCTGTTACACGCGAAAGTGAACACGAGCCAGTACCACCGCACGCGGTGAGGCTACCAGGTCGCGACGGTCGCGAAGCTGTCTTGCGCGAGGTCCTCGCCCGTCACGCGGCCTGGCGATCCGGCGAGCTCGAGCAGCGTTCCCGTCGCCATCACCTGGAGCGCGCGCCACGTCGGATGTCCGAACATCGGATGACCGCGAAACACCACGCGGGCGCGGCCCTTCGCCGTGTCGGCGTCGGCGCTTCCGCGGTCATAGATCGAGCGGAACTGCTTCGCGCCCTGTGCGATCGCGCGGTGCGCACCGATCGTCTTGACGAGCGCGAGCTGCAAGCGACCGAGCGCGGCGCGCGTGTCCTCGACGAGCAGCGGATAGAGTGCGCGCAGGTCGCCGCCGAGAAACTCGTCGACGATCGCCTCGGTCAGCAGCAGCTGCGCGTGGACCGGCAGCGTGTCCTTCGCGGTCAGCACCGCGGGAATGTGAACGTGCGGTGGGGGCAGCCGCCCGCGAACCCGAGCAATCGCTTGGGGTCCAAAGCGTCGCGTCAGGTTCTCGCCCCAGCCCCCCAGCGCGTCGCCTCGGCTGGTGCCCACAAGAGTGAGCGTCTCCTCGGGTTTCCACCGAGGCTGGGCCGCCAATGTATCGAGCGTCAGCAACATCACGAAACCCGCGCTACTGCGCGAACTGTGCAACGTTTGTACGCAGATAGCGTCGGGCTGCAACAACTTGATCGTTGAACTACATGACCCGTCATGTGACCGTGTTTTCCCATGCCGTCCCCCTTGCCGTGGTGGCCCGCTGCGGGCCCGATCGATCTGTCTGTACACGATCTTCCGCACGCAGCCGCCGACACGGAGTGGTGGTACGTCAACACCCACGTCCGGGTTGCGGATGGTCGGGAGCTCGGCCTCTTTGCCGCGTTCTTCCGGATCATCAGCAAGTACGACGAGGCCACCAAGACCGTCGAGTATGCCCATTCGATGACGTGGGCGCTCAGCGATCTGTCGAGCGGCCGCTACATCGGAGAGTCGCGCGTCGACGAGCGGTCGCCGCAGCTCGGTCTCGAGCGCATCAAGAACGCGCGCGGCGTCAAGGACGAGCGCCTCAACCGCGCGATGCAGGAGATCCTCGAGCGCGACCAGGTGCCGGCGCCCGACCGCGTGTTCGATGGCCCCGTCGTCACGGCGCACGATCACCTGCACCTACGCTACGGCGCGTCGAGCTTCGAGAAGCAGAGCGACGGCAGCTATCGCGTGACGCTCGTCGATCACGACAACAAGCACGGCGCCGAGCTCGTGTTCGCGCCGCAGAAGCCGCCGGTGCGCCACGGTGATGATGGCGTCGTGCGCGGCAACGCCGGCGAGCAGATGTTCTACTACTTCATCCCGCGCTGCGCGGTGAGTGGCAGCGTGATGGTCGACGGCGAGCGCGCCGCGATCGAGCAGGGCTCGGGTTGGTACGATCACGAGTTCGGCGGCTACGTCGAGAGCGAGCAGCCGGTCGGCCACGATCAGCCCAAGCCCGCCGCGCCCGACCAGCTCGGCGAAGGCGCCGGCATCCGCGACCTCGGCTGGAACTGGACCGCCGTGCAGCTGGACGACGGCACCGATCTCAGCGCGTACGAGATCGTCGACGTCAAGGAGAACGAGACGGTCGGCAAGTGGCTGATCGCGATCGACAAGGACGGCACGCGCCGCTCGATCCCCGACGTCTCGTTCGAGGCGAAGCGACCGTGGACGAGCAAGCGCACGTTCCATGGCTATCCGACGAGCTGGCGCCTGCGCGCGCCGTCGATCGCGCTCGATCTGCAGATCGATGCCGCGTTCGATGATCAGGAGCTGATCACCGTGATCAGCAAGCCCGCGTTCTGGGAGGGCCGCTGCTCCGCGAAGGGCACGCTCGGCGGCAAGCAGGTCGCCGGCAATGCGTACATCGAGCGCTCGGGCTTCGAGAACATCTCGACGCTCGACGAGTTCTTCAGCGCCGTCGGCACCGAAGTCCGCAAGTCGACGGCCGCCGTGCTGCCGTACGAGCCGACGCACGAGGAGATGCGCGACCTGATCGCGAGCGAGGAGCTCGCGCACTACATGGACGGCGTCAGCACGCCGGGCATGGTCGAGACGCTGATCCGGCCGATCCGCGAGATGGTCGATCGCGGCGGCAAGTCGTGGCGCTCGTACGCGGCGCTCGCGTGCTGCGACGTCGTCGGCGGCGACTCGCGCAAGTTCAGCCAGTGGCTCGCGATGCCGGAGCTGATGCACGTCGGCTCGCTGATCATCGACGACGTCCAGGATCAGTCGACGGTGCGCCGCGGCGGTCCCGCGTGTCACGTCGTGCACGGCGAGCCGATCGCGATCAACGCCGGCACCGCTGCATACTTCCTGACGCAGAACCTGCTCCACTCCGAGGAGCTGACCGACAAGCAGAAGCTGCGGATCTACGACCTCTACTTCGCGGCGATGCGCGCCGGTCACGCCGGTCAGGCGATCGACCTCGGCGGCATGGCGTCGCTGATGCCCGCGATCGTCGAGACGGGCGAGACGAAGGAGCTCGAGGGCCGCATCCTCGCGTGCCATCGCCTCAAGACGGCGGCGCCCGCGGGCTGCCTCGCGCGCATGGGCGCGGTCGCCGGCGGCGGCAGCGACGAGCAGGTCGCGGCGGTCGGCGAGTTCTTCGAGGCGGTCGGCCTCGCGTTCCAGATCATGGACGACGTCCTCAACCTGCGCGGCTTCAAGGGCAACCTCAAGCAGCGCGGCGAGGACATCGCGAACGGCACGGTGACGCTGCCGATCGCGGTCGCGATGAGCGTGCTGCCGCGCGACAAGCGCGAGTGGCTGTGGGCGACGCTGCAGAGCAAGCCGAAGGACGAGCAGACGATCGCGGCCGCGGTCGAGCTCGTGCAGATCTGCGGCGCGATCGATGCGTGCGCGGACAAGGCACGCGACCTCGTCGAGAGCGGCTGGCGCAAGACCGAAGCCGTGCTCGAGCCGTCGCTGACGCGCGTCATGCTGCGTGCGTTCGGGTGGTACGTGCTCGAACGCCAGTACTAGCCGCGTAGATGCGCATCCTGCCGTGGATCGTGATCCTGGTCGGGCTCGGCCTCGCCGCGCCATGCCTGACCGCGGACTTCACCGCCGACGATCACCTCCACCGCGTCGTCGAGCGCGCCGATCCCGGCATCGCGGGCCTGCGCTCGCGGCCGATGGACCTGTTCGTGTTCGCCGACGGCGATCCGCGCACGAACGCCGCGCTGCGCGACGAGGGCCTGTTCCCGTGGTGGACCGACCCGCAGCTCAAGCTCGCATTCTGGCGCCCGATCACCTCGGCGACGCACGCGATCGATCACCTGCTGTGGCCCGACAACGCCGCCGCGCAGCTCGCACACAACCTCGTCTGGCTCGCGATCGCGCTCGTGCTCGTCTGGGGCTTCTACCGCCGGTTCCTCGCCGTGCGCTGGATCGCGGTGCTGGCGCTCGCGCTGTACGCGCTCGACGACGCGCGCGGCCCGGTCGTCGGCTGGATCGCGAACCGCAACGCGCTGGTCGCGCTCGCCTGCGCCCTCCCCGCCCTCGCCGCGCACGATCGCTGGCGCCGCGAAGGCTGGCGGCCCGGTCGCGTTCTCGGCCCGCTCGTGTTCGCGATCGCGCTCGGCGCCGGCGAGTCGTCGCTCGCGATTCTCGCGTACATCGCCGCCCACGCGCTGTGGCTCGATCGCGCGCCGTGGCGGGACCGGCTCGTCGCGCTCGCGCCCTACGGCGTGCTGCTCGTCGCGTGGCGCATCGCGTACGGCCACATGGGCTATGGCGTCGGCGGGTCGGGCATCTATCTCGATCCGGGCGCCGATCCGGTCGCGTTCGTCGGCGCCGCCGTGCCGCGCGTCGCGTATCTGTTGCAAGGCCAGCTCGCACTGCCGTGGAGCGACTTCGCGTCGTTCTATCCGGTCGTCGGCTTCGCGACGGTGATGATGCTGATCACGATCGCGACGCTGACCCTGATCACGCTCGCGTGCGCCCGCCTGCTCCACCGCGATGCGACCGCGCGGTTCTTCGCAACCGGGATGGTGCTCGCGGCCGTCCCCGTCGCGACGACGTTCCCCGCCGACCGCCTGCTGTCGTTCATCGGGCTCGGCGCGATGGGCCTCGTCGCGCAGTTCCTCGCCGCCGCCGCCCGCGATCGCGCGATGCTCGGCGACGGCGCCGCCCGCCGGATCTTCGGCACCGCGATCGCCGTGCTGCTCCTCGTCATCCACGGCGTCCTCGCGCCACCGCTGCTCGTCGCGCGGTCGCGCTCGATGGTCGCCGTCGCCCGCGTGATCGATCGCGCCGAGGCCGGCATCCCGCGCGACCCGTCGATCGCGGACAAGACCGTCGTGATCCTCGCCGCGCCGTCCGATGCGCTCGCCGGCTACGTCCCGATCATGCGTGCGTCGCGCAACCAGCCGCGCCCCGCGCATCTCTACTGGCTCGCGACCGCGACGGCCGCGATCACGATCACGCGCGTCGACGATCACACGCTGCACGTCTCGACGAAGGACGGCCTGCTTCGCTACGAGGTCGATCAGATGATGCGCTCGCCGCGGCTGCGGCCGTTCGCGGTCGGCGATCGCATCGCGATGACCGGCGTGACGATCGAGGTCACGGCCGTGACGCCCGATCGCCGCCCGCGCGAGATCACGGCGTTCTTCGATCGCGCGCTCGACGACCCGTCGCTCGTGTGGCTGCGCTGGCAGGGCCACACGTACGTACCGACGGCGGCTCCGCGCGGCACCATCACCGAGCCCGCCGTCGACTTCCTGAAGCTGCTGGATTAGTCGCCCCGCGGGATTCCTTCGGGCCAAGGTGGCGCGGGGAGGACCCCGCGCTCGATCCCTTGCCCTCAGTCACAGCTCGTCGTCGCCGCCGCCGTCGCGATCCGCAGCCGCCCGCCCCCGCCGCCGCCGCCACCGCGACCGCCGCTCTGCGAGACCGCCGTCTCGCCCGCCAGTGCGAGCGCCGACGCCATCGTGGCATCCGCGAGCCCGCCGCGACGTCCGTGATCGTTGTTGTTGCCGCCGCCCGCAATCCCGGAGGTGTCGGTCGCCTGG
>JAFAOG010000113.1 GCA_019237945.1 Deltaproteobacteria bacterium | reverse complement strand
GCCCTTTTGCGACGTGAGCGTGAGCGTCTGCGGGCCGGCAATCGTCACCGCGACTCCGACGAGCGGCTTCTTGCCGTCGGTGACGCGGCCGAGCACGAGCCCGTTGTGCTCCCACTGCGCGTATATCTTGGGGTTGTCGTATTTCTCCGTCGTGAACTCGCGGCGCGTCGTGTAGCGGGTGCCGAACGGATTGAGGAGGATGCGCAGGTTGTCGCCGGGCCGCCAGTCGAACGAGCGCTGGGCCTGCGGCGAGATGCCGTGCCACGAATCGACGATGTACGCGTCCTTGCCCCAGGTGTCGAGGTCCTCGCCCTTCGCGTCGGGCGCGATGCCCATCACCGTGAACGCGTGGCCGGGTACCTCGACCATCTGCGCCGGGATCCCGGCCGACTTGAGGATGTAGTACGTCACGGCCGAATTCTCCGCGCACTGACCGAACCCGTTCTTCCACGCCCAGCGCGCGCGGTCCTCGTAATAACGGCCCGGCGTCACGTCGACGTGCTCGCGCTCCTCGTCGAACTTCTCCCAGCGATCGAATTCGTTCGGCGCCTGATCGGGATCGATCGCCGGCTGTGCCTTGGTACCGGGGCTCGCCGCGATGCCCGTGCCGCTGATGCCGTCGTTCACGATGTAGCGCCACTCGCCGCTCGAGAGCCAGCTCCTGGTCTTCGCGATGTCTCCCTCGAAGCTGTTGAAGTTCGTGATCCGGCGATCGACGACGCCCGTGACATACGCGGCGATGTCGGCGTTCGACGCCCCGCGCGCGCGCATCGCCTTGACCTCGGCGACGACATCGTCGAGCTCGTTCGGATCGTCCGCGATCGCGCGAGGCGCGCACACCGTGATCGCGATCGCGAGCATCACGCATCTAGCGAACATCGGCGCCTCCGAGCTCGGTCATGCTCTGCGCGTCGATCTCGAGCGCGCGCACGTCCGCGACCGACTTGAACGGACCTTGCAGCAAGCGCCGCTCGACGACGATCCACGCATCAGACCGCCGCGACAGCCACAGCGCGAGCACACCCACCGAATCGTGATCGAGATCGGGACGCGCGGATTTCTGCGGCGGCGCGGCGTCGATCGTCGCCCACCACTTGCGCGCATGCTCGCTGGGCTTCGCATCGGGCGGATACGCATCGCCCAGCGCGAGACGGCCGTCGGCGGCGACGATGCCGTCATACCGCCGCACCGGCTGGTCGCTCGCGGTCACGAGCATCATGTCGACCTTGCGCCCGTGCGCGACAACGCCCATCACGCCCTCCTCGGCGGTCGCCGTCGAGCCGCGGTCCCACGCGCGATAGCGGTAGCGCACGATGCCATCGCGCTCCGACGGGTCCGTCATCTCGAAGTCGCGATTGCAGCACAGGCTGCCGCGCCACGCCGCGGGTAGCGATGCGGCAGTCGCCGCGGGCGTTGCCGCGCTGCCGGCGGCCGTCACGGCTGGCGCGGCGCTGCCGACCGGCGTCGTGGCGGGCGCGGGGCTGCCGGCCGTCGTTGGCTTTTCGCTTCCGCTCCACACGGTCAGATCGAGCGTGACCAGGGTCGCGAGCAGGACCGCGACGCCGATCAGTGGCCACAGCAAGCGCACACGCCGCGGCGGCGGTGCAGGCCGGGCCTCGGGCGGCGGATCGAAACCGGCTGCCTCGGGCGGCGGCACGAAGCCGACGGCCTCGGGTCGCGGCGCGAAGCCGACGGTGTCGGGCGGCGGCGCGAAGCCGACGGTCTCCGCCGCGCCGATATCGCGAAATCGGATCGCGACCGCGCCGAGCTGGATGTTCGCGCCTTCGGCAAGCAGACCCTTCTGGAGCCGCACGCCGTTGACATGCACGCCGTTCCTTCCGCCCGCGTCGATCACGACATAACGATCGCGCTCGAGCACGATCGTGCAGTGGTGGCGCGACACGCCTTCGTGCTCGATGACGACCGCGTTGCCTTCGCCGCGCCCGATCGTCACCGGCTGCGCGCCTAGATCGAAGCGCCGCGGCGGCAGGCCCGGAATGAAAATCTCGAGGAACGGCATTCGTCAGCGCACCCCGTGTGCGGGCGCTCTGACGGTACGATCTCACGAAGCGAGCCGCGAGTGTCACCGAAGTAATCGCTGCGCCCGCGACGAGGATGATTGGGAAACCCTTGCGTGCGAAAGAAGAGCATGCAATCGAGCCAGCATGAGTAGCGAGGGATTCGTCGTTGAAGGCCCCGGCCGGAGCTCCTTGGTTGCCGTTTTTGAGGACGACGGGGAGACCGGATTCCTCTATGTGTATGACTGCGCAGCCGACAAGGTCACGACACACCTGCACGTGTACGACCGCTCGCCCTCTCTCGTTGTGAACGAAGATGACGTCTTCGTAACGTGGACGTCGGATTTCTCTCGTTGCGGCGTCGTGATCTGGGGCGAAATGATGGGCGTGATCGACGTACGAACCGACAAGCGTTGGGTAACGCGAGCCGTGTCAAACGGAATGCCCGGCTTGGAAGGCGACGCCCTCGAGGGCTTCGAGCGCGAGTAACCGTCACGCATCCGGCGCGGGTCCGGCTCGAAATCGCACCGGTCGCTGAAGTGACTGGGTTGTCGTCGTCCGCCTCGGTGCCCGGGTATAAGAACGTTGTCCATGTCGTCGACCGAACGCCCCGGCCTCACGCACCTCTGGCTCGTCCGTCATGGCGAGAGCGCCGGAAACGTCGCGCGCGACGCGGCCGAGGCGGCGGGCGCGGAAACGATCGACATCGCACAGGCGCGCGAGATGGACGTTCCGTTGTCGCCGCTCGGCGAGCAGCAGGCGCGCGCGCTCGCGAGGTGGTTCGCGAACCAGCCGGAGCGGCCATCGCTGATCGTTGCGTCGCCGTATCTGCGTGCGCGGCGCACGGCCGAGATCGTCGCGGACACCCACGGTGCGACGCTGCGGATCGACGAGCGCCTGCGCGAAAAGGAGATGGGCAGCCTCGATCGGCTGACCCGGGCGGGCGTCCTCGCGCGCTTCCCACGCGAGGCTGAGCTCCGCGCGCGGCTCGGCAAGTTCTATTACCGGCCGCCCGGTGGCGAGAGCTGGTGCGACGTGCTCTTTCGCGTGCGCGCCGTGCTCGATCACCTCCGCATCGTTCGCCCCGACGAGCGAATCCTGCTCGTCGCGCACCAGGTCGTCGTCATGTGCGCGCGCGTCGCGATCGAGCATCTCGACGAGCAGCAGATCCTCGCGATCGATCGCAGCGCCGACATCGTCAACTGCGGCATCACGTCGTACGTCGCGAACGCGCGCGGCGATCTCGAGCTCACCGCGTACAACATCGCGGCGCCCCTCGAGGATGCGGCGACGCACGTGACGGCGGAGCCTCCGCGCGGCGGCGCGCCGTCGTGAAGCGTACGCGGCACATCACGCGTGGGCTCCTCGCACGCTGGCCGCTGCCCAAGCTCGACCCCGACGGCGGCAAGGTCTCGCGCGGCACGCTGCTGGTCGCCGGCGGGTCCGATACGGTCTCGGGCGCGGTGACGCTCGCTGGCATCGGCGGGCTGCGCGCGGGCGCCGGCACGCTACAGATCGCGACGACGCGTCGGGCGATGCCGATCGTGGCCGGCGCGGTTCCAGAGGCGCGGGTCCTCGGGCTACCGACCGTGCGCGGCGAGCTCGCACCGGCCGCAGCGAGCGCGATCACGCGGCTCGCCGCCGAGTGCGAAGCCATCGTACTCGGCCCCGGATCGCAAGCCGCGAATCTCGCACGCGCAGCGCGTGGCCCCGCCGTCTGGGTCGTCGATGCGGCCGCCATCCCGGGCTTCGCAAAGCTCGCGACGCGGCCCCCGCACGCCGTCCTGACGCCGCACCCCGGCGAGATGGCGCGCCTCTGCGATCTCGAAACCGCCGAGGTCATCGAGCGAGCGCCCGACCTCGCGCGCGAGACAGCTGCGCGGCTCGGCTGCGTCATCGCGCTCAAATGCGCCGTGACGTTCATCGCCTCCCCCGACGGCGCACTGTTCGAGAGCACCGCGGGCAACCATGGGCTCGGCACCTCCGGCTCGGGCGATGTGCTGTCGGGAATCATCGGCGGGCTCGCGGCGCGTGGCGCAGATCCGCTGCAGGCGGCCGTCTGGGGCGTGCACGTGCACGGGCGCGCGGGCGATGTGCTGGCGCGCCGCCGCGGTCCTCTCGGTTACCTCGCGCGCGAGTTGCTCGAGGAAATTCCGGCCGCGCTCGCGCGAATCCGCTGAGCGGTCGCGGCTACAGTGAACGGCAAAGCCGAACTCAGCGTCGCGGATGTGACAGACACCCTTTCGATCCAGGAGGCGCAGCCGTGAGGCTCCCGTTGTTCGTAGTCTTCGACGTGACGTCATTGCCAGACGGGGCCATCGCGATCGGTGGCACCGACGAATACATCGCCGAGACCTTCGATCTCTCTGAAGACCGGCTACGTGGACGAACGGCAGTCCTCGTGCTGCATGGTGGTGCACAGATCGAAACCAAAGTGACCGGCATCGCGGTGCACACCGCGTTGTCCGGTCGACGCAACGTCTCAAGGTTCCTGCGATCAGCGACAGGCCTCCCTGAAGGGCGCGATCGTTAGCCTCGAGTTGGACTGAGCCGCGCTGTCGTACCTCATCTAGAGGTGCCCGGCTCTTCGTGCGGTCCGAGGTTCGTCATCGAACGTCAACCTTGTGTTCGTGCGGTCCGAGGTTCGTCATCGAACGTCAAACTAGAGTAGGTGGTTGTCGCGCGTCTCGTCCGAAACTCCGAACGAGTGTCCGATAGGCGGACGGACATGGCCGGGCGCCGGACGCGATGGTGCGTAGTTGCTGGAATGATCGCGGTGCGAGGCTGGCAAGCGCCGTGAAGTACGTCGCCGTGTGTCTCGCCCTCGCCAAGTCTTGCCCGGAGCGTTCTACCTGATCACCCGACGTTGTACGCAGCGCCAGTTCCTGCTGCGTCCGGACGAGGAGACCAACAACGCCTATCTGTTCTGCTTGCTGGTCGCGGCGCTTCGCTGCGGCATCGACCTCGTGTTGATGTGTGCGATGTCCAACCATCATCATGTGGTGCTCTTCGATCGTTTCGGCCGGTACCCGGAGTTTCTCGAGCACCTTCACAAGCTGCTGGCGCGCAGTCAGAACGCGTTGCGCGGCCGATGGGAGAACTTTTGGGCGGCGGGCCAGGCGAGCGTCGTCGAGCTCATCGAGCCGGAGGATGTGCTCGCGAAGCTGGTGTACGTGGCGACAAATCCCGTCAAGGATGACCTCGTCGAGCGCGTACATCACTGGCCGGGGATCAACGGATATCGCGCCTTGGTCACCGGCCAGACGTTGCGCGCCACGCGCCCTCGACACTTCTTTCGTGCGAATGGGCCGTTGCCGAGCACGGTCGAAGCGAAGTTGTCGCTTCCACCCGAGCTCGGTGATGCGGAGACGATGCTTCGCCGCTTGCAGGAGCTCGTGACCGACTTCGAGCAACAAGCGAAAGAACGAAGGATGCGCGAGGGGCGCTCGGTCCTTGGGCGTCGAGCTGTGCTTCGGCAGTCGTGGCGAGCGGCGTCGACGACGTTCGAGCCTCGTCGCGGGTTGAACCCTCGTGTGGCGGCACGAAACGTGTGGTTGCGGATCGAAGCGCTCGTGCGCAACACGGCATTCGTGCGCGCCTATCAGGAGGCTCGCGCGGCGTGGCTCGAGGGGCTTCCTGTCGTGTTTCCGGCGGGGACGTACTGGCTCAGGCGGTTCGCGAACGTACAGGTCGCCGGCGCAACATGACGCCGCGCCACCGGCTGTCGTGGCGGCCTTCGCACCGCGATGGCGAGGTGCGTCCGGCGCCGGAGTCTGTCCGGCGCGCGGACAAATGCAGCACGAAAATGAGCTGCGAGAACGCCCGCGACTCACCGAACGCCGGTCTGCGCGCTCCGCTCATCGCGAGATCTTGGTAGGTTCGTTAGCGAACCTGGGAATGGTGGAGGCGGCGGGAGTCGAACCCGCGTCCGGAAATGCGTCGGAACAAGCGTCTTCGCGTGTAGGCACGCTATTTAGGGTCTCGCGCCTGCCGGCAGCGGCCGGCCTGCAGGCGCAACAAGCTAGCTAAGTCTCGACCTCCATGCGCTAGCGGGTCAGGAGGTCCAGTCTGATTGTGTCGGTGAGTCTGGGCTACAGACGGAAGCTCAGATCACCGTCGTCGTCTGAGTTTTGATCAGGCGGCGAGAGCAACAGCGTTATCGTTCGCAGTTGCAGTTTTGCCCATTTTTACGTGGCCATGGGCGCCACGACGCGCAGCTCGAGCTTCGACATCCCCGTCGAATCCGGTACGCCCCCATTTCAAAGAACGTATGCAGTGTGGGGCGCGCGACCGGTTCGGTCAAGGCCGCAAGTTCTCGGAGATTCGGTCAGTTGGGCGGCGGGAAGCGCTTCTTGAACGTGAACGCGCGCTCCGAGGGGCCGTGCTCGGTGATCAGCTCGAGGCGGGACTTGGCCTCGGCGGCCGTCGGGATCGTTCCGATCGGGATCCACCACATCGCGAGCGCGTGGCCGCCGACGACCGAGCGTACGTCCGCGAACCACTTCTTGCGGCCGGCGTAGACCTCGGCGTGCGCGGTTCGATAGGTGTACGCGTGGAGGGCGTCGATCGACGTCCAGACCGACATGTTGAACAGGACGCGCGGGTCGGGGAACTCGCGCTGGCGCGGGTCACGCGAGTCGGTGAGGTATCGCCAGACGAACCCCGGTTGGGCTTCGGCGAGGTGGTTCATCTCGTCCAGGCGCGCGATGTAGTCGGCGAGCAGCGGAGCGGCTGCGTCAGCGAGCGCGTAGGCGACGTTCGCCTGGGCGAGGTGGAACTGCACGGCGCGAGTTTACTTCGAGGCGGCAGTGTCAGCCGGAAGCGTGGCGAGCCATTTGGTGATCGCGTCTCGCTCGTCGCGGAAGCGCGCGGTGTCGGGGGCGTGCTCGCGGTAGAGGTCGAGGGCAGACTGGGCGAGCGCGCGGGCCTCGGCGGGAGGGCCGTGGGTCTTGAGGACAGCCTGGGCGCGGGCGTAGCGCGTCTGGGCGAGCGCGAGCGGCGAGGATTCGGTCGGGTCGGCGTCTTCGTCGGCGCGCGTGAGCTCGGCGAGGGCGGCGGGGGCGTTGCCGGCTTCGAGCAGCGCGCGGCCCAGCTCGTAGTGCTCGGCGAGGATGTTCGGGTGGTGCGGGTTGTAGGGCGCGAACGTCTTGATCGTTTCGGCGAGCGCTTCGCGGTGCTCGGCGACGGCGGCCGAGGTGTCTCCCTTTTTTCCGGCGAGCTCGGAGAGGGCGGTTTTCGCGGCGAGCTTGACCTCGTCGTCGGTGGAGGTGGCGGCGGCTTCGTAGAGCGGGCGGGCGTCGTCGGCGTGGTGGAGCGCGACGTCGGCATCGCCGAGGTACCACTGGAGGCGCGTGACGAGGACGGCGTCGTCGGGCGCGATCTTCTGGAGGCGGGTGAGGGCGTCGCGACACTCGCCGGCGGCGCGGTCGTAGTCGCCGAGCTCGATCAGGCCTTTGCAGAGGTAGGCGCGCATCTCGAGCGTGCGTGGGTGATCGGAGCCGTTCTCGTCGCGCGCGAGCTCGACGCCTCGTTCGAGCCAGTGGATCGCTTCGGCCGGCTCGCCCGCTTCCGAGGCGGCGATGCCGAGCGTGGTGACGAGCCACTCGTTGGGTTCGCCGTCCTTGCGCGCGGCGAGGTCACGCAGGCACGAGAGGCGCGTGCGGATCTTGCCGTAGTAGTGGTTCGACATGCAGCCGAGCTGATCGACGAAGCGCGTGACGGCGGCGGCACCCGAGCGCGTGGCGAGCGCGTGCGAGATGCGCGACCAGCGCTCGAAGTCGGGGAGCTGCGCGGCCCAGAGGGCTTCCTGGGCGATGCGGGCGGCGGCGTCGGCGGCGCGCTGGTCCTGGCCGGCGCCGAGCGCGGCGGAGAACGTCTCGTCGAACATCTTGATCGCGTCGGGGCCGCCGTCGCGGTCGGCGATCGCGCGGCCGCGCCAGTAGAGCGACTCGGCGAGCTGTGGGGCGTAGCCGGCGGCGCGGGCTTCGTTGATCACGGTGTCGGCGAGCGCGAGCGTCTTGTTCATGTCGCCAACGGCGTAGAGCGCGGTGAGGCGGGCGAGGTCGCCGTCGATCGCGTCGAGGCGCTTGGCGATCGCGGGGTCGGTCGGGCGCTTGACGACCTCGCGCAGCGCCTTGAGATCGGCGCACTCCGCGATCGGCGGGAGGCCATCGACGACCTCGCCGGCCTTGCGGAGGACTTGCGGGCTGGCGTCGTGCATGACGTCGACGAGCGCGCCGAGCTCGGCGAGCCGGCGATCGAGGCAGGCCATGCGGAGGTCCATCGCCTCGGACGACTGGGTGTGGTGGATCTGCGTTGCCTCGCAGCTCTCGTGGAACATCTGCTGCCACTTTGCCGAGTAGTCGTCGACGCGCGTCGCGAACACGCCGATCGCGGAGGCGGCGGGTGCACCGCCTCGCGTCGTCGCGGCGGAGACGAGCTGCGCGCGCTTGTCGGCGTTCCACGCCTTGGCGATGCGATCGGCGCCCGTGCCGCAGCTCGGAGCTTGCGTGTGCGCCGGCATCATCTTGTACGTGACGAACGTGGCGACTGCCGCGACGGCGACGAGCGCGGCGGCGGCCCCCGCGACGAGTCGCATCGTGCGCTCGGGATCGCGCTCGAGCTCCTTGAGGAGTGCCGCGACCGACGCGTGGCGCTGGCTCGGCTCGACCGCGAGGCCTCTCGCGACCACCTTCTGGAGCCAGCTCGGGACCTTGGTGTCCTTCGGCGGTGGCGCGGCGAGCGTGCGCGTGTCGGTGGCCGGCTTGTCGGCGACCGTCAGCATCTCCTTGCGATTGAGGACATCCTTCTTCGACGTCGCGAACGGACGCTGACCGTAGAGCGCCTCGTAGAGCGTCGCGCACAGGCTGAACTGATCGGAGCGCTCGTCGGCCTCGGGCTTCTTGCTGCGCTGCTCGGGCGGCATGTACGCCGGCGTGCCGACGATGTAGCCGTGCTGCGTGATCGCCTCGAGTGGCTTGCCCAGACGTGTCGAGCCGCTCTGCGAGGGCGTGAGCACCGACGAGGAGGACATTTCCTCGGGCGGCATCACCGGGTCCTCGGAGAGCACCTCGCCGGAGTCCATCGTGCGATCGCCGAGGTCGCGCGCTAGGCCGAAGTCGACGAGCTTCACGGCGCCATTCGGCGCGATCATGATGTTGTCGGGTTTGACGTCGCGGTGAACGATGCCGGCGGCGTGCGCGGCGGCGAGGCCGCGGCCGGCGGCGAGCACGACCTTGACGACCTCGCGCCACGTGCGCGGGATCTTGATCCACTCGCGCAGGCTCTCGCCGTCGACGAGCTCCATCGCGACGAACGTGTCGCTCGAGACGTCGCCGACGTCGAACACGCTGACGACGTTCGGATGCGAGAGGCGAGCGAGCGCCTGCGCTTCGCGATGGAGGCGTGCTCGGTGCGTCGCGGACAGCTGGTCGGCGCGCACGACCTTGAGCGCGACGCGCCGGTCGAGATCGGGGTCGTACGCCGCGTAGACGACCGACATGCCGCCGCGCCCGAGCTCGCCGAGCACGACATAGCGGCCGAGCAGGGTGGGTTGCGGGCGGACCTCTTCCAGCGACCGGCGCTTCGGCTCGTGCCGGCGCTGTCCGTCGACTACCGTCTCCGTCGGTTCGTCGTGTGGGTCGCGCTCCATAACCTCCGCTCAGCGACAGTCTTCAGGATACACGCGTATCGTTGGTAAGTGACCGTGTTCCGCCGAGAGCCCCTCGTAAGAATCGTGAGCTGGATCGCGAATCGCGAGGACATTCGGTTCTCCGTGCTCGATCCCGACCGCGCGCCGGGGCGCTATGCCGGCGAGCTCGTCGAGATCGACGGAGAGATGTTCGTACACCGTCCGTGGCGCACGTGGCTCGATCTCGCAGAGCGCCTCGGGCTGCGGATGCGCACGCCGCGCGTGAACGGCCACCTGGTCGAGCTGACGTTCGAGCGGCTCGACCGCGAGCGCCGGTGGACCGGTGACTACACGGCGCTGCCCGCGAAGCTCGAGGAACCCGGCGTGGTGATCGATCTGCAGGCGGCGCTCGCGCGCGTCGGTCCGCGCGGGCGGGTGCTCGATCTCGGTTGCGGGACGGGCGAGCTGCTGACGCTCGTCTCGGAAGCCGAGCGCGTCGGCGTCGATCACAGCGCGGCGGCGCTGGCGATCGCGCGCGAACGCGTGCCGGGCGCGACGTTCGTCGAGGCCGATGTCACGCAGCTGCCGCCGCTCGGGCGCTTCGATCTCGTGATGTCGGTGGGCTTGTTGCAGAGCGGTGCGCTCGACGATCGCGCGCTCGTCCGCATGGTTGTCCAGGATCTGCTCGCGGCGGGCGGCGCCGTGATCTTCGGGTGGCCGAACTGTCGCTACGTCGACGGCGAGATCGAGTACGGCGCGCGGATGCTCAACTTCAGCGAGCCGGAGCTCGGCCTCGTGATCAAGGACATCGCGTTCTATCGCAAGTACCTGCAGCAGCACCGCATGCAGGTGCACATCACCGGCAAGAACTACCTGTTCGTCACCGGCGTGACCCAGGGCTGAGTCAGCAGCTTTGTCAGGTCGGGCTCGGAGCAGTCGCGGTGGCGGCGGCCGGTGCAGTCTTCCATCTCCGCTTGCGGCGGGAGGCGCGACATCGAGTAGTGGTTCTGGAGCAGCCACCAGTACGCGGGCCACTCGTACGTCCACAGCACCGTCGAGCGCATCGGCTTGTGCGAGCGATCGAGCGCGGGCTCGAAGCGCAGCGCGAACGCGGCGCGCTCGGCGATCGGCGCGAGCCCGTGGCCCGGATCGGCGAGCAGCTTGAGCTGGGTGACGTCGCCGCGCTCGCTCACGTCGAGCAGCAGCCACGCGCGCGTCCACTCGTCGGCGTCGGAGGCGGCATCGGTGTAGTCGAGGATCACGTCGGTGCGCGACTTCGGCTTCGCGGCGACGGCGGGCGGCAGGATCTCGTGGATCTCGACGACCTCGCTGCCCACGGCGAGCGCACCGGTGATGCGGACATCGCCGTCGACGTAGACGACCGTCGATGAGGCGGCCGATAGCGTCGCTCGATACGAGCCGTCGCGCGCGGTCGTGACGATCGCGTCGCCGACATGCACGCGTGCGCCGCCGACCGGCTTGCCATCGACGTCGACGACACTGCCGCGCAGCTCGCCGGGACCGGCCGTGACGAAGCCGTGCAGCCGCGGCTCGGCCGCCGCGCTCCCCGCGAGCCACGCGATGATCACCAGTGCGCGCATGCTGCGATGATGCATGCGTCGCGGCGCGCGCGAGCCTGCGAGCTGCTGACATCACGCAGGCGGCGGTCGCGGCGGGTGTCGCACCGGCGGCTCGCGGCGCCTAGCGGATCGACGCCTTCACATCGGCGCGCGCCCACTCGCGCGTGAATTCCTGCCACGCGGCCTTCGCTCCCGGATCGTGCTGCGCGTCGAGTGCGGTCGCGAGGCCCCACAGCGCCCAGCCATTGTGCGGGTGCTTCGCGAGGTCCTCGCGATAGGCCGTGGCGGCGTCGGCCGGCTTGCCATCGGCGAGCAGCACGGCGCCGAGCCGCTGGCGCGCCGAGAACGGCCAGGCCGGCGGCTCGCCGAGCGGTGGCGCCTTGTCCTCGGCCGCGACCGCATCGCGCAGCAGCGTGATCGCGGCGGCCCGATCGCCGCGCCCTTCCGCGATCGCCGCTTCGATCGTCTTCGCCGCGCTCTCCGCGACCTGCACACGGAACTCGTGCGTGCGCGCGACGTGCGGATCGTTGGGATCCGGCGGCACGAGCGGCGGCAGCTCCGGTGCCTTGCGCGCCAGCGCAGCCTCGGCGGCCGCCTCGTCGAGCTTGCCCTTCGCCGCGAGCGCGAGGCCCTTCGCGAAGTGCACCGCGACGCCGCTCGCCGGTCCCTTCGGATCGCCGAGCCCGAGCGCCTCGTCCCACATCGCGAACCGCGCGTACGTGTAGGGCAGGTACGTGCCGGTCCAGTCGGGCGCCGCCGGATCCATCCCCATCATCGCGTTCGCGAGCTCGCCGGCGAGCTTCACGGCCTGCGCGCGCTCGCCTTCCCACAGCAGCACGTACCAGAGGAAGTCCTTCGGGTGATGCGCGAACCCGGCGTACTCACCGTTCGGAACTCCGGTGCTCAGGTACTCGGTATCCGCGGCGATCGCGTGGTGGTTCGCGTCCTCGGCATCGGCCCAGCGGCCGACGTGCAGATAGATGTGCGACGGCATGTGGATGAGGTGTCCCGCGCCTGGTGCGAGCGTGCCGAGGCGATCGGCGTACGGCAGCGTCAGCTCCTGGTACGGGCCGTCGTCGAGCAGGTGAATGTAGAAGTGGATCGCGCCGATGTGATCGCGATCGAGCGCGAGCGCGTGCTCGAGCAGCTGCTTGCCGGCGAGGATGTTCGGCGACGACGGCTTGCCCTCGGGCTTCGTCCAGTTCGGGCCAAGCGGCGTGTCGAGCATCAACGCCTCGCTGGCGAGGACGAGCACGTCGATGTCGTCGGGGAACTGCGTCGCGACCTCGCGCATCGCCTCGGCGTACGCGTGATGCTGCGGCGGCCCGCTCATGCCGAAGCGCTTCGCGAGCGCGGCGGTGAGCGCCTTCTCGACTGGCGTGTGGGCGAGGGCGGCGGCGCGCTGCGCGAAATCGAGCGCCATCGGGAACTGCCGCATCGGATCGTTGATGGTCGGGCCGGCGAGGTACGCCATCCCCCACCAGCACATCGCACACGCCGGATCCGCGTGCGTCGCGACGCGCAGCTCGTAGAACGCCTCCTCGTAGTTGAAGCCGTACGCGACCGCGAGGCCGGCATCGAAGTGGCGCTGCGCTTCCGGCGACGTGGTCGCGATCGCCCGGTGAACGTGTCCCATTCCGCGTACCGACGGAATCGTTCCCGCATGCACGCACGCCACCAGGAAGAGCACCCACAAACGCATCCAGCGCGTGTACCACATGGGCTAGAGTCCGCGCGATGCGCTCGCTTCCGCTGCTCTTCGTCGTCGCTGCGTGCTCGTCGCGTCCCACCGCGGCGGTCGCCCCGAAGACTCCACCGGCGCCGCCGCCGATCCCGAACGTGACCACGCCGATGACCGATTCGCTCGCTTCCCTGACCGAGGGCCAGAAGCTCCACGGCTTCACCGCCGTCGCGCTCTATCTCGACGATGCCGACAAACCGCTCGGCGCGCGCTTCGTCCACGACAAGACGGGCTTCGTCTTCGACTACCTGCGCATCGAGAGCGCGCCGCAGGGCTTCATCTGGGTCAACTCGTTCCCGACCGACGATCAGGGCGAGCCGCACACGCAGGAGCACCTGCTGCTCGGCAAGGGCGATCGCGGGCGGCGGCTCGGGTCGAGCGAGGCGATGGCGCTGGCGGAATCGAGCGCGTTCACGTCGCAGTGGCGCACTTGCTATCACTTCCACACCGTCGCGGGGAACGCCGAGTTCTGGCCGGTGTTCGGTAACCACCTCGACGCGCTGCTCAACCCCGACTACACCGACGAGGAGATCCGGCGCGAGGTGCGCAACTTCGGCGTCGACAAGGCCGACGACGGCAAGCTCCGCCTCGAAGAGAAGGGCACCGTCTACAACGAGATGGTGCGCACGTACGAGCAGCCCGAGACGAACCTGTGGCGCGCGGCCGGCCAGCTCGTCTACGGCGCGAAGCATCCGCTCGCACTCGACTCCGGCGGCTATCCGCCGGCGATCCGTACGATGACGCCCGAGGACATCCGCCGCTTCCACGACGCCGCGTATCACCTCGCGAACATGGGCATGGTCGGCGCGTTCCCGTCGGCGATGGCGCTACCCGACGTGCTCGATCAGACGAGCGCGATCCTCGAGAAGGAGGCCGGTCGCAAGGGCAAGGTGATGACGGAGGCCGAGCTGCCGGCTCCCGCACCCGGTGCCGCCGGCACGGTGCAGGTCGTCGACTATCCGTATGCGGACACGACGAATCCCGGCCCGCTGATGCTCGTGTGGCCGGCGTCGCGCAACCTCGACGAGACCGAGCACACGCTCCTGTCGCTGTTCGTCGATGCGTTCGCGGGCGACGAGTCGACGCCGCTCTACAAGAAGCTGATCGACAGCAAGACGCGCGTTGTCGATCTCGGCGCGAACGCGGTGTGGTCGAGCGCATCGACCGATCAGGGTCAGCCGGTGTTCATCGGGCTCTCGGGCGTCAAGGCCGACAAGCTCGACAGCAAGACCGTCGACGACGTGCGCAAGCTCGTGCTCGCCGAGCTCGATCGCATCAGCAAGCTGCCCGACGGCGATCCGGAACTGATCGCGTTCGATCAGAAGATCGCGGCGCGCGTCGTCGACACGCGGCGAAAGCTCGCAAAGTTCCTCGACACGCCGCCGGGCTTCGGCTTCCGCGGCACCGGCTCGGGCTGGCTCGATCATCTGCACGAGCTGTCGAAGACGAAGGGCTTCCGGAAGTCGCTGACGCTGCGCCCCGAGCTCGCGGCGATCGAGAAGATCGTCGGCGGCAGCAAGAACCCGTGGCGCGATCGCCTCGGGCCGTGGGGTCTGTCGCAGGAGCCGTTCGGCGTTGCCGCGAAGCCGAGCCCGGATCTGCGCAAGCAGCTCGACAAGGAACGCGAGCAGCGCATCACCGACGAGCTCGCGCGGCTGCAGAAGCAGTACGCGACGAAGGACGCCGCCTCGACGCTCGCGAAATACCAGCACGACTACGACGCCGAGACCGCGAAGCTCGAGCAGACCGCGAAGTCGGTCGAGCTACCGCCGCTCGTCGCGACGCCGCCGATGACGCTCGACGACGGCCTGCAGTACGAGCAGACCAAGCTCGGCACCGTACCGGGCCTCGTCGCGACGTTCGACTCGATGGCGAGCGCGCGCGTCCAGGTGTCGTTCAGCCTCGGCGCGGTCGCGGCGCCCGAGGACGAGGTGTGGCTCGCGGCGCTTCCGGCGCTGCTCAGCGATGCGGGCGTGATCGACAACGGCAAGCCGATCGCGGCCGACGAGATGAAGGAGCGGCTGCGCAAGGAGATCCTCGAGCTCAGCGTCTACTACTCGACGAACCTCAAGACCGGCCGCACCGAGCTCGTCGTCGCGGGCGCGGGCAACGGCGCCGGCGAGACGAAGGCAGCGCTCGCGTGGATGCGCCGCGTGATGACGGCGCCCGACTGGCGCGTCGATAACCTGCCGCGGCTGCGCGACCTCGTCGATCAGCAGCTGACCGCGTCGCGGCAGCGCATGCTCGGCGCCGAGGAGGGCTGGGTCGACGATCCGCGCGACGCGTGGTGGCAGCAGCAGGTGCAGCGCCTGCCAAGCGAGTACCTGCACACGTCGTCGTTCCTGACGCAGGCGCACGACCTCCACCGGCTGCGCTGGATGCTCGCGGATCCGGGCGACTCCGCGGCGACGGCCGAGGTCGTCAAGTTCCTCGACACGCTCGCGACCGCGAAGAAGCTCAAGCGCGCGCAGCTCGTGCAGCTGTCGCAGCTGCTCGCGAAGGGCGGCTCGTCGCACGACAAGGCGCTCGCGACCTGGATGGGCGCGGTCGGCCGGCTCTCGGCGAAGGCGGCGCCGCTCGCGCGCGAGGCGGGCAAGGATCTGTCGGCGCTCGTCGGCGAGCTTCCCGACGACTCGCTCGCGGCCGACTGGGAGTATCTGTGCCGCGAGATGGCGAAGGACCTCCAGGTCACCGCGCCGATCGCACTGCAGCACCTGGCGCAGCTGCGCGAGCGGCTGTTCGCGAAATGGCGCGCGCGCTTCGTCGAGGTCGGCTCGGCGGCGAACCAGAAGGCGATCGCGAAGGATGTCGACGCGCTCGTCGGCATGCTCAGCGAGCACACGAGCGCGAGCGGCGCCGTACCAGAGAAGCCGATGCTGACCGAGCGCGTGTGGGCCCGCACCGGCAAGGAGCCGACGCTGGTCGGGCTCGTCGCGCCGTCGACGTCGAGCGGCGTGTTCCTGAACCTCGCGCCGTCGACGTTCTACGCGGACGCGAGCGACGACGCCGTGCTCGACTACCTCGCGTCGAACCTCTACACGGGCCACGGCGCGCACTCGATCTTCATGAAGACGTGGGCCGCCGGCCTCGCGTACTCGAACGGCCTCCATCCGCGCCTCAACGTCGGCGCGCTCGACTACTACGCCGAGCGCTGTCCGCTGCTCCCGCAGACGATCCGCTTCGTCATCGGCGAGCTGCGCAAGGCCCAGCCCGATCCGAACATCGCGCGCTACGCGATCGCATCGGCATTCGGCTCGCGGATCGCGAATGGCTACGAGGCTCGCGCGAGCGCGATGGCCGCCGATCTCACCGACGGCGTCACGCCGGCGATGGTCAAGGCGTTCCGCGCGAAGCTGCTCGATGCGAGCAAGCGCCCCGATCTCGCGCAGCAGCTGTTCGGGCGCATGGAGAAGGTCTACGGCAAGGTGTTGCCCGGCTACGGCAAGCTCGATCCGCACGCCGTGTACTTCGTGATCGGCAACGACAAGCAGCTCGCCGCGTACCGGGACTACCTCAAGGCCGCCGTCGGCAAGGACGCCGTGCTGACGAAGCTGTACCCGCGCGACTTCTGGATCACGGCCGAGCTCTAGCGAGCGCGGTCTCGAGTGGCAGGTCGCGACCGGCGGCGAGCGCATCGGCGGTCGGCTCGGCGACGACATCGGGCACGACGCCATCGCCTTCGATCGGCTTGCCCTCCGCGGACACGAGGTTCCACGTCGGGATCGCGATCACCGCGTGCGAGGCGAGCGTGACATCGACGGGCGCGCCGCTCGAGCCGCCCGTCGTCTCGCCGACGAGCACGGCGCCGACATCCGCGCGCAGCGCCGCCGCGACGACCTCGCAGGTCGACACGCAGCCCGCATCGACGAGCACGGCGACGCGGCCGGGATAGCGCGCGGGCAGGGCGTCGACGGTGATGTCGAGCGTCGCCCAGCCATCGGCCCCGACGACGAGCTTCTTCCAGCTCGGGCGGCGCGCGATCGTCTCCTCGGCGGCGAGGATCTGCGCGGTGCCGAGGCGCGCCTTGCCCTCGGCGAGCCCGGCGACGACGCGATAGCCGACCTGATCGACGCCGCCGCGATCGCCGCGCAGATCGATCACGATGGCCTTGGCGGCGCGCGCCTTCTCGAGCGTCTCGTCGATCGCCTTCGCGCGCGCCTTGCCGCCCTCGAGCGCCTTGATCGACACGATCGCGACATCGCCCTGCTGCGCGACGGCGACGACCTCGTGCTTGCCGTGCGCCTCGTGCGGATCGATCGCGATGTCGTGCTCCGCGCCGGCGCGGTCGCGCGTCTTGATGCGGCGCTTGCGCGGCGGATCACCCTTCGGATACAGCACGCTCGTCCACGTCTTCGCGAACGCCGCGATCGCCGCCTCGGGACGCGACACCGCGCGCGCCGCGACCACATCGGCGAGCACATCCGCGGTCGGCTTGCCGTCGATCGCGATCACCTCGTCGCCCGGTGCCACGCCGGCGAGCTCGCTCGATTCGACGAGCAGGTGGCCCTGCGCGAGCACGGTCGTCAGGCCGAGGCGAAAGCTCGTGTAGCCGCGCGCCGGCGCCGCTTCCTGCGGCGGGTGGTAGACGAGGTGGCTGTCGTGAAACGCGGCGAGCGTGGAGTAGATCGCGGCATCGATCGCCTGCCAGCTGTTCGCGGCGAGCAACGCGTCCTCGGCCTTGCCGAACAGCGCGTCCTCGTCGATGTGGTAGCGCTCTTCCTTGTCCTTGCGGTGCGCGTACATCTTGTCGAGCGCATCGCGGATCGCGGCGAGCTCGTGCTTGCGCATCAGCGCGGACGGCAGCTCGCCGCGCCGCAGATCCGGATCATGCGCCGGGCCCGTTGTCGGGCCGGGGCGACGCGGCGGCGCCGGCGGCCGCGCGACCGACGTGCTCGTGCACGCGGCGGCGGCGAGCCACACGACCGCTCTCAACGACGGTGGTCGCGGAACACGGGACCGCGCGCCGGAGCCGAGCGATACACCGGCGCCGAGCGATACGCGGGCGCGGGCGAATAGCTACGGTGATCGCGGACGACCGGTCCACCACCGTAGTTACCGTAGCCGCCACCGCGGTACGTCACGGCGCGGCCGCCTTCCCAGCGGTTGCCGTTCCACGTCGCGCCAGCACGGTAGTGCGAGTAGATCCACGGATCGCGGACGCCGCGGATCCCGTACGGGACGTCGCTCACGCCGATCCAGCCACGATCGTAGTACGGCGAGCGGTACCAGTACCCTGCGTCGTATCGCCAGTAGAAGCCGTCGGAGTAGAAGACCGGATAGTCGTAGTCCGCGATCACTTCGACGCCGGGAGCGACATAAGCCATGCTCGGGCCGGCGTAGCCATACGAGGCCGAATAGGCGACGCCCGGTTCCTCGCTGTAGCAGCCGGCCACCGCGAGGAGGCCCAGCACCAAGGCGGGTAGTAGGGTTCGTTTCATCGGAGCTCTCCTTTGCACTAAGTGTAACGCCGCGGAAGACCGCCGCCAGTGTGCGAAAGGTTAAGCGCACGTGCGCAAGCGCACGGAAAAACTACGCTCAGCTCGCGAGGCCGATCGCCTCGGGCGCCGCGAGCGAAAAGTGACGACCTTCGCGCGCCACGAGCTCGGCGTACGCGGGCGGGAGCAGCTCGCGGGCCGCGGTCGCGAGCGCGATGTCCTTCTCGAGCCGAAATCCTCGCGCCTCGAGATACGCCGGCAGCTGATCCGGCACCCACCCAAAGCGCCAGGGCTCGCCGAACGTCGCGACGATCGCCTTGAGCGCGCGGGTCGCGAGCGTCGGCTGCTCGATCCGCGCCTTCGTGAAGTACGTCATCGCGAGCCGCGACCCTGGTGCGCTCCACGCACGGATCGCGCGCAGCGATGCGTCGATCGCGGCGTCGGTCAGGTACATCGTCACGCCTTCCCAGATCGTGAACACCGGTTTGGTGCGATCGAGCCCGGCCTCCTCGAGCACGTCGGGCAGGTCGTCCATCGCGCGCGTCTCGAAGTCCCACGTGACGTACTCAGCCGGCGACTCGGCATGAATCTGCGCGAGCACGCGCTGCTTGCGGTGCTGGGTCGCGGGATGATCGACCTCGAACACGCGTGCATCGGCGAGCTCGGGCATGCGGAGCGCGCGGCAGTCGTACCCGGCGCCGAGCAGCACGAGCTGGCGTCCACCGCCGGCGACCCACGCGCGGAGAAAGTCGTCGATCACGCGCGTGCGGACCTGCATGTACAGGATCCACTGCTGGAGCATCCGCGTGCTCGCGAGCGGACGCAGCCGCTCGATCTGCGCGTGCAGCTTCGAGAACGCACTGCCGTAGGGATCCTCGACGAGCCTCGCCTCCGGCGGCAGCAGCTCGCCCATGCCGCGCGCGGCGGCGACCCACGCGGCGGTGCGGCTCGGCGACTCGTCGCGCATTACTTCGACAGCTTGCGCAGCCAGCCGCGCGGCCGGTCGATGATCTTGTAGTCCTCGTTCTCGACCGCGATGCGGCCCGAGTCGTCGTGCACGAACACGAGGTCGTAGTCGACCTGCTGATCGTCGAGCTTGTCGATCACCTTGCGGTTCGGGTGATCCGCCGCGTAGCCGACCATCCCCGAGAACATCAGCAAGTAGCCGCCGATGCCGCCCGCCGCATCGGGCGCGGTCTGCTCGACGATCGAGCTCGAATCCATCTCGAGCACGCCGCCTCCGGTGAGCCGGATGGCGGTGATCTGCGCCTTGTATCCGTCGCCCGGCACGCCGTCGGTTGCGAGCCAGCGAAACCGCAGCGGCGCTTCCTTGTCGAGACGGAAATTGACGAGGAGGTTGGGCTCGCTCATGGCGCGAGCATAGCCAAAGGTGCTACCCACACGCCATGCGCTACCTGCACACGATGGTTCGCGTCCGCGACCTGCCGGCCGCGCTGCGCTTCTTCTGCGACGGCCTCGGTCTGCGCGAGATGCGCCGCCGTGACCACGAGCAAGGGCGCTTCACCTTGGTGTTCCTCGGGGAACGCGATGGCGACTCACCGCAGATCGAGCTCACGCACAACTGGGACCAGCAGGACGCGTACAGCCACGGCCGCAACTTCGGCCACGTCGCATACGAAGTCGACGACATCTACGCCGCGTGCCAGCGCTTCATCGATCTCGGCTACACGATCTCGCGCCCGCCGCGCGACGGCCGCATGGCCTTCGTCCGGTCTCCGGACCTGATCTCGGTCGAGCTGCTCCAGAAAGGCGCCGCGCTCGCGCCTGCCGAGCCGTGGACGACGATGCCGAACGTCGGCGAGTGGTAACCAGTGGAGAGGTGTTAGCTCGTGGAGAAGAAAGCCGAGCCGATCAAGGTCATCGCGACGAACCGCAAGGCGACGCATGACTTCACGATCCACGAGCGGATCGAAGCGGGCCTGCAGCTCGTCGGCTCGGAGGTCAAGTCGCTGCGCGACGCGCGCGTCGTCATCTCCGACGGCTTCGTCGAGTTCCGCAAGGGCCAGGCGTACCTCCACAAGGTCCAGATCAACGAGTACGCCCAGGCCAACCGCTGGGGCCACGACATGGAGCGCGTGCGCAAGCTGCTGCTCCACAAGCACGAGATCGCGAAGCTGACGACGAAGGTCACCCAGAAGGGCTTCACGCTGATCCCGCTCTCCCTCTACTTCAAGGGCCACCGCGTGAAGGCCGAGCTCGCGCTCGTCACGCACAAGAAGGTGCACGACAAGCGCGCCTCGAAGAAGGAAGCCGACGACAAGCGCGAGATGGACCGCGCCAAGAAGGCGCACTCTCGCTAGCTGCGTCGCTTGCGGCAACAGCAACCGCGAAGAGGATCTAGCCCCAAAGCACCCAAAGCACCCAAAGGTCAGAGGAGAGGAATTTCTCTGTTCTCTACGCTTTGGGTTCTTTGGGTTCTTTGGGGCCAAACCTCTGGGTTCAGTCGCGGTGATACGGCTCGCCCTTCAAGATCTTGAAGCCCCGGTAGAGCTGCTCGAGCACGAGGATTCGCACCAGGCGGTGCGCGATCGTCAGGCGGCCGAACGCGATCAGCTTCTTCGCGCGCTTGCGGAGCTCGTCGGAGTGGCCGTCCGCGCCGCCGATGGCGAACACGATGGGGGCGCCGCCGCCGTGCGAGGCTTCGGCCGCGAGCAGCTCGGCGAACTGCTGCGAGGTGAGCGGCTCGCCGCGCTCGTCGAACGCGTAGAGGTGCGCGCTGGTCGGGAGAGACTTCAGCAGCGCGGCCTCGGAGTCGTGCTCGTCGACCTTGAGCGTGCAGTAGGGGCGGAGGCGCTTGGTGTACTCGGCCTCGGCGGCGACGAGGTACGCCTCCTTGAGGCGGCCGATCGCCGCGACCGTGATCTTCACGAGACGAACGACGCGTCGTACTGATCGTCGGCGGGGACGCGGGCGTCGGGCGGCACGTCGATCGGCACGCGCGGGGCGTCGTTCCACAGGCCTTCGAGGTCGTAGTGCTCGCGGGCCGAGTGCAGGAAGACGTGCACGACGAAGTCGCCGTAGTCGATCAGCGCCCACTGGCCGCTGCGCGCGCCTTCGGACGAGATCGGGCGCAAGCCTTCTTGCTTGAGCGCGAGCTCGATGCCGTCGGCGATCGCGTCGACCTGGCGGTCGGAGCGGCCCGAGATCACCAGCTGGTAGTTGCAGAACGAGCACAGCTGGCGGACGTCGAGCAGGATCGGCTCGAGGGCCTTCTTGTCGAGCGCGATCGCGAGGGCGCGCATCGCACCATCGAGACCTTCGGTCGACGTCTGCGTGGCGTCGGGGGTCTCGTTGGCGCGGCCGCGCGGTGTGGGCGGTGCAGGCGGGGCGTGCTTCTTCGCTTTGGTCATTCCCTGTCGTCTCTCCCTTTCTACGAGCGAATCTGTCCGCTGCCGCGGACGACAAACTTGGTGGTGGTCAGGCCCTCGGCGCCCATCGGTCCGTAGGCGTGGAGGCGGGTGGTGGAGATTCCGATCTCGGCGCCGAGGCCGAGCTCGCCGCCGTCGGCGAAGCGCGTGCTGGCGTTGATCATGACGGTCGAGCTGTCGACGCTGCGGACGAAGTCTTCGGCAGCGGCGGGGTCGCGCGTGAGGATCGATTCGGTATGGGAAGAACCGTAATGCTCGATGTGGGCGACCGCATCTGGGAGTGAATCGACCACCCGGATGGCGAGGATGAGGTCGAGGTACTCGGCGTACCAGTCCTCCTCCGTGGCTGCGCGAGGGACGCCGAGGCGCAGCGCCGTGTCGTCCCCTCGCAGCTCGACGCGGTCTCCGAGTCGGGCGATCAGCCGCGGGATGAAGGACTCGGCAATGGTGCGATCGACGAGCAATGTCTCCAGGGCGTTGCAAACGCCAGGCCGCGAGGTCTTCGCGTTGTCGACGATCGCGAGCGCGGCGTCGAGGTCAGCCGCGGCGTGGACATAGACGTGACAGACGCCCTTGTAGTGCTTGATGACCGGAACGCGCGCGTGCTCCGCGACGTAGCGAATGAGGCCTTCACCCCCGCGCGGGATACAAAGATCGATGAGCTCGTCGAGCTTGACCAGCTCCGCGATCGCCTCGCGGTCGGTCGTCGGGACGAGCTGGACGGCCTCGGCGGGCAGCCCCGCGCGCGAGAGACCGGCCTGCACCGCGCGCAGCAGGGCGCGGTTGCTCTCGAGCGCCTCGCGACCGCCGCGCAGGATGCACGCGTTGCCGGACTTCAGGCAGAGCGCGGCCGCATCGACGGTGACGTTCGGGCGCGCCTCGTAGATCATCAGCACGACGCCGAGCGGGATGCGCACGCGCTGCACGACAAGGCCGTTCGGGCGCGTCTCTTCGCGCTCGACGCGACCGAGCAGCTCGGGCTGCGCCGCGATCTCGCGGACGGCGGCGGCGAGCTTGCCGATCGACGCATCGGTCAGCGTGAGGCGATCGCGCATTGCCGGCGCGAGGTCGGTCGCGCGTGCGAGGTCGGCTTCGTTGGCCGCGCGAATCGCCGGTGCGTTCGCGACCAGCTCGTCCGCGATCGCGTGAAGCGCCTGCGTGCGCTGCGCCGGGGTCGACTTCGCGATGCTCCTCGACGCCTGCCGCGCCGCCTGCGCGACCCCCCGAACGACGTGGGCTCGTTCGACTGCGGTGGTCACAAGATCACGAGATCATCCCGGTGGATCGCTTCGTCGATACCTTTGTATCCCAGCCTGGCCTCGATGCCGGCCGATTGCAAGCCCTGGATCTTCCGCAGATCCGCCCCGCCGTAGGCCGCGAGACCACGGGCGAATTCGTGACCGTCGCGAGTCACGATCGACACGGTGTCGCCGAGCTCGAAGTCCCCGTCGACCGAAACGATGCCCGCCGGGAGCAGGGACTTGCCGCCCTCGCGGAGCGCGCGCGCCGCGCCTTCGTCGATCATCAGCTTGCCCGACGGCTTCGCGCCGTACGCGATCCAGTGCTTGCGACTCGACAGCTTCGAGGCCGGCACGAACAAGGTCCCGATGTCGTCGCCGGCGAGCACGCGCACGAGCACGTCGGCCTCGCGGCCAGGTGCAACGACCGCCGCCACGCCGGTGCGCGTGACGATCCGCGCCGATCCGACCTTGCTCGCCATGCCGCCCGAGCCGACGCCGCTCGTCGAGCCGCCCGCGACCGGCACCGCCTCCCGATCGATGTCGCGGACGATCGGCATCCGCACGCCGCTCGCGTCGCGCACGCCCTCGACGTCGGTCAGGATCACGAGGCAATCCGCGCTGACGAGGTTGCAGACGAGCGCGGCGAGCTGATCGTTGTCGCCGAACTTGATCTCCTCGGTCGCAACCGTGTCGTTCTCGTTGATGATCGGGACGCAGTGCGCATCGAGCAGCGCGCGCAGCGTCAGCCGCGCCGACAGGAAGCGCCGGCGATCGCCGAGATCATCGTGCGTCAGCAGCACCTGGCCGATCTCGATGTCGTGCGCCCCGAATGCGTGCTCCCAGTACTGCATCAATCGCGACTGGCCGACCGCGGCGGCCGCCTGCAGCGCGGGCATCTCCGTCGGGCGCGTGGCGAGGCCGAGCCGGCGCATGCCGAGCGCGATCGCGCCCGACGACACGACGACGACCTCGACGCCTTTGCCTCGCAACGCGACGATCTGATCGGCGATCACGGCCGGCCGGCTCGCGGGCGCCTCGGCGAGCAACCGGCTGCCGATCTTGATGACGACGCGCTTGCACGCGCGCAGTGTGGCCCGTTCGGTCACTTGATGACACCAGCTGCGATCCGCGCCCGCCACCGGCGATCGAGCGAATCGAGCGCGCTGTCGAGATACGGATTGACCTCGCTCGACAGCTGGACCTCGACGGCGGTCACCGTGCGCGCGAGGAAGCCGTCTTTGTCGGCGAGCGCGGCGTCCATCGCTTGCTCGAGATCGCCGACGTGCTCGGGATCGTGGACCTCGCTCTGCTTCGCGAGCAGCTTGCGCACGCGGCCGCCCGTCGCGAGGTCGGCCAGCTCGAGCGGCGCCTTGACGGTCGCGCGCGCGGCGGCGAGCACTCCACGGCGGAACGGATGGAACACGAGCGCGCCGGGCGTGTTGTCGATCGAGCGTGCGATCTCGTCGCGCAGCGCGTAGGCGGTCGGAGCGTCGAGCGCGAGGCCGCGGTGCAGCTTCGCGCAGTAATGATCGAACAGCGTCATCGCCGTGAACGTCCGGGCGGCGGACCGTGCGCGGTTGAGCGTCGCGAGCGCGACCATCATCTTCTTCGCCGCGCGGCCCGCGACGCGCATCATGATCCCGCCGGCCGCCATCTCGGTCAGCGACGGGCCCTTCGTCTTGCCGTGGACGAGCGCCGCAACCGCCTCGTCGGTCAGATCGACGTGATGCGCCGCCGCGATCCGGCGATAGCCGCCGCCGAGGATCCGCTCGATCGCCCAGTCGTCGACGAACGGCAGCGGAATCGTCCCCGCGAGACTGCCGAGGAGCGCGCGCGCGATGATCGTGCGGCGCTGGCCCTCGAGGTAGTCGCGGCGCTGGACGAGCGCGGTCATTTCTTGGAGTTTGACCCAGAACCCGTCGCGGCGGGAGCGGCAGGAGCGGGCGTCACCGGCGAGCCGTCGGGGTTCTTGCGCAGCGGCGGGGCGATGCCCTGGAGCAGGAAATCGCGCTCATCGACCTCACGCAGCCGCTCGGGCGTGGCGACGGTGTCCTCGGGCGCAGGTGACTTCACGGTCGCGGCGACGCCGATTCCGGAGACGTCGCTCGTCAGCGTGATCTTCATCGCGAACCGGCGGTTGTCGCGCGTGAACCCGACCGTGCCGACGAGCTGGACGGCGAGCGGGACGCCCTTGTCGGCATCGAGGATCACGACGCCCTCGAGCGCGTCGATCGTGCGCTTCTCGCGCCACTTGCGCTGCGCGAGCTTCTCCGCGGGTGGCTTCTTCGGCGACGGCGACAGCTTCACCGCGATCTTGCGCCCGGGCCGCCCGCCGACCTGCGCCGCGCCCTGGTCCGTCAGCTCGGCACCCGGCGCGAACAGATCCCACGTCGCCGCGATCGCGCCGTACATGTCGTCCTCGATCTGCGCGGGCTCGTCGGGCCCCTCGGGCGCGCGCTGGTGCCAGCGCTGGTAGCGCGGCTTGAGGTAGAGCTGGCCGCTGACGTAGATGACCTCGCGCCCGTAGTCGGCGGAGTTCGTGTACACCGCGTGGAACGAGCCGGCCTCGCCGAGCTCGATCGTCGTGTGGTCGCTGAGGTCGGAGACCGGCTTGCCGGCCTCCTCGACGATCGTCTGCGTCGAGACGGCAACGGTGTGGAGGCCGAGCACCGCGTCGACCTGCCGTTTTGTCAGCGACAGCGCGCGTGTCAGCTCCGCGGGATCCTTGACCGCGCGGTCGAGCGCGATCCGCGTGTCTTCCTGCTTCGGCGCGACGACCAGCCCGCCGAGATCGCGATCCTCGACACCCTGCGAGCGCCCACACGCGGCGAGTGCCACGGTGGCAAGCAGGGTCGTACGGATCATCCCGGAGGTCTTAGCTTTCTCGACGAGCCGGGTCAACCGCGGCACAATTGCATCGTGCTCACCGAGCTCGAGCCGCTGGCGGATACGCCAGGTGCCTATGTGTTTGCGGTCGTGCTTGGCCTGCTCTGGGGCAGCTTCGCGAACGTCTGCATCTACCGCTGGGCGCCGAGCGACGAATTCCCGAACGGGCGCAGCGTCGTCGCGCCGGGCTCGCACTGCTTCGCCTGCAAGACGCCGATCAAGTGGTACGACAACGTGCCGCTGGTGTCGTGGCTGTGGCTGCGCGGCCAGTGCCGCAACTGCAAGGCGCCGTTCTCCGCGCGCTACCTGCTCGTCGAGGCGATCACGGGCGCGCTGTTCGGCGTCGCGTGGTGGTTCACCGTCGGGCCGGGCGGGATGCTCGAGACGATGGAGATGCGCCTGATCCGGTTCGCGATCATGGCGGCGTTCGTGTTCGTCATGGTCGTCGTGACGTTCATCGACATCGACACCAAGCTGATCCTCGACAAGCTCACGTACCCTGCGATCGTGATCTTCTACGGCGCGAGCTACCTGCTGCCGGAGCGGCGCTGGTACGACGGGCTGGTCGGCATCGCGATCGGCTACGGGCTGCCGTGGCTGATCGGCGAGCTGTACTTCCGGATCCGCAAGCGCGAGGGCCTGGGCCTGGGCGACGCGAAGCTGCTGGCGCTGGTCGGCGCGCTGCTCGGCTGGAAGGGCGTGCTCGCGACCTTGTTCGGCGGGTCGATGCTCGGGACCGTGCTCGAGTCGGTGAAGCTCTTGCGGCGCGGCGAGGGGTCGATGACCAGCGAGCTGGCCTTTGGGCCCTACCTCGCGGCGGCGGCCGTTTTCTACCTGTTTGCCGAGCCGTGGATCGAGGTCCACATGCGGCTAACTGCTTACTGAGCCGTGGTATCTTCGGAAGCGTGGGTGGCCAAGCGGCCGAGCAGATTATCGCCGGCGTTGTCCTCAGCGAGCGGTTGGCCGTCACCATGTATGGCGCGATTCACCGCGCGCAGTTCATGGGCCAGCGCAACCTGCGCGGCCTGGTCGTCGATCCGAAGATCCTCGAAGACGATTCGTTCCGGATCGCGCTGACCGACGCCAAGACGATCGCGACCGTCACCAAGCTCGAGCACGGCAACATCGTGCCGACGGTCGGCGTCGAGTCGGGCGGGCCCGATGTCGTGATCGTGACGCGCGGCGTGGGGCGCTACGTCACCGTGCAGGACCTGATCGCGGCCGCGAAGGCGAAGTCGAAGCAGGGCGGCAAGCTCGCGATGCCGGTCGCGGGCCTGATCGGTCGCAGCGTGATCGAGGCGCTCGCGGCGGCGCACAAGGCCGGCGTCATCCACGGCGCGGTCCATCCGCGCAGCGTGCTGATCGACGAGGACGGCGGCGTCCGGCTCACCGACTTCATCGTCGGCCACGCGCTGACGAAGGCGGTCGCGCAGGGCGCGGATTCCTCGCTGTGGCGCGGGCTCACGGGCTACATCGCGCCCGAGCTCGTCGTCGGCGAGGACCCGACGCCCGCGGTCGACGTGTTCGCCGTCGGCGCGATGCTGTTCACGATGCTGTCGGGCGAGGTGCCGCCCGGCTCGCTGCGCGTCACGCCCGCGGTCGAGCGGCTCGTGCAGCGTGCGCTCGATACCGACTCGACGCGGCGCTACAAGACGGCGACCGATCTGCTCGAGAACCTCGTCGAGGCGATGGAGGATGATCGGTGGGAGCTCGCCGATCGCGGAGAGCTGATCCGCGAGGCGGGGCTGTCGCAGAGCGACGCGAACATCGACGACGCGACCGAGGACCTGCTCGCATCGCTCGGCGGCGCGTCGCAGATCCAGGTCACGCGGTCGTCGCGCCCGGGCTCCGATCGCATCGGCTCGGTGCTCAACGACCTCGACAACACGGGGATGACGCAGGTCGATCCGCGCCCGTTCCGCCGCGATCCGATCAGCGACATCATTCGCCAGGATCCCCGCGAGCGCGAGGCGATCGTATCGCGCGGCCGCGTGCCGTCGCTCGACGATCCCGACGACGACGCGACGCCGTTGCCTCCACCGTCGCCGTCGCGCGAGTCGTTCAGCGATCTCCCGCTCGCTCCGCCGCGCCGGTCGAGCCCGGCCGTCGGCACGCGGGGCGGCACGTCCGATGAGGCCGCGGCGCTCGCCGCGATCGATTCGCTCGACGAGGGCGCGAAGCGCGTGACGACCGCGGCCGAGCAAGCCGCTGCCGCCGCCGCGAAGCTCGAGCAGGCCGCCGCGCGCGCCGAACGCGCCGCCGTGCGCGCCGAGACTGGCGATCCGGCCAAGCGCAGTGCACCGCGTGCGGCGCCGATCGTCGACGTGCCCGACATGCACGAGCCTCCGCCGAAGCTGAAGAGCCCGGTGCGCGGCGTGATCGGCACGATCGTGATCCTCGGCCTCCTCGGCGCCGCCGGCTACGGCATCTACTACCGGCTGCACCAGGACGACGCGCAGGCGCAGGCCGCGAAAGAAGCGAAGGAGCGCGCCGAGCAGGAGGCCGCCGACAAGACGAAGGCGGCGCAGGAAGCGCTCCCCGATCCGGGCGCGATCGACATCACGGCCGATGCGGCGGGCATCTGGCTCCAGCTCGGCAAGACGCCGGTCGACGTGGCGATCGCGTTGCCCGCGACGCAGCAGCACGACCTCGTGTTGCTCAAGGACGGCTTCGAGCCGACCGAGGCGCAGATCAACGGCACGACGTGGAAAGGCAGCGGCAAGTCGCTCGCGGCAAAGCTCGACGTGACGCTCAAGCCCGGCAAGGCGGGCAAGACCGCCGAGCTACCGCTGCAGCCGACGACGCCGGTGCTCGGCACCACGGGCATCGTCGGCGCGGGCAAGGTGCACGTCGACAGCTCGCCGAGCGACGCGGCCGTGTGGCTGTTCATCGGCGCGAACCACGCGCACTTCGAGAACCTGTGGGCGGGCCGTGATTACACGGTCGCGGTCGTCAAGCCGGGCTTCAAGACGGAGGTCGTCGAATTCAAGGCCGACGACTGGCGGGACAATGATCCATCGACGCCGATCGACTCGGCGAAGAAGAAGGCGGTGCTCGAGAAGAAGGTCGAGCTGCAGCCGGATCCGAACGCGCGCCCCGAAAAGAAAGGCCACTAGTGGCGGCGCGCACGCTGCACGTGCGATGCGCGACCTGGGATCAGGTCGAGACGTTCACGAAGCGCAAGCTGCGCAAGGGACGCCTGCTGTCGATGAAGGTGCCGTTCCAGGCGAAGGTCGGCTCGCCGGTGACGCTCGGCCTCGAGCTGCCGAACGAGATGGTGATCGCGATCGACGGCACGATTCTGCGCGCGTCGCCGGTCGAGGGCGATCCGCAGCGCATGTGGATCGAGGTCGATCTCAGCGGGCTCACCGAGGACGTGCTCGCGCGGATCAAGCACCTCGCCGCGAATCCCAACGACGATGCCGAGACCGATCCGCAGATTCCCGTGCCCGCAGCGCCCACGCGGCGGTCGAGCGTGATGAACGCGGTCGGCGAGGAGCTGCCGGCCGACGAGCGCGAGCTGTTCCAGCAGCTGTCGAGCGAGCTGCGGCGCATGCGCACGGCCGCGGTCCACGAGGTGCTCGGCGTGCCGCGCGAGCCGACGCCCGAGCAGCTGCGCGCGGGCTGGAAGGCGCACATCCGCCGGCATCATCCGGATCTCGTCGCGCGCCGCGGAGCGCCCGCGATCACGCACCTCGCGGAGGAGCTGACGATCCTCGGCAACCGCGCCTACGATCGACTGCGCGTCGCGCTGTTGACCGAGGGCAAGGGCATCAAGGCGGGCTCGATGATCGCGACGCCCCCGGGCTGGCTCGTCGGCTTCGAAGACATCCAGAGCGGCGACGCGACGCCGGTGCCGAAGGCCTCGCCGCGCCGGTTCGAGCGCCCGCCGACGCCGCAGCCGGTCGCGCCGCAGCCGCCGCCCGCCGCGCCGTCGGATGGAGCCGAGGCGTTCGAGCATCGCGCGCGCGCCCAGCTGCGGACCGGCGATGCGAATGCGGCCCGCGAGGTGCTCGCCGCCGCGCTCGTGATCTATCCGCGCAGCAAGCCGCTGCGTTCGATGTACTACGTCGCGACGGCGGTCGCCGCGCTGCAGGAGGGCGAGGTCGTGCTCGCGACGAGCCAGCTCGAGACCGCGCTCGCGCACCACGATCAGTGCATCGAGGCGTCGCGGCTGCTCGATTGCGTGCGGCGCACCGGCATGGCGACGCCGGACCAGCTCAAGCGAGTGTTCACATGAGCAAGGCGGTCGGCATCGATCTCGGCACGACGAACTCGGTCGTCGCCGTGATCGATCGCGACGGCGCGCCGCGCATCCTGACGACCGAGGAGGGCTCGACGACGCTGCCATCGCTCGTGTGGTTCTCGCCGAGGGGACCGATCGTCGGCGAAGCGGCGCGCGAGGGGCTCGACGAATCGCCCGACCTGACGATCTTCGGCGCGAAGCGACTGCTCGGCCGGCGCTTCGATCATCCCGAGATCAAGAAGCTCGCGCGCATCCTGCCGTACGAGCTGACCGAGGCGCCGAACGGCGACACGTGGATCCAGCTCGCGGCCGGTCGCGCCGTGTCTCCGGAGGAAGTCTCGGCGTTGATCCTGCGCGAGCTCAAGCGCACCGCGGAGCGCTTCCTCAAGGCTTCAGTGACGCGCGCCGTGATCACGATCCCCGCGTGGTACGACGCCGCGCAGCGCCAGGCGACGAAGGACGCGGCCGCGATCGCCGGCCTCCAGGTGATCCGCCTGATCAGCGAGCCGACGGCGGCGGCGCTCGGCCACGGCGCGCATCGCGGCGCGGACCGCCGCTACCTCGTGTGCGACCTCGGCGGCGGCACGTTCGACGTCGCGGCGGTCGACGTCGAGGCCGGCGTGTTCGAGGTGCTCGCGACGACGGGCGACCCGTTCCTCGGCGGCGATGATGTCGATCGCGCCGTCGTCGAGCACTTGGTTCGCGACGTACGGCAGACGCGAGGCATCGACGTCTCGACCGATGCGTTCGCGATCGAGAAGCTGCGGCTCGCCGCGCAGCGCGCGAAGCACGAGCTGTCGGATCACGCCAACGCGACGGTGACCGTCGCCGGGCTCGCCGAGCTGCCGAGCGGCAAGCTGGTCGACTACGCGCGGCCGGTGCGCCGCGACGAGCTCGAGCTGTGGTCGTCGCCGCTCGTCAAGCGGCTCGAGACGCCCGTCAAGGAAGCGATGCGCCGCTGCGGCCGCAAGCGCGAGGAGATCGAGGAGGTGCTGCTCGTCGGCGGCAGCACGCGCATGCCCGCGGTCAAGAAGGAGCTGGCGCGGATCACCGGTCGCGAGCCGAGCGTGATCCCGAATCCCGAGGAGGTCGTCGCGATCGGCGCGGCGCTCGAGGTCGCGCGGCTCGACGGCACGATCGAAGGCGTGCTGCTGATCGACGTCACGGCACGCGGGCTGTCGATGAGCGTGCAGAGCGGTGAGTGCGAGATGGTGATCGCGCAGAGCGCGGTCGTGCCGACGCGCGAGCACCGGCTGCTCGCTACGCGCACCGACGAGCAGGCGCGCCTCGAGTTCGACGTGTGGGAAGGCGAGTCGCCCGACCCGTCGCAGAATCGCCACCTCGGGCGCTACGCGATCGTCGACCTGCCGGCGGCGGCCGCGGGCGATGTGCTGTGCCTCGTCGAGGTGACGATCGATACCGACGGCGTCGTGCGCCTCGGCGTGACCGAGATGGTCTCCGGCGAGCGGCTGACGCTCGAGCAGATTTTCCATGCCGGCCTCGCCCGCGCCGAGGTCACGCGGCTCGCGAAGCAGCTCGAGGCTCAATGAGGGCGTGGCTGCTCGCGCTCGCGGCGTGCGGCGCGGCGACGACGCCACCGCCCGTGGCCCCGAAGTCGCTCGAGATCAACCAGGGCGGCACGATGGTCGACGTCACGGCTGCGCTCGTCCCGGGCAGCGTGACCGTGATCGACTTCTGGAGCGAGTCGTGCGGCGCGTGCACGACGGTCGCGGGGATGCTGGCGGTGCAGACGGCGAGCGAGCCGCGCGTCGTCGTGCGCAAGGTCGATGTCGGCGACGGCTTCACGCCGGTCGCGAAGGCCTACGACATCGGCGCGCTCCCGCACTTCAAGATCTACGACCGCAAGAAGCGGCTCCGCTACGTGCTCGTCGGTGGCGACTGTCTGCGCGCGCCCGCGCTGGCCCGCCAGCTGCTCGCGGAACCGTGAGATCGCGTGAGCCGAACCCCGCGCGAACCGTGCGATAGTCCGCCGCGTGAGACATGCGGTGATCCTTGCGGGTGGTAGTGGCACCCGCCTTTGGCCGGCGAGCCGGCGCGCCCGACCCAAGCAGCTGCTCGCGCTCGCCGCCGATGGCGTTCCGATGGTCGCGGCGGCGGCCCAGCTCGGCGCGCAGATCGCGCAGCACGTCGTGATCGTCACCGCGGAGTCGCAAGCCGAGGCAACGCGCGCGATCGTGCCGGGCACCGAGGTGATCGCCGAGCCCGTCGGGCGCAACACCGCCGCTGCGATCGGCCTGGCGGCGGCGCTGCTCGCGGCGAAAGATCCCGATGCGGTGCTCGCGATCCTGCCGGCCGATCAGCACGTCACCGATCGCGCGGGGCTCGCCCGAGTCCTCGGCATCGCGATGGACGCGGCGGAGCAGGGGCCGATCGCGACCGTTGGCATCACGCCGACGCGCGTCGAGACCGGCTTTGGCTACCTCGAGGTCGAGGCGACGACGCCCGGCACGGTCACGCCCGTGCTGCAGTTCGTCGAGAAGCCCGACGCCGCGACCGCCGCGCAGTACGTCGCGAGCACGCGCTATCTGTGGAACGCGGGCATCTTCTGCGCGCGCGCCGATCGGCTGCTCGCGGAGCTCGATCAGCACCTGCCGGGCACCGGCCGCGCCGTCCGCGAGATCGCGGCGAACCCCGACCTCGCGAAGACGCTGTATCCGACGCTGCCGTCGATCTCGATCGATCACGCGGTGATGGAGAAGGCGAGCGGCATCGTCACCGTGCCCGCGGCCGTCGGCTGGGACGACGTCGGCTCGTGGGCGGCACTGCCCGCCGTGCGCGGCGCGGATGTCGCGCGCAATACGGTCGTCGGCACCGCGATCGTGATCGAAGGCAAGGACAACGTCGTCGTCAGCGACGAGGGCATCGTCGCGGTCGTCGGCCTCAGTGATGTGGTCGTCGTGAAGAGCGGCGACGCGATCCTCGTGATCAAGAAGGACCAGGCCCAGGATGTCCGCAAGGTCATCGACGCGCTCTCGGCGCGCGGCCTGGCGAGGTACCTCTGACGGACCTGGAGCGAAGCGACAGGGAGAGCGACAAATGAACCCACGCAGCTTTCGCGAGTACGACATCCGCGGCGTCGCCGAGCGCGACCTCGACGACACCACGGTCCACGCCCTCGGTATCGCGCTCGGCAAGCGCGTCGAGGGCCAGACCGTCGTCGTCGGGCGCGATCCGCGCGTGCATTCGCCGCGGTTGTTCGCGGCGCTGACCGACGGCCTGCGCGTTCACGCTGACGTGACCGATATCGGTGTCGTGCCGACGCCCGTCCTCTACTTCGCCGCGCATCATCTCGAGCCGGCGTGCGCCGTGATGATCACGGGAAGCCACAATCCGCCCGAGGACAACGGCTTCAAGATCCTGCGTGGGAAGGAAGCGCTGCACGGCCCTGACATCGCGAAGCTGCGCGACGAGGTCGCCGAGATCCTCAAGTCGCCGCTGCCTCACCCGCACCGCGCACTGCACTCGCGCGACGTCACGGCCGCCTATCTCGATCGCGCCGCGAGCGAGCTGAAGCTCGGGCCGCGCCGGTTCAAGGTCGCCGTCGATGCGGGCAACGGCGCCGGCGGTCCGACGGCCGTCTCGCTGTATCGCCGGCTCGGCTTCGATGTCGTGCCGCTGTACTGCGATCTCGACGGCCGGTTCCCGAATCACCATCCCGATCCGACGCAGCCCGAGAACGTCGCGGACCTGATCGCGAAGGTCAAAGAAGAGAATGCCGAGCTCGGCATCGCGCTCGACGGCGATGCGGATCGCCTCGGCGCCGTCGACGGCACCGGCCGCATCCTGTGGGGCGACCAGCTGATGATCCTGCTCGGCAAGGCGCTGCTCGCCGAGGAGCCGGGCGCGAAGCTCGTCGGCGAGGTCAAGTGCTCGCAGGCGATGTACGACGAGCTCGCAAAGGCGGGCGGCCAGATCGAGATGTGGAAGGTCGGCCACTCGCTGATCAAGGCGCGCATGAAGGAGACCGGCGCGCTGCTCGCGGGGGAGATGTCGGGGCACCTGTTCTTCGCGCACCGCTGGCTCGGCTTCGACGACGCGATCTACGCCGGCGCCCGCCTGCTCGAGCTGCTGTCGCGCGGCGAGCGCACGCTGACCGAGCGCGCGGGCGAGCTGCCGGTCACGGTGGCGACGCCCGAGATCCGCGTCGATTGCCCCGACGACAAGAAGCAGGCCGTCGTCGCGGCGGTGACGAAGGCGCTCAAGAGCGCACCGGACGTCAAGCAGGTCGTCGACATCGACGGCGTGCGCGCGATGTTCGAGGGCGGCTGGGGGCTCGTGCGCGCGTCGAACACGCAGCCTGCGCTCGTCATGCGCTGCGAGGCCGATAGCGAGGCGCGGCTCGCCGAGATCAAGGCGCGGATCGAACGCGAGATCGCGGCCGCGAAGTAGCGCGCGATGTCGGCGCAGCACGCGGTGGGAATCGACCTCGGGGGCTCGAACCTGCGCGCCGCGCGCGTCGAGCTGACCTCGTCGACGATCGAGCAGCATCATCGAGAGCCCGTCGGCGAGCCGCGCGATCCGCAGACGATCGTCGCCAAGGTCGCGCGCGTCGTCGAGCGGCTCTCGCCGGGTGCGCCCGTCGGCATCGGCATCGCGGCGATGCTGTCCGACCGCGAGGGCACCGTCGCCAACTCGCCGCACCTGCGCTGGCGCGACGTGCCGTTCGGCCGGCTGCTCGCGGCGCGCCTCGGCGACCGCTATCCGCTGACCGTCACCAACGACGTCAATGCGATCATCTGGGGCGAGCACGTGGCGGGCGCGGCGCGCGGCTGTCGCGACGTGCTCGGCGTGTATGTCGGCACGGGCATCGGCGGCGGCGTGATCGCAAACGGCGCGCTCGTCGAGGGCGTCACGAACTGCGCCGGCGAGATCGGCCATACGAAGGTGCGCTGGGATCGCGAGGCGGCGCCGTGCGAGTGCGGCCAGCGCGGCTGCATCGAGGCGTACGTCGGCGGCAGCTACCTGCTGGCGCGGATCGCGCGCGAGACCGGCACCGCGGGCACCCCCGCCGATGTCGATCGGCTCGCCGCCGCCGGCGATCCGTGGGCGAGTGCGCTGTGGGCCGAGCTCGCGCCGCTGCTCTCGATCACGCTCGGCAACGCAGTGTCGCTACTGAATTGCGAGCGGCTCGTGCTCGGTGGCGGCGTCCTGTCGCGCACGCCCGCGCTCGTCGCGCTCGTGAAGCAGCACATGGCCGAAACGACGAACGGCCCCTCGTGGGGGCCGCTCTCGGTGGTGCAGGCCGAGCTAGGCGATGACGCCGGGCTCGTCGGTGCCGCGCACCTCGCTGCGACTACGCGCCCGAGCCCTGTCCCGCGACCGTGAACGTCGCACCGACCGCCGTCGCCTTGATGCCGAGCGACAGCGCCATCACGCCGTCGATCGTCACGTCCGGCTGTAGCAGCGACATCACGAGGCTGTTCATCTTCAGCTCCTCGGGCGTAACCATGCAGTCGTGGTTCGCGTCGAAGAAGCTGATGATCGTCGCGCCGGTCGAGCCGCTGGTGCAGCCGCAGCCCGGGGGCATCGTCAGCATGTTGCAGTCGCGCTCGATCGTGGTCTTCAGCTGCGGCGGGATGGCCGGGATGACCTTGTTGTCGATGTCGTCCTTGCTGATCGCACCGGCAAAGATCGCGCCACCCGAGGTGCCGCTGCCGATCGTCGTGTCCGTGATGCCCGACGCCTTGACGCGCGCGCCGATCAGGTCGAGCTGGATCGGCATGTTGCCGCCGAGCGCGATCTGCAGCGAGAGCTTGCCGGGGCCACCGGTGAACGTGCCGCCGACGATCTTGCCGGCGAGCGCCGCGTTCGTCGGGCTCGTCGCCGAGATGCCGAACGACGCCGTGCCGGTCAGGTGCTTGCCGCAGGTCGTGTCGGCCGAGCCGGCGCACGCGGGCGGGTTCGGCATGTCGCCGAGGAACACCTGGATGCCGGACGCCGACGAGCTGGTGAAGCTCTTCGTCTGGAAGTCGACGAGCAGGATGATGCTGCCGTCGTTGACCGACGTGTCGATCGTCTTCTGGATGTCGAAGCCGCCCTGCGACTTGAGAGCCGCCAGCGTGGCGCCGAGCTGGTTGTCGACGGTGCCATCACCGTTGAGATCGAGGCCGTACTCGCGGCTCTCGGTGCTCGACGTGGGCACGAAGATCTTGTTCGCAACGTAGTGCGTGTGCGCGCCCTCGGGGGTCGGCTGACCATCGCTGCCACCGCAGGCGACGAACGACGCAGGAATCAGGACAGACGCGAGCAAAAGCGGACGGAAGGCCATGGAAAATCCCCTCGTAATGGTGACCGTGGTTCTATCGCAGAACCCCGAGGCTGCACAATAAGCGAGTCATCGCGCGGCGGGCCGTGATCCGGGCCATACTGCGCGGCGATGCGGAAGCGGGTGCTCGCCGTGATCGCGGCTGTCGTCGTCGCTGCAGTGGCGCTGTGGGCGCTGTTGCTGCGCCATTCCTCACACGAGTCGGCAGCTGTGCAGACTCCGCACACCTCGCCCGGCGATCGCGCGCGTCCCGAGCGAGGCGCTCCAGACGACCGCGAATCACAACCGAGCGTGCTCGTCGACGACGACCCGAAGGGCTCGCTGCGTCTCGAGGGGCAAGTCGTCGATGCTGACGACCATCCAGTAGCGGCAGCCACGGTGACGCTGTCGAGCAATCCGCCGCGCACGGCGACGACGGAGGCCGACGGCAGCTTCGCGTTCGACGCGCTCGTGGCCCGCCCGTACACGCTCACCGCGCGCGCCAAGCAGGGCATCGCGGGCCCTGTGACGGCGCGCCTCAGTGAAAGATCCGATCCGGTCGTCCTCCACCTGCGCCCGGGAGCGAAGGTCACGGTCACCGTTGTCGGGGGCGACTCCAAGCCGATCGACGGCGCGACGGTCGAGCTGCGCGGCACCGACTCGCAGCGCCAGACGACGAAGGCCGGCACCACCACCTTCGACGCGGTCGTTCCCGGCGGCTATCAGGTCGCGGCATGGGCCGACGGCCTCGCGCGCACGCTGCAGTGGCTGCAGGTCGGCGCGGGCGATCACACGGTGAAGCTGATCCTGATGCCGGGCGCACCGGTCGCGGGCCGCGTCGTCGACGAGAAGGGCGCTGGCGTCGCGGGCGCGCGCGTGACGTTCCACGGCGCGAGTGACTGGAGCCAGCAGGCCGACGATCGCTACGACGCGGTGACCTCGGGCAAGGACGGCGCGTTCCAGTTCGCGGCGCTGCCGAGCGGCTCGTTCCGGTTCGCGGCATCGCATCCCGACTTCGCGCCGGGGCAGTCGACGATGGTCACGCTCGACGGCAAGCACGAGCACACCGGCATCACGATCACCGTCGGGGCGGGCGCCACCGTGCGCGGCACCGTCGTCGATACGCAGGGCAAGCCGGTCGCGGGCGCGCGCGTCCGCATCGGGCGGTCGTCACGGCGCGGGATGATCTTCGAGCCGCCGCGCCAGGCGTACTCCGACGGCAACGGCGCGTTCGAGCTCAAGGGCCTGCCGCGTCACGAGCTCGTCGCGGTCGCGATGCACGAGACCGGCGCGAGCAAGAACGAGGACGTCGACACGACGAACGGCGACGTCGGCAACGTCAAGCTCGTCATCGACATCACCGGCACGATCAGCGGCATCGTCGTCGATCCGCAGGGACAGCCCGTCGAGGGCGTGCAGGTCTCCGCGGGCCCGAACTTCCGCGATCAGCGCGGCATGGGCGACTTCCAGAACTTCCGCATGCGCGGCTTCCCGTCGGAGCTGACCGACGGCTCCGGCAAGTTCACGCTCACCGGCCTCGCGCCCGGCAGCTACATGGTGACGGCGATGCGCTCGCAGGCCGCGAGCCGAGGCCGCCGCGGCACCACGGAAGGCACGGTCGCAGAGACCGGCACGAAGGATCTCAAGCTCGTGCTGCAGCCCGAGGGCGGCATCAAGGGCAAGGTCGCGCTCG
>JAFAOG010000084.1 GCA_019237945.1 Deltaproteobacteria bacterium | reverse complement strand
CGCCAGTGCATCGACGGCTGCCTCGCGCAGCAGATCGAGGACAGCGAGATCGTCGTCGTCGATGGCCTCTCGACCGACGACACGCGCGAGGTCCTCAAGAGCTACGGTAACCGCGTGCGCTGGGTCTCGGAGCCCGATCGCGGCCAGTCCGACGCGATCAACAAGGGCGTGCGCATGGCGAAGGGCGAGCTCGTCGCGTGGATCAACAGCGATGACTACTACGCGAGCCCGCATGCGATCCGCGCGCTGGTCGATGCGTTCGAGGCCGAGCCCGATGTCGACATCGCATACGGTCACGGCGAGCGCGTCGACGAGCGCGGGGCGCCCATCGGTCCCTATCGCGCGCACGCCGTTCGCGACGTCACGCAGATCATCACGCACCCGGCGAGCTTCGTGCTGCAGCCGTCGCTCGTGTTCCGGCGCCAGCTGTTCCTCGACGTCGGCGGCGTCGACGAATCGCTGCACTACGCGATGGACTACGAGCTGTGGATCCGGCTGTTCGGCGCCGCGCGCAAGACGCGCTTCGTGCCGCAGGTGATCGCGGTCGCTCGGTACCACCAGGACGCGAAGAGCGTCGCCGCGATGGGCCCGCACATCCGCGAGGCGCTGATGGTCAAGCGCAAGTACGCCGGCGAGCTCGGGATCGTCGACCGCGCCGCGATGTATGCGGGCGTCGCGACGATGGGCGCGTTCTGGCTCGCGGTGCGCCTCGGCGTGTGGCGCGCCTCGTAGCAGCACGTCGTCGCGCGCGCTAGCGACGGATCGCCTGGTACATCGCGATCAGCTCGGCGGCGACGGCGGCCGGCGCATAGCGCTGCTCGACGAGCCGGCGACCATTCGCGCCCATCCGCCGCCGGCGCGCCGGGTCCGCGAGCACGTCGATCAGCGCGCGCGCGAGCGCGACCGGCTCGCGGGGCACCGTGATGCCGGCGTCGCCGGCCGTGATCTCGTCGCAGATGTTGACGCGGTCCGAGACGACGACCGGCAGCCCCGCCGCCATCGCCTCCGCGACCGCCATGCCGAAGTTCTCGCGATACGACGGCTGCGCGAGCACGGCGCTCGACGCGAACAGCTGCGCGCGCGTTGCCGCATCGACGTGGCCGGTGAAGTGAACCTTCGCGCGCACGCCGTGCGCGTCGATCATCCGCTCCACCACGGCGCGATAGCCGGCCTCGTCGGGGCCCGCGATCACGAGTCGCGCGCGCGGGCGAGCCGCGACGACGGCGGGCAGCGCGTGGATCATCGCGTCGAAGCCCTTCATCTCGTGGATGCGGCCGAGCATCAGGATGTCGTCGCTCGCACCCGGGTCGCCCGCCGTGAAGCGCGTCGCGTCGACGATGTTCGGGATCACCGCGCTCGGCAGGCGCTGCAGCTCGCGCGGCACGCTCGTGCGCTCGGCCTCGGCCGTGTAGTGGACGCGCGCGGCGTGGCGCAACGTGCGGTACTCCGACGCGAGCAGGAACAGCCGCTTCATCCAGCGCCGCTGCGAGAGCGCCCACGGATCGAGGCTGCCGTGCGGCGTGACGACGTAGGGGACGCGCCGTAGATCGGCGAGCCGTGCGACCGCGATGCCGGGGAACGCCCACAGCATGTGCGTGTGGACGACGTCGAAGTCGCGGAGGCGGCGCGCGAGCGCGGGCACCATCGCGGGCGCGATGAACGACTGACGCTTCGCGGCGGCGGGGAAGTACGTGACGCGCACGCCGTTGACGTCGCGCGTGCCCGGCTCGATCGGCGGCAGCGAGGCATTGCCGCGCGCGGTCGTCGTGAACACCTCGACGCGCACCCCCGCCCGCGCGAGCGCCTCGGCGTATGCCGCGACGGCCGTCGTCGTGCCTCCCCACTCGGTGGCGGGCACGTACATGCCGCAGACGTGCAGGACGTTCACGCGCGCATCGTACCTGCGACGCGATGGCCGCGCAGGCCGCGTGGTAGCCTGCGCGCGGTGCCGACGCAGGACGAGATCTTCACGGCGAGCGAGGCCGACCGCTGGTTCGAGCGGAACAAGCACGTCCTCGGTGAGCTGCCGGCCGATGACATCCCGGCGCGGCTCGTCGAGCTGTACCGGCTGAGGCCGCGGTCGATCCTCGAGATCGGCGCCGCGAACGGATATCGCGTCGCAGAGCTCGCGAAGCGGACGGGTGCGCGCGGCGTCGCGATCGAACCGAGCGCGGCGGCGATCGCCGACGGAGCGCAGCGGTTTTCTCACGTCACGTTTCACCAGGGCGAGGCGCGCGCGCTACCGGTCGAGCAGACGTTCGAGCTCGTGATCGTCAACTTCGTGCTGCACTGGATCGACCGCAAGAACCTCCTGCGATGCGCCGCCGAGATCGATCGCGTCGTCGCCGACGGCGGCCACCTCGTGCTCGGCGACTTCCATCCGTGGCGTCCGGCGCGAAACGTCTATCACCACCTGCCGGATGCCGGCGTGATGACGTTCAAGCAGGACTACGCACAGCTGTTCCTCGCGAGCGAGCTGTATCAGCCGGTCGCGCTGCTGACGAGTCACGGCCGCGAGCTCGATGCGAGCGTCGCAGATGGCGAGCGCTACGGCGTGTCGCTCTTGCGCAAGCGGCTCTGACGGATCGCCTCGTGATCCGGCTGCACGAGCGAGCCGCGCGCGACGAGCCGGCCCGGCACGATGCCCGCGAGCGACGGCCGCGCGAGCAGGCGCTGGAGCACCGCGCGCTTCACGGCGCCGGGCGCGTGGCGCGAGAACAGCGAGTACTCGGGGCCGACGATGACGTCGTAGCCGACGTGCTCGGCGACGAAGCGCAGCGTCACCGGCGAGTAGAACGCGACGTGTTGCCCGGTCTCGGGAAGCAGGTACCACCACGCGGGATCCCAGCCGTGATGCAGCAGCGTGCCGACGAGCACGTGATCGGGCGCGCCGGCGAAGATCGCGTCGATGTCGCCGCGCACGTCGGCGAGGTGCTCGAGTAGCTCGAACGCGGTGACGATCGCGTGATGGTCGGTCGGCGTGCCTTCGAAGCCGCCGGCGTAGAGGTTCTGCGCGTAGGTGTCGTACCAGCGGAAGTCGAAGCCGAGGTCGCGCATCATCCGCACGAACACGCCGTGGCCGGCGCCGTAGTCGAGGCACGGGCCGCGCGCACCGACGAGCCGCGCGACGACGGCCGTCAGCTGCGCGGTCAGGCGATTACGCGCGACGGCGCCGGTGTCGAGGTGCGAGATGGCGTCGGCGTAGGCGTCGGCGAGCCAGGTCGGTGACTCGGTCTGCAGCAGCTCGCACCGCGCGCACAGCCGGTACTCGACGTCGCGGCCGAGCAGCATCGCGCGCCCGACCGGCGCCGCCGCTCCTCCGCACAGCCGGCAGCTAGCGCTCATCGGGACCGAGCTCGCGGATCACGCGCGCCGGATTGCCGGCGACGATCGTGTACGGCGCGACATCCTTCGTCACCACGCTGCCCGTGCCCACGACCGCGCCCTCGCCGATCGTCACGCCCTTGGTCACGATCACGCGCGCGCCAAGCCACGCTCCGCGGCAGATGCGCACCGGCGCCTTCGCGACGCGGCTCCAGTCGTGCTTGCCGGCGAGCCAGCGGCGCAGGTCATCCTTGCGCTCGCTGTAGCGAAGCGAGTGGTTGTCGGCATCCGTGACGAGGCACTGGTACGAGATCAGGACGTCATCCTCGACGACGATCCCGGCGGCGGCCGCGAGCAGCGTCTCCGCGCCGACGAACACGTTGTCGCCGAGCACGACCGAGGCGGCCGCCGTCTCGGTGACGAGCGTGCCCTCGACGAAGCAGTCGCGCCCGATCGCGATGCGCGACCCGGCGGCGCGCTTGTCGGCCGTGCCCGAGAACCGCGTGTTCGCACCGCACGCATCGATCGCGCGGACGTTGCGCATGTGCTTCACGCGCGCGAGGACCCCGAACACCCAGGCGACCCTACTAAAATGCGATAGTCTTTGCCAGCGTCGTGAAACCGCTCCCCTACGGCAAACAGCTCATCGATGCCGACGATATTGCCGCGGTCGCCGAGCAGCTCGGCGATGACTGGCTGACCCAGGGCCCGACCGTCGCGAAGTTCGAGGCCGCGCTGTGCGAGATCACGGGTGCGAAGTTCGCGGTCGCCATGTCGAGCGGCACGGCGGCGCTGCACCTCGCGTGTCTCGCGGCGGGCGTGGGGCCGGGCGACGTCGGCGTGACGAGCACGAACACGTTCGTCGCGTCGGCGAACGGCATCCGCTACTGCGGCGGCACGCCGCGGATGGTCGATATCGACGCCGAGACCGGCCTGATGTCGCTGCGCGCGCTCGACGAGGCGGTGCGAGCCGTGCGGCCAAAGGTGATCGTGCCCGTCGACTTCGCAGGCGCGGTGGCGGATCTGCCCGCGATCGCGAAGCACGGCGCCGTCGTGATCGAGGATGCGGCGCACTCGCTCGGCGCCGAGTACACGCACGGCGGTCGCAGCTATCGCGCCGGCAGCTGTGCGCACACGCAGATGGCGATCCTGTCGTTCCATCCCGTGAAGCACCTGACGACCGGCGAGGGCGGCGCGGTTACGACGAACGATCCGGCGCTCGATGCCAAGCTCCGCGAGCTGCGCACGCACGGCATCACGCGCGATCCGCAGCGGCTGACGCGCAACGATGGGCCCTGGTATCAGGAGCAGCAGTCGCTCGGCTACAACTACCGGCTGACCGATCTGCAGTGCGCGCTCGGGCTGTCGCAGGCGAAGAAGTTCCCCGGCTTCCTCGCGCGGCGCCGGCAGATCGCGGCGCAGTACGACGCGGCGTTCGCGAAGGCGCCCTTTGTCGGCCAGCTCGTTCCGCTGCGCGTGCGCGACGGCGTGACCAGCGCGTATCACCTCTATGTGGTCCGGTTCTCGGGGCCGTCGCTCGAGGCGATCGCCGCGCGCCGCAAGGCCGTGTACATGGCGCTGCGCGACGCCGCGATCTTCGCGCAGGTGCACTACGTGCCAGTGCACGCGCACCCAGATTACGCGCCGTTCGTCGCCGGGCAGCAGTTCCCCGGCTGCGACGCGTACTACGCGAGCTGTCTCAGCCTGCCGATGTATCCGGCGCTGACGGATGGTGATGTCGAGCGCGTTGTTGCGACGCTCGGCACGATCGTGAGCGGGTAGATGCCACGCTCGATCACCGGCGAGGTCCGCACCGTCGAACCGGATCCCGCGTTCGGCGACGAGGTGCTGCTCGTGCGCGCGGATGCGGGTCCCGCGATCGGTGTCGGGCATGTCATGCGTTGCATCGCGCTCGCCGAGGCGTGGATCGAGCTCGGCGGCCGCGTCGTGTTCGCGTCGGCGGATCTGCCGGTACCGATCGAGGCGCGGATCGCACAGCTTGGATGCCGTGTCGTTGCGGTCGCCGGCTCAGAGGAGACGGTCGCGCTCGCCGGCGAGGTTGGCGCGCGATTCGCCGTGATCGACGGCTACGAGATCGGCCCGCACTACCAGCACGACCTCCACAACGCGGGCGTGCACGTGCTCGTGCTCGACGATCGCGGCGAGAGCGCGACCGACGCCGCCGACGTGATCCTCAACCAGAACGCCGGTGCTCGCGCCGAGCTCTATGCGGGCAAGCGCGGCCTGTTACTGCTCGGGCGCGAGTACACGCTGATCCGTCGCGAGTTCCGCGCGGTCGCGCACGCGCGCTCGGTGCCGGAGACCGCGCGGCGGATCCTCGTGTCGTTCGGGGGCGCCGATCCCGCGAACCTCGCGCCCGTCGCGATCGAGGCACTGGCGCCGGTCAGCGGGCTGCACGTGCGCGTCGTCGTCGGGGCGGCGAACGCGAAGCAGGTGGAGGCGCCGGCGGACGCGGCGGCGATGATCGAGGTCGTGCCGTGGCTGCAGGACATCGCCGGCCAGATGCGGTGGGCGGAGCTCGCGATCGTCGCGGCGGGCGGCACGTGCTGGGAGCTCGCAGCGTGCGGCGTGCCGATGATCGCGGTCCCGATCGCCGACAACCAGCTCGCGGTCAGTGAATCGCTCGGCGATCTCGGCATCGGAATCCCGCTCGCGCGCGATGCGGTCAGCGCCGAGTCGCTGCGTGCAATCGTGACGTCGGTGATGTACGACCAGATCTGGCGCGGCAAGATGCAACGCAAGGGACCCGACGTGATCGACGGACGCGGCGCGTTTCGCGTGTGCGCGGCGCTGCGGGGGATCGCGTGAGGACGTTTCGCATCGGCCAGCGCGAGGTCGGCGGCGACAACCCGGTGTTCATCATCGCAGAGCTGTCGGCGAACCACGGCCAGCGTCTCGACCTCGCGCTGAAGACGATCGAGGCCGCCGCCGATGCGGGCGCGGATGCGATCAAGCTCCAGACCTACACGCCCGATACGCTGACGCTGAAGAGCGACGCGGCGCCGTTCGTCGTCAAGACAAAGAACGTGTGGGCGGGACGCACGCTGCACGACCTCTACGCGGAGGCGATGACGCCGTGGGAGTGGCATGCGGAGCTGATGGCGGCGGCGAAGGCGCGCGGGCTCGAGTGCTTCTCGACGCCGTTCGATCCGACCGCCGTCGCGTTCCTCGAGAAGCTCGGCGTGCCGTGCCACAAGGTCGCGAGCTTCGAGCTCAATGACCTGACGCTCGTCGAGACGATCGCGCGGACCGGCAAGCCGATGATCCTGTCGACGGGCATGGCGACGCTCGAGGACATTCGCGCCGCGCTCGCGCTGTGCCGCGAGGCCGGCAACGATCAGCTCGCGGTGCTGCGCTGCGTGTCGACGTATCCGGCGCGCCCCGAGGCGATGGACCTGCGCGCCTACGAGACGCTGCGCGAGCTCGGCGTCGTGCTCGGCCTCAGCGATCACACGCGCGACAACACGGTCGCGATCGCGAGCGTCGCGCTCGGCGCCAAGGTGATCGAGAAGCACTTCATCCTCGATCGCTCGATCGGCGGGCCCGACTCGTTCTTCTCGCTCGACCCGGCCGAGTTCAAGGCGATGGTCGATGCCGTGCGCACGACGACGGCCGCGATGGGACGTCCGCGCTTCGGACCGTCGGAGGACGAGGTCGCGTCGACGGCGTTCCGCCGGTCGCTGTTCGTCAGCGCGCCCCTCAAAGCTGGCGAGACGCTGACCTGCCGCAACGTGCGCAGCGTGCGCCCGTCGAACGGCCTGCATCCGCGGCATCTCGACGCGATCCTCGGGCACGTCGCGTCGCGCGACCTCGATGCGGCCACGCCGATGACGCTCGACATGGTCGGCCCCGAGCGCGAGGCGAAGACCCTCACGCTGCGCCGCGCGACCGCCGACGACTCCGCGCGCCTCCTCGCCTGGCGCAACGATCCGGCGACGCGCGCGAATTCGATCACGCCGGATGCGGTCACGCCCGAGCAGCACGCCGCGTTCCTGAGTAAGGCGCTGGCGTCGCCGGACCGCGTACTGCTCGTCTGCGATCAGGGCACCGTGCGGCTCGATCGCGAGGGGCCGGCGTCGTTCGAGATCTCGCTGACCGTCGCGCCCGAGCATCGCGGCCAGGGCTACGCGCTCGCGCTGCTGCGCGCCGGCGAGGCGTACGCGCGCGACCAGCTGAAGGCCGTCCGCCTCGTCGCCGTGATCAAGCCCGCAAACACCGCATCGCTGCGCGCGTTCGAGCAGGCGGGCTTCCACGGCTTCGTCGATGCCGAGCACGACGGGGTCGCGCTGCTGCGCTGCGAGCGGCGGATCGTTCCGTACCCGGAGGGCGCGTCGTGAAGGTCGCGGCCGTCGTGCAGGCGCGGATGTCGTCGACGCGGTTCCCGCGCAAGGTCGTCGCGCCGCTCGCGGGCGTGCCGGTCGCCGTCTACATCCTCCAGCGGCTCGCGAAGGCGAAGCGCGTCTCGGACGTCCTGCTCGCCACGAGCACCTCGCCCGACGATGCCGAGCTCGCCCAGATCGTCGAGGCCAATGGCTTCCGCGTCTATCGCGGCAGCCTCGAGGACGTGCTCACGCGCTTCGTCGAGGCGGCGCGGCTGGCGTCCCCGGATGTCGTCGTGCGCATCACGGGCGACTGCCCGCTCGTCGATCCCGACACGCTCGACGCGATGCTCGCGCACTTCGAGTCCGCGCAGCTCGACTACCTCTCCAACGTCTCGCCGCCGACGTACCCCGACGGGCTCGACATCGAGATCTGCCGCATGTCGGCGCTCGAGACCGCGCTGCGCGAGGCGCGCCCCGGCCACCAGCGCGAGCACGTGACGCCCTTCTTGCGCGAGAACCCCGCGCGCTTCCGCCTCGGCAACTTCACGAATCCCGCCGGTGACGAATCGCGCCTGCGGCTCACGATCGATCTCCCGCGTGACCTCGAGAACGTCGCCGCGCTCGTTGCGGCCTCGGGCGTCGCGTTCCCGACCCTCGCGGACCTCCGCCGGGTTCTCTCACAACAGCGCGACCTCGCGCAGCGGTGCACCGTGACTCAACGCAATGAAGGAGCGATCGCGTCCTACCTCAAAGACCTCGAAGCGCAGGCGCCGCGCCCGAAGATCGAGAAGTCGAACGCGCTCTGGGAAAAGGGTCGGGCGCTGATCCCGGCCGGCACGCAGACGCTGTCGAAGGGCCCGAACCAGTTCGTCGACGGGTTTGGCCCGAAGTACCTCGTTCGCGGCGAGGGCTCGCACGTGTGGGACGCCGATGGCAACGAGCTCATCGACTACCCGATGGGCCTCGGCGCGGTCACGCTCGGTCACGGGCGCCGCGAGGTCGTCGACGCGGTCACCAAGCAGATGGCGACCGGCACGTCGTTCTCGCTGATGCACCCGCTCGAGATCACGCTCGCCGAGCGCATCACCTCGCTGGTGCCGTGCGCGGAGCGCGTGCGCTTCGGCAAGAACGGCTCCGACGCGACCAGCGCCTGCATCCGCGCCGCTCGCGCGAAGACCGGCCGCAAGCACGTCGCGCGCTGCGGCTACCACGGCTGGCAGGACTGGTCGATCGACGCGAGCTACGGCATCCGCGCACGCGGCGTCCCCGAGGAGATCCTCGCGCTGACCAAACCGTTCCCGTACAACGACCTCCCGGCGCTCGATGCGCTGCTCTCGAACACGCCATGCGCGGCCGTGATCCTCGAGCCGGTCGCCGCCGTCGAGCCGAAGCCCGGCTATCTGCAGGGCGTGCGCGACCTCGCGACGAAGCACGGCGCGGTCCTGATCTTCGACGAGGTGATCACCGGCTTCCGCTACGCACGCGGAGGCGCCCAGCAATACTTCGGCGTGACGCCCGACCTGTGCTCGATGGGCAAGGGCATGGCGAACGGCGTCCCGATCTCGGTCGTCGCCGGCACGCGCGAGTTCATGGAACCGTTCGAGGAGATCTTCTTCTCGTTCACGTTCGGCGGCGAGACGACTGCGATCGCGGCTGCGCTCGCCACGCTTGACGTCATGGAGAAACACGACTACTGGGCGCACTGCTGGCGCCTCGGCAAGCGCGTGCAAGACGGCTACCGCGCGCTCGCGAAAGAACACAATCTCGCCGCGATCACCGACTGCGCCGGCATGCCGCCGTGGACGGTCGTCACGTTCACCGATCACGCCCCGTACAAGAGCCTCGAGCTCAAGACGCTCTTCCAGCAGGAGATGCTCCGCCGCGGCATCCTGTTCTCGGGCAGCCAGTTCATCTCGCTGTCCCACACCGATGCCGATATCGATCGCACGCTCGCCGCCTACGCCGACGCGATGCGCACGCTCCGCTTCGCGCTCGACTCGAACGTCGTCGCGGAGCTGACGCTCGGCAAGGTCAACGAGCTGGTCTTCCGCCGTGCCTGAGCTGACGTCCAAGCTCGTATTCGGCGCCGCCTCGCTCGGCATGTCGTACGGCCTGCCGCGCCCGGGCGGCCCCGCGAACACCGCGCCGTCCGAGGCCGCCGCCGGCAAGCTCGTCGAGCGCGCGCTCGCCCTCGGCATCGACACGTTCGACACCGCGCCCGCCTACGGCGACTCGGAAGCCCGGCTCGGCGCGATCCTCGGCACGCGAGGCCGCGTGTGGACGAAGGTCGCCGCCGGCGATCCATCGCAGTCGCTCGATGCCTCGCTCGCCCGCCTTCGCCGCAAGCGCGTCGAGCTGCTGCAGTGGCACAACTGGACCGCCGCGCTCGCGAAGGACGCCGCCTGGACCGCCGCGTGGACCGCTCTGCGCGGAGATGCGCGCGTCGAACGCCTCGGCGCGACGACCTACGGCATCGCGGACGCAAAGGCCGCCGCCGCCTCCGGCCTGTTCGACGTGATCCAGTGCGAGTTCAACCTCCTCAACCAGGGCGTGGTCGCCGCGCTCGCCGGTCGCACGACGACCGCGGTCCGCTCCGTCCTCCTGCAAGGCGCGCTCACCGACGAGGGCCGCGAGCTGCCCCCGCTGCCCGCGCTCCGCGACGCGATCGACCGAGCGCGCATCGTCGCCCACGGCTACGGCCTCACGCGCCTCGCACTGCGCTTCGCGCTCGAGCACCGCGCTATCGATCACGTGCTCGTCGGCATCGATCGCAAGGAGCAGCTCGACGAGGCGGTCGACATCGCGAAGGGCGAGGAGCTCTCCGCCGAGCACCGCGCGGTGATCGCGACGCTCGACCTCGCCGGCGACCCGGCATGTGATCCACGCACGTGGCCGCGCGCCTGACTCTGCTATCGTTCCTGAATGCGGTGGGTCGTCGTGGTCGCGCTGGCGTGTGGGTGCTCGTCGAGCCATGCGCCCGCGACGTCGCCCGACGCGACCGGGTCGATGAACGACGCGTCGCTCGGCCCGTGGCCGATTCCGTGGGAGAGCGGATCGCGGCTGCGCGCGCGCATCTTCACCGACAATGCGCCGTCGCTCGACGGCACCCACCTCCGCGCGCTCGCCGGCTGGCACGACAATCAGACCGGCTCGGACTGCGCGTTCGATCCGGCGACAGCGACGTTTCCCGGCTGCATGTGGCCGACCGACGATGCCCCAATCACGAGCGATCACCACTACGGCGAGACGCACTACAGCGCGCTCGAGACCGCGGACGGGTTCTCGGTGATCGTCGATCACGATCCGCCTTCGACCTCCGCATGGGACGTCACCGCGACGACGCGCTTGACCGAGCTCTACGACGCGAACGGCCACGTGTGGCGTGCCGCCGGGATCTACGACACGAAGTACAAGTACGCGTGCACGCCGACCGATGTCGGCGGCTCGTTGAGGTGCATGCCGGCCACGACGCCCGGCACGCCCACGGGCACGTGCTGGGTGAACCAGGCATGCGGTCGAGGAGATGCCGAGCGGACGTTGGCGGCGCCGGGCGCGTACACGTCAGGCTCGACGATCTATGCGTGCTGGGAACCCTGCTACCGGTTCAGCGGGATCGGGGCCGGGGGCACGTGCGCTCTGGTCCCCGACGGGGTGGCCTGCGCCGATGTCACGAACGACATCGCGCCCATGACGATCGCGGTCGAGTAGCGGCTAGCGGACCTGGAGCGTCGCGAGCTGCGCGGTGACGTCGCGGCACATGTAGCCGGTGAAGTCGCTCACGACGCACGCGTTCTGCGGCCCGCGGTCGCTGATCGGCATCGATACCGGCACGTCGCACTGCTCGGCGAACGCGTCCGGCGGCAGCGCGGCGCGCGTGTACATGACGGGATCCGCCGAGAGATCGACCGCGGTGCCGCTGCACGTCGTGTTCGGGTAGTGCGCGGTCAGCCTCGAGACGTCGCTGCGCGGGACGCACACGGTCGTGCCGATCGTCGCGGGGACGATCGTGCACCAGCGGTTGAACACCGTGTCGTGGACGGCGACCAGTCGCCGCACCGGCCCGTGCTCGTCGTAGACGTTCTGGAGCCGCGTCGGCGTGCTGTCCATCGCGAAATCGCCGCTGCCGAGCCCGGTGACGACCGAGAAACCGTCCGGCGTTTCGAGTGCCGCATACTCGATGCCTTCGTCGATGTAGTGGACGGTCGAGCCCAGGTCGAGCATCTCCGGGTCGATCTCCGAGTTGGCGACGAGTTGGGGCTGGAAGTTCTGGAACGGCGTGCACCACGAGCCCGCCGCGTCGTACAGCGTGACCGGTTGCTGCAACGTCACGTGGTAATAGCGGTCGCCGAGTCGCTCGTACGGACCGCCCGAGCCGCTCCGAAAGAACGGCATCGTGCAGGCCGCATCGGCGTAGCCGGCAGGCGCCTCCCAGGCGGGCGGGCAATCGATCATCGTGCCGCTTGCTGGATCGAACGCGCATGCGTAGCCCAGCATCGAATCGCGTCGCCCGGCGAGCGTGACGAAGCCATCGGCGGCCACGTACGTCGTCGCGACGATGCGCGAGCCGCTGGTCCACGGCGCCTGCGCGGAGCCATTGCTGCTTCCGCACCCGAGCACGAACATCCACACGAGCCGCCGCACGGCACGATCCTACCAACTAGCGGCCGAGCCGCGACAGCACGATGTTCTGCAGCCGCGCCGACAGTGACGCGCGGCACGGGCGGCCGAGCCACTCGCCGTCGTAGAGGCCGATCGGCCGGAAGCGTGTGTACTTCGTGCCGCGGTGCGACTCCCAGTACGCGTACTTGAGCGCGCCCAGCTGTGGCTTCGGCGGCGGCGGCGCGAGCAGCATGCGAATCACGTCATCGTGCGAGCGCGCGACGTGGGCGCAGTCGAGCTGCTCGTAGAGCGCGCGGCCGGCGAGCACGCTCGGCTTGCCGAAGTAGCAGGCCTCGACGCCGACCGTCGAACCGAACGTCAGCGTGACGCGCGCGGCTTCGAGCAGCGCGTAGGTATGGACCGGCGACTCCGGCCAGATCATCGTCAGGTTCGGCGCGGCGAGCCGCGAGTACTCGCGAAGCTGGTAGTTCGTGTCGCGCGCGATGCCCTTCATGTGCGGGTGCACGCGCACGTAGAGGCGCACCGGCTTGTCGCGCACCGCGTCGACGATGCGCGCGAGGCCGACGACCTCGTCGGGATAGAGCGGGTTTTCCCAGCCCTGGATCGATGCGTACTCCTCGAGCGTCGAGATGAAGATCGCGATGTTGTGCGCGCCCGGATCGAAGCCGTCCGGCAGCTTTCCCACCGATTGCGCCTTCGTGAACGACTCCCAGCTCCGCTCGACACCCGCCTTGCGCTCCTCGAACCACGTGCGCGCCTGCGCTTCGCGATCGGGCTCGCCCGCGGCCCACACCGCCTCGATCTCGGCGTGGTTGAGCGCGATGTCGTGGGGGAGCGCGCGCTCGCGGAGCAGATAGCGATCGGTCGAGCCGCCGCGCTCGTGCGTGAAGAACGGCAGGCCTGCTTCTTCGGCGGCGAGGATCGCGGGCCACGTCGAAGCGAAACGGCCGTTGAACACGTAGATGCGGTCGGGGCGCCGGGCGGCGATGTGCGCGCGCACGCCGGCGAGCACCATGTACGCGGCCTCGAGCTCGCTGCGGATCTGCGGCGCCCACTGCACGGTATCGAAGTGCGTGTCCTTGCCGGCGCGGCCGCACATCGTCGAGTAGACGCCGCGGCCGAGCTCGAGCCCGTCGAGCGTGAATGCCTTGAGCTCGTCGGCCGACGCGAAGCGCGCCGGCAACCGCGGATCGGGCACCGTCGCCGCGAGGTCGAACACGCGCAGCCGCGGCGAGGCGATCGTCGCGAGCCCACGCTCGATCTTCGAACGGCACAGCCCGCACCAGCCCTCGCGATGCTCGGGGTTCTTGAGGCACGCCGGCAACGCGCCCGTGCAGCGCAAGACGTCGACCGAGTTGCCGGCATCGAGCAGATCCGCGATCAGCTCGAGCTCCGTCTCGAAGTGCGGCGTGTCCGAGTACAGCGAGACGAACAGCGCGCGCATCAGCGGGCAGAGCGCTGCGCACGCAGCTTGTCGCGGAAGTCACGGATCCCGAACCACGCGACGCCGGGCGCGCCCCGCGGGTTCCAGATCTCGTCGAAGTAGTAGGCGTCCATCTCGCGATCGGGCAGCACGTACTGCGGCTCGACGAGATCCCACAGGTCGTGATGCTCGAGCGCGGCGCGCCACGCCTTCGGCATCTTGAAGTCGTGGTGGGTGGCATCGGCGCGGAAACCGAGGTTCCTGACGAGGTTGACGCTCGGCACCGCCGTCAGGCCGCCCTGCGTGAGGCGCGCGAACAGCCACTGATAGTCCCACGTCGAGATGCGGCCCTCGTACTGCGCGTCGAACAGGATCGTCCAGAACCACCGCTCGACGCGGCGCCGGAACAGATCCGCCATCCGGCCCGAGCGCTTGAACTCCGGCCACGCGGACATGTCGAGGTCGAAGAACTTCCACGCGCGCCGCCAGCTCGCCCAGCCATGCGTGGCGCCGTAGCGCGAGAAGTAGTACGTCTCGGGGCCGCGGGGGTGCGGATTCGGGACCAGGTTCAGGCCTCCGATGCACATCACGCGCTCGTCATCGCGGTAGCGCGCGAGCAGCTGCTGGCAGTACGGGAAGAACGACGGCGACGGCAGCGTGTCGTCCTCGAGCACGATCGCGTCCTCGCAGCGCTCGAACACCCAGCTGATGCCCGAGCCGACGCGGCGCTTGCAGCCCATGTTCTGCTCGGCGTAGTTCGTCTCGAGCTCGCACGGCCAGTCGACCTTGATCATCGCGCGCGTCGCTTCGGTCTTCTCGCGCTCGGCGTCCGTGCGCGGACCATCGGCGACGATCAGCAGGCGCTTCGGCCGGGCCGCACGGATCGCCTCGAACACCTGCGCCGTCAGATCCGGCCGGTTGAACATCATCAGCGCGACTGGTGTCTCGAGCCCGCCCAAGGTTCCCGCTCCATAGCATCTGCCCGACGACGGGAGCAAGGCCGTGTTGATCACGTACATCCGCACTGCGAGGTGTACGAGGCGGACTTCGAGGACACAGCGCGCCGCGTCCCCGACACGCAGAAGATCGGGCGCACGATCGGCTGGAAGCCGGCGATCGGGCTACCGCAGATCCTCGACGACGTGATCGAGTACCACCGCGCGGCTAGTCGAGCGTCTCGGTCAACGCGGCCATCTGATCCGTGATGTCCGTGCACGACGTGCCCGCTCCAACGGGCATGCAGGCGTGCTGCGGCCCAGGCCCGTGCGCATAGGTCGTTTGGATCGCGCCACTGCAGTCGTACATCGCGGCACCGTTGACGTAGAGGCCATTGCCGTTCGCGATCAGCCCCAGCTGCTGGCAGGTCGGATCGACATACGTGGAGATCGCGCCGATCGCGTCTCCGTGGGGCGCGCAGCGAATGCCGTTGGCCGTCCCGATCACATCGCAGTCGCGATCGAACATCGTGTCGTGCACGCCGATCAGGCGGCGTACTCCTTCGCTCTCCGCAAATACATTGCGCAGGCGTGTGGTCGCATCGTCGATGACCGTGGTCGAAGCGCCATCGAGGCCACTGACAACGGAGAATCCGTCTGCACTCTGATAGGCGTCGTACGCGAAGGTGGGGGCGACCACGTGCACGAGGTGCTCGGGACGCACCTGATCGTTCGGGATCGCGCGGATCGGCACGAGCGCGGGCGCATTGGCAATGTCGAGCACGCACGGGCCGTTATCGTGCCTGTAGATCATCGGCACCGTCGCCTCGCTGACGTCGTACGTGGTGCCGTCGAACTGGATGTAGCGTGGCGCTGGGACCGGGTGCATGCGGAACACCGGTTGCGTACACGCCGCGTCGGAGAACTCGACGTACAGCGAATCGACCTGTGGCGGGCACGGCGCAAACTTGCCGTCGGCCGGCACGAAGTAGCAGATCAGATCCGTCGCGAGGTCATGGCGCCCGGCGAGCGTCGCGAAGCCATCCGCCGCGCCGTAGAGCTCCGCGCGTAGCTGCGTGCCGCTCGTCCACGGGGCGGGCGGCGGTGTCGCCGGCGTCGTCCCGCAGGCCGTGATCGCGATCACCAACGCCGGCGCCTTCACGCGCCGATCGTACTACGCCTCGACGGTGATGCCGCGGGTCATGTCGACCAGCTGCTCGCGCGTCAGCCAGCGGTCGTTCGTGTCCGAGGCGTAGCGGAAGCCCTCGGGGCAGCGCTTGAGGCCGTCGTAGTGGGTCAGCCAGCTGTAGTCGAACTGCGGCAGGATCACGTAACGGTCGGGCATCTCGACGGTATTGCGCGCGTCGTCATCGACCACCATCACCTCGTGCAGCTTCTCGCCGGGACGGATGCCGACGATCTCGTGCTTGCATTCAGGGGCGATCGCGGCCGCGAGATCCATGATGTTCATCGACGGGATCTTGGGGACGTAGAGCTCGCCGCCGTGCATGCGCTCGAGGCAGTCGATCACGAAGTCGACGCCCTGCTGGAGCGTGATCCAGAAGCGCGTCATGCGCGGGTCGGTGATCGGCAGGGTGCCGGTCTTCTTGCGCGACAGGAAGAACGGGATGACCGAGCCGCGGCTGCCGACGACGTTGCCGTAGCGCACGACGGAGAATCGGGTCGGGCGCGCGCCCGCGTAGACGTTGCCCGCGATGAACAGCTTGTCGGAGCACAGCTTGGTGGCGCCGTAGGTGTTGATCGGATTGGCGGCCTTGTCGGTCGACAGGGCGATGATGCGCTCGACGCCGTGGTCGATGGCGGCGTTGATGATGTTCTCGGCGCCGATGACGTTGGTCTTGATCGCCTCGAACGGGTTGTACTCGGCGGCCGGGACCTGCTTGAGCGCCGCGGCGTGAACGACGACGTCGATGCCTTCGAACGCGCGGTGCAGGCGGGCCTCGTCGCGGACGTCGCCCAGGAAGTAGCGGAGGATCGGCGCGTCGATCTTCTGCTGCATCTCGAACTGCTTGAGCTCGTCGCGCGAGAACACGACCAGGCGCTTCAGTTTGAGGCGTTCGAGTGCGGTCGCGATGAAGCGCTTGCCGAACGAGCCGGTGCCGCCGGTGACGAGGACCGACTTGCCTTCGAGCGAGTACATGGTCGGCGACGGTGCCGGGGACCGGCGGCGCTGTCAAGCGCGAGTCAGGGCGCCAGCTCCTGCAGCTCGCACATGCGCTGGAAGTGGCCGCCCGGACGGGCTGCGAGCTCGTCGAAACCGCCCTGCTCGATGATCTTGCCGTCTCCGAGGACGTAGACCGTGTCGCAGTTGCGGATCGTCGAGAGGCGGTGCGCGATGATGACGATCGTCATCTGGCCCTTGAGCTGATCGATCGAGCGCTGGATCGCGAGCTCGGACTCCGAGTCGAGGGCAGAGGTCGCTTCGTCGAGCACGAGGATGTCGGGCGAGCGGATCAGCTCGCGCGCGATCGCGAGGCGCTGGCGCTGACCGCCCGAGACCTTGACACCGCGGTCGCCAACCGGCGTGTCGAACTGCTGCGGCATCTTCTCGATGAACTCGAGGCAGCGTGCGCGTGCGGCGGCGTCGCGGATCTGTGCGTCGGTGAACTGCGGAGACCATAGTGCGATGTTCGCGCCGACCGAGTCATCGAACAGGACGGCATCCTGCGGGACGTAGCCGACGTGCTGGCGAAGCTGCGCGAGGTCCACGGTGGCGAGGTCGCGACCGTCGATCGTGATCTTGCCTTGCGTCGGGCGAAGTGTGCCGGTGATCAGATCGACGAGCGTCGACTTCCCTGCGCCCGAGCCGCCGACGAATGCGACCGTCGTGTTGGCGGGTATGCGCAGGTCGATATCGACGAGCACGGGGCTGCCGGTCTTGTACGCGAAGCCGACCTTGTGGAGGACGATCGCCTGCTTGAGCCCTGCGTACGGCTCGCCGCCCTGCGGCTCTGCATGCGCCTCCGTCTGCTCCGTGGCGTCGCGCACGAGATCGACCGAGCCCATGTACGCGCAGAACTGCTGCCACGATGACTGCAGCACGAACACCTCCGTCATCACGCGGAAGAAGTAGAGCAGCAGCACGAACAGCGACGCGAGCTCGGCGCCTTGCACGACCGCGCGGAAGTAGAGGATCGCGCCGAGGAACACGACCATGATCGGCTGCGACATCGCGAGCAGGAACGCATTCGCCGTCGAGCCCTTGAAGTCGGCCTCGAGGATCTTCTCTGACGACGCCTCGACCTTCGCGTCGAACCGCGGGTACGAGCCGGTCGCGCGCAGATACTTGAACGCGTGCAGCATCTGGATCAGCAGGCCCGCGAGCACGCCCGATTCTTTCGTCACGACAATCGAGTGCCGGCGCACGACAAAGCCGGTGACTCGCGTCAGGCCGACCATCACGAGGCCCATGCCGATGCAGACGAGCGACAGCCGCCAGTCGAGCATGAACACGAGCAGGAACAGCACGCCGGCCGACAGCGCTGGCGACAGCGACTGCACGAAGTAGCCGAACGCAGCGGCCGCGCGGTTGACCTCGCCCGTGATGAAGTTCGAGTAGAAGCCGGCGTTCGTGCCGGCGACGTGCTGGTAGTCCGCGTGGCTGAGCGCGGTCAGCGCGCGGCGCCGCAGCTTCCGGCTGACGTGCCGGATCAGCGCGAACTTGTAGCGAAACGTCGCGTACTGGAGCAGCCCCTTCACGAGGTAGAGGCCCATGATCAGCGGCAGCACGGCGGCCGGCGTCGCGCCCACGCCGAACGCATGGAGGAGTGCGTAGATCGGGTTCCACGGCTGCTCGGCCGCGGCGCCGGTCGACGTCGCAAACAACGGATAGAACAGCGCGAGCCCGATGCCCTCGGCGTAGCTCATGACGATCGTCAGCGCGATCACCACGAGCATGCGCGGACCGACGTAGCCCCAGAACTGGCGGAAGTACCGGGTCAGGAGGAGGGGCAGGCGATCGGGCAACGCCGTCATGGTACATCACGCTGGCTTGCAGGCACCCGCTTACGTGATCGACTGGCTGCGCGGGCGCGGGATCACGATCTCGCGGCTGCAGGCGCTGCATCCGTCGATCGATCGGGCGGTGCGTTCGGCTCGCAGGGAGCTGTATACGCGTCGATTCTTCCGCGAGGGTCCGCGCAAGCGGGGGCGCGCCGGCGGCAAGACGTTCGTGATCTTCAACCACTGCTACGACCTCGACGTCGACGCGCTGGTCACGGCCGACACGGCGCACACGCTGTGGGTGCTCGACCCGTTCCAGCTGTTCACGGACCTCAACTTCTTTTTTCCACCGGAGCAGCGCGACCTCAACTGCGTGTACGGCGAGGGCGCGATGGCGTCGTCGATCGAGCGGTTCAAGCGCGCGGTTGCGGGGCCGCTCGCGCGGCGGCTCGTGCGGGAGACTGGCCTGCACGCGCTGATCACGCCGGCCGATACGTTCTATTACCTGCGGCCGCTGATCGAGGAGCTGCGTGGGCTCGGCGTGCCGACCGTCGTGCAGGACAAGGAAGGCACGATCGCCCCGAGCGCGCTGATGGACGAGCACGCGCGCGTGATGGCCGAGCGCTATCCGCCGATCGCCGACGCGTACTACTTCTGGAACGCGAACGTGCGCGACTTCTGGCGCAAGATCGGCGCGCCGGAGGCGAAGATGCAGGTGCTCGGGCAGCCGCGGTCGGACTTCTTCTTCCACGAGGCGCGCTGGCCGACGAAAGCGCAGATGGGGCTCTCCGAAGGCAAGAAGCTCGTCGTGTTCTTCACGTACGACGCCGATACCTATCTGCGGACGACCGAGGCGTTGCCGGAACGCCCGTGGAAGTCGCTGCGCGACGCGACGCATGCGGCGCTGCGCGAGCTGGCGCGCGAACGCGACGATATCGAGGTCGTGATCAAGGCGCATCCGCAGCAGGTCGAGCTCGCCGAGGTCGAGGCGGAGTTTGCCGCCGATCCGATGCCGAACGTGCGCGTGACGGCGGGCGCCGGCACCGCGAGTCATCTGATCGTGCGGGCCGACGTCATCGTGGGATTTCAGTCGACCGTGATGATCGAGGCGATGCTGACGAGGAAGCCGGTGATCTACGCCGGCTGGGGCGAGGCGCATGATCGAAACCGTGCGGGCCTCGTGCCGATCCACACGAGCGGAGGTGCGTTGCTGCCGACGAGTCGCGACGAGCTGTCGCGGCAGCTGCGCGATGCGCTCGACGGCAAGCTGGCTCCGACCGCGGCGATGATGCAGGCACGGCGCGCGTTCACCGATCGCTACTTCTACGGCGCCGATGGCCATGTGGCGGAGCGGGTGCTCGATGCCGCGGCGAGCGTCCGATGAAGATCTCGATCATCACGCCGTCGTTCAATCATGCGCGGTTCATCCGGCGCACGATCGACTCGGTGCTGTCGCAGACCGGCGACTTCGAGCTCGAATACCGCGTGCTCGACGGCGCATCGACCGACGGCACGGTCGAGATCCTGAAGAGCTACGGCGATCGATTGCAGTGGCGCAGCGAGGCCGACAACGGCCAGGTCGACGCGATCAACAAGGGCCTGCGCACCGCGACCGGCGACATCGTCGGCTGGGTCAACAGCGACGACACGCTGCTCCCCGGGGCGCTCGCGCGCGTGGCGGCGGCGTTCCGCGCGCATCCCGAGGCGGAGTGGGTGCACGGGCGGTGCACGATCATCGACGAGCACGACCGCGAGATGCGACGCTGGGTCAGCGCGTACAAGGACTTCCGGTCGCGGCGGCATACGTTCGCGCGCCTGCTGACCGAGAACTACGTGTCGCAGATGACGACGTTCTGGCGGCGCAGCGTGCACGACGAGATCGGCTATCTCGATCCGGCCGTGAAGTACGCGTTCGATTACGACCTGTGGCTGCGGCTCGCGCGGCGCGGCGACCCCGTGTACATCGCGGAGCCGATCGCGTGCTTCCGCATGTACGACACGAGCAAGAGCGGCAGCGGCTACGTCGTGCAGATGCACGAGACGGCGGCGCTCGCGGCGCGCTATCGCGAGGCCGGCGTGGTGACGCGCGCGACCGCGAAGCTGAAGGCGCACGCGATCGTCAACATCTATCGGGCGCTCGCGGCGGCTCGCCGCATCACCGCTAAGGGCTGAGCGCGCACGTGACGTTGGTGCCGTCGTCGACGCAGGTGTCGGCGCGGCCATCTCCGTCGAGATCGCCGAGCCACAGCGCCGTGATCTTCGTCGGCACCGTGAGCATCGTGGTGCGCGGGCCGAAGCCGTTGTCCTGCGCGCGCGCACACGCGATCGTGCCGCCGAGCGCGATGCACAGGTCGGCGCGGCCGTCGCCGTCGATGTCGGCGAGCGCGCTCTTGTTGCACTCGATCGGACCGTCGACGGGCTGGCTGCCCTCGACCTGCGCGCGCTGCGAGAAGCCCCAGGGCACGCCGTCGGTGGTGAGTGGCGCGAGTGTCGACACGCCGCACTGCGGTCCGCTCGACGTCGCCATGCACCAGTCGGGCGTGCCGTCACCGTCGAGCGCGGCGGGCCACACGAGCGTGCCCGGCTGCGGCCACTTCGAGAGCACGTGGACATCGTCGGCCGTCGCGCACACGGCGCCGTCCGCGGAGTGACCGCAGATCTCGCCGTCGACGATCGCGAGCGAGCGATCATCGAGGTTCGCGGTCCCGGTGCGCGCGAACGCCGTGGAGAACGGCGCCGGCGTGTAGCCGTTCGTCGAGAGCTCGCACGCGATGCCGTTCGTCGAGCGGCCGCAGGCGTCGGCGCGACCGTCGCCATCGACATCGCCGAGCACGAGGCTCTCCGGCTCGACGGCAAACCGCGCGAGGGTCGTGTCGATCGGCGCCGCGGGTGCGAAGCCGCCGGTGCCATCGCCGAGCGCGCAGGTCAGGACGCCGAGCTCGACCGAGCACAGATCGGCGAGGCCATCGCCGGAGACATCGGCGAGCCGGCGCGCGCGGCCGCTGCGAGAGAGCGCGATCGTCGCATCGGGCGTCGCGACCGGCGGGCGCACGAGCTGCCAGCGCGCATCGAGCTGGCTGCCGCAGCGCGCGACCCGCACGCCATCGACGTCGGGCGCGAGGCACAGCGTGTGGTCGTAATCCATCCGCGGCGCCGGCGCGGCGGGCATGCCGAGGAACACGTGGCCTTCGTCGTCGACGAGCCAGCGCTGCTGCGCGATCGGCAGGCAGTCGGTCGCGAACACCGTGCCGCTCTCGTCGCCTTGCAGGCAGCGGTCGCCGATCTGGATCTGCGCGCCGGTCGAGATCGCGAGATTGCCGCCCGCGCAGTCGTCGAGCAGCAGCGCGCCGCTCGGATCGGCGACGAGGCAGCGGCCAGCACTGCGGAGCGCGCCGGCGAGTGGCGTCACGCGGCGCGACACGGCGTAGCGGCGATGGACGAACGAATCGAAGCGCGCATCGGTGATCGTCGAGCACGCGCCGGTGCCGCACGCGACGCCGCAGTCGGTCATGCACGCCTGGTACGCGCGATAACCGATCGACGCATCGGCGACGACCACATCCGCGGTGTTCGGCGGCTCGCTTGCGGTGTTGTAGCCGCGATACGCGATCAGTCGCGCGTCGCTCGCGGCCTGCGCCGTCGCGATCACGGTCAGCGCGCCGACGATCATGTGATCGGTGTGGTCGCTGTCGTGCGTGCCGCTGATGTCGAGCGTGCGGATCACGCGCGGCGAGGTCGCCGTCACGATGTCCGCCACCGTCGCGATCAGGCCATCGCGATCGTACGTCGCCGGCACGCGCGCGATCGTGGTCGCCGACGGCACGGTGCCTTCCCACAGCTTGAGCAGGCTGCTCGGGAACTCGCCGCCGATGCCGCCGTCGGGATAGCCGAGGAACACGATCGTCACCGGTGCCGATGCGAGCTGACACCGCACGGCGACGTGACCGGCGAGGTCGATGCCCTCGCAGCTCCACATGTTGCCGCCGGCGAGCACGCCGTACGCCGCCATCTGCGCGCGCTGTCGCGCCTCGACGTAGTCGATGCCGTTCGTCGCATCGCCCGCCGTCACGTCGATGATCGTCACGCTGCGCCCGGCCTTCACGTCCTCCGTCAGATCGGGCTGCATGAACAACAGATCGTCGTCCTGATGCGCGACGACGACGAGCACGTCGGACGCGGCGAGACGCGGCCCTTCTGCGACCGGAATCACCTGGCCGCACGCGGCCATCAGCACCAGTGCGGCCAGCGCTCGCACGGCTGCATCATGCCCGAACCCCGTGTTACAAGACAGGACCGTGTTCGACGGCCTTCGTGTTGCAGTCCTGGTGCCGTGCTTCAACGAGGCCGCCGCGATTGACAAGGTTGTCCGCGACTTCAAGGCCAGCCTGCCGACCGCGACCGTCTACGTCTACGACAACAACTCGACCGACGACACCTCGGGCGTCGCCCGCGCCGCCGGGGCGGAAGTCCGCAAGGAGCTGCGCCGCGGCAAGGGCAACGTCGTGCGCCGGATGTTCCAGGACATCGAGGCCGACGTCTACGTCATGGTCGATGGCGACGACACCTACGACGCCTCGGTGGCGCCGCAGCTGGTCGGAAAGCTGGTTCAGGACAACCTCGACATGGTCGTGGGACGCCGCGTCGAGGTCCACCAGGCCGCGTACCGCGCCGGCCACCGCCTCGGCAACAAGGTGCTGACCGGGCTCGTCGCCTGGCTGTTCGGCTCGGCGATCGACGACATGCTCTCCGGTTACCGCGTGTTCTCGCGGCGCTTCGTGAAGAGCTTCCCGTCGTTCTCGCGCGAGTTCGAGATCGAGACCGAGCTGACCGTGCACGCCATGCAGATGAAGATGGCGCTCGCCGAGATCGAGACGAACTACAAGGAGCGGCCGCCCGGCTCGACGAGCAAGCTGCGCACGTTCCGCGACGGCTACCGCATCCTCGTCACGATCATCAACCTGATGCGCAACGAGCGCCCGCTCTTGTTCTTCGGGCTGATCGCGATGCTGTTCTTCCTCGTCGGGTTCTTCCTCGCGCTGCCGGTCTTCTTCGAGTACCTCGATACCGGCCTCGTGCGCCGGTTCCCGACGGCGATCTTTTCCTTCACGCTCGGGCTCGTCGCGGTCGTGTCGATGGCGACCGGCCTGATCCTCGACCTCGTCGCGCACGTGCGGCGCGAATCGAAGCGGCTCGCGTACCTCAGTTACCCTGCGCCGCGCGAAGCGGCTGCGCCTGCTGTCGCTCCAGCCGCTCGAGCTTCTCTTGCAGGATCGCGAGCTCCTGAGTGAGCACGATCGAGCGCGTGTGAACCTTCGATAGCGTGACGAGCGCGCGCAGGTGGAGCACGGCGAGAGCCGCGATCGCCGCGCAGAAGAAGAAGTTCGACATCAACGTGAAGCCGAGCTTCATGCTGATCTTCTGCGTGACATTCGGAAACGCGGCCATCAGCCCGAGGAACACGAGGAACGCGAGGTAGCTCATGCTGCCCTGGAGCGTGATGCGCTCGCGAAACAACAGCCGCAACAAGACGAGCGCGATCACCAGGCACACCGCCCCGAACATCCAGTAGTTCTCGACCACCTGTTGCATCGTCAGTCCCTCGGCTTGAGGCGCGCCCGCACGTACGCGAGCGCAACCGCGATCGTCACCTTGAACACGTAATACGCCGCCGCGAACCCGGCAATGCTCGACTGCCCGCCCTGCCGCTCGCGCATCGTCACGAGCACCTCGTTGACGCGCAGGCCGCGCGCGCGCGCGATCGCCAGCGCCTCGGGCTCCGGGTAGTCGTACGGATACTCGCTGTCGAACAGCGCGAGTGCACGCGGCCCGTACAGCCGAAACCCGGACGTCGGGTCGTTGCACTTCACGCCGGTCGTCACGCGCAGCACGACGCGCAGCCACCAGCTGCCGATCCGGCGCAGCAGCGTGGTCGGTCCCTTGTCGCGATAGCCGACGACGAGATCCGCATCGCCCGCCGCGCCCATCAGCTTCGCGAGCTCACCGGGCGGGTGCTGGCCATCGCCGTCGATCTGCGCCGCGAAGTCAAAGCCCTCGCGAAACGCGAGCCGGATCCCCGACTGCACGGCGCCGCCGATGCCGAGGTTCTTGCACATCCGCAGCACGCGCGCGCCATGCTCCTCGGCGACCTTCGCCGTCGCGTCCGTCGATCCGTCGTCGATCACGACCGGCGTGACCTGCGCATCGAGGTTCGGCAGCGCACGCAGCTCGCCGAGGAGCGCGGGCAACGCGTGCTCCTCGTTGTAGGCCGGGATGATGACAAGCACCCGCATCACTTCGTCGCGCGCCGTCTTACCACGACCTTCGCGATTGCAAGAATCGCCACGATGACCGCGATCGTCATCAGCCATAGCGAATAGCGAACATCGGCCGATGCCGCGAACGGGAAGAACGTCAGCTCGTAGACGAGCGCGCTCGCCAGCAAGGCGACCATCCACCGATCACGGCGGCGGGCCACGAGCAGGCCGATCGCGCCGAAGAAGTACAGGTACGGCCGGAAGACGAGCCCATGCGCCGCGATCCAGTCGAGCGCCTCGCCGATCGCCTCCTGCGTCGGACGCAGCGGCACGTCCGGTGGATCCGCCCAGCTCTCGCGACGCGTGTGCCACACCGCAGCGAACAGTGGCTTGCGCGAGAGCCCGAGGACCTCCATGAAGATGCGCAGCCGCACGTGCAGGTAGTCGCCGGGCGACTCCGCGACGAGCTGCTTCCACGCGCGCAGCATCGCGGCACGCTTGGCATCGTCCTCCGGATAATCGAAGAGCCGGCCGGGGCCGTTCATCACCGCGTACCAGTTCTGCGGATCGAAGAGCTGCGAGCGTGCGATGTGATGGTGGATCTTGAGCGGCGTGCCGAGCAGCAGCTGCTCGCATTCGGCGTCGCTGCGCTGGTCATAGTGAAGGATGCCGACGATGTCCTGCGACGCGACGGCCGAGTGCCACAGGTGCCGGTCCTCCGTCGTCAAGGCGCGGTTGATGCCGAACGCGCACGCGGTGATCGCGATCCAGAGCGAGATCCCGATCGCCACGCGCTGCCACCACCCGCGCGGCGAATTCCACACCAGCAACAGCGGCAGCGTTGCCGCCGGCGCGTTGTCTCGCATCGCAGACGCAAGCGCGAGGCACGCGACGCCCGCGATCCTGCACCGCACGTCGGCATCGAGGATCAGCGACGCACCGAGCAGGAGGTAGCCCGTCATCTGGCTGTCCTTCCAGATCACGGCCATCGCCGCGAGCACCGGCGGGAACAGCAGGATGCCGATCGTGCACGCCGCGGCCGGGACGCCGGCGAGCTGCCGCCGCAGCAACCGGTACGCCCCGGCGACGAACGCGGCGCTCTGCAGGATCAGCATCGCCGCCGGCCCGTGCACGGCATGCTCGACAAGTCGCCACAGCGCCGCCATCGCGGGCGGGTGCCAGTTCGAATACGTGCCGAGCTGGGCCTCGCTGTGCTGGAGCAGCGAGTCGGAGCTCATGAACCCGGGAAATGCGTACGCGAGGAACAGCGCGTAGCCGGCGACGAGGATCCAGAACGGGAGCCACCTCTGCGACATCGCGTCTACCTCGCTTCGCGAAGTCGCTCGACGAAGATCGTGGCCAGCGCGATGCAGCAACACACGACCATCCAGTGGGAGTAGCGATAGTCGGGGCCGCTCGCCGCGAAGAAGTACGTCAGCTCGTAGAGCAGGCCGCTGCCGACGAGCGCAGCGAGCCACGCATCGCGCTTCCATGCCGCCCACGCGAGCACGATCAACGACAGCAGCGCGTACACCCACGGCCGGAACAGCTTCGTCTCGCCGAGCTTGACGAACTCCTTGCCGAGCACCTTCTGCACGAACGAGAGCGACGCGTCGTAGCTGAGCTTGCGCGTGAACTCCTTCGGGACGACGTTCGACTGACAGACCGGCTCCCACATCGGCCACGGCGACAGGCCGAGCACTTCCTGCATGACCTGCCAGCGGTGATACAGGTACGAGCCCGGGTACTCGCGCATCACGTGCGTCCACGCAGCGCGGCGGCCGGCGCGATCGGGCTCGTCGGGCTTTTGCACGAACACGCTCACATCGCTGAACGTCAGCCGGAACCACGAGCGTGGATCGTACGCAGCACACAGCGCGCGCTGGAGATGATCCTTCGGCAGCAGCACGACGCCCGGCAGCTCCGCGCGGATCTCGTCGTCGGAGAGCGGCGGCGCGTAGCAGAGCGTGCCGGCGACATCGAGGATCTGCAGCGACTTCGAGGTCGGGTACTGACGAACGTCGGTCAGCTTCACGTTGATCGCGATCGCCGTGAGCGCGACGACGATCGTGATCGCCGCGCCGACCGCGATGATCTTGAGCCGGCTGCGCACGCTCCAGCTGGCGACGACGACGAGCATCAGCGGAGGCAGCGCAGCCGGCGCGTTGTCACGCACGCCGCATGCGACCAGCAGCATCGCGAGACCGAGCGCGCGCCGCCCCCAGCCGGGTCGCATCGCGAGCATCACGCCGGCGAGCAGCATGGCCGCCATCTGTGCGTCCTTCCACACGACCGCCATCGGCACGAGCACCGGCGGGAACGTGATCGCAATTGCGGCGAGGATCGCGGCGGCGCGCTCGGCGAACCGCACGCGGAACGTCTGGTACACGCCCCACGAGAACAGCAGCGTCTGGAGCAGCAGCATCAACGCTGGCCCGCGCACGAACAGCTCGAAGACGCGCCAGATCGCCGCCATCATCGGCGGGTGCCAGTCGTCGTAGGTCGCGTGGCGCGCCTGCAGCATCTGGCTGGTGCTGTCCCAGTTCAGGTAGCCGGGAAACGCATAGATGAAGAGCACGGCCCAGGCCGCGACGACGAGCCACCGCGGCTGCACCCGCCCGGCACGCTCCCTCACCCGCTGCCACACCGACTGCATCTGGCGCCACGCTAGCACTGCTCGATCCGCGCTTGAAAGTTCGTGCGCGACGCGGGTGATCGCCTTCACGCACCACGACGCGCGTGTCGCAGTTGTTGCCACGCGCTCCGCGCGACGCGCCGTCAATCCGCTCTCCGGCCGTGCTATGCAGCGGGAGTCCATGGCCGCGCCGACCCTGTCGATCGTCGCCCCCGCGTACAACGAGGAGCGGAACCTCCCGGCGTTCCTCGCCGCGATGATCCCGGTCATGGAGGGCATCGGCGAGACGTTCGAGATCATCTTCGTCGACGACGGCAGCCGCGACAACACGCTCGGCATGCTCGCCGCCGCGGCGTCGCAGGATCCGCGCATCAAGGTGGTCGGGCTCGCGCGCAACTTCGGCAAGGACATCGCGCTGTCGGCCGGCCTCGCGCACGCGACCGGGCAGGCGGTGATTCCGATCGACTGCGATCTGCAGCATCCGCCCGAGCTGATCCCGCAGTTCGTCGCGAAGTGGCGCGAGGGCTACGACATGGTGATCGGCGTGCGCAGCAAGCGCGACGAAGAGGGCTGGGTGCGCCGCAATCTTTCGCAGACCTACTACAAGGTCATGCGGTTCATGACGAGCGTCGAGATCCCGCCGAACGCGGGCGACTTCCGGCTCATCGACCGCAAGATCATGGACGTCATCAACAAGATGCCGGAGCGGCATCGGTTCATGAAGGGCATCTTCGCGTGGCCGGGCTTCAAGGTCGCGAGCGTCGAGTTCCAGGCGAACCAGCGCGCGAACGAGACGCGCAGCTCGTGGTCGTTCTTCAAGCTGTGGCGGTTCGCGCTCGACGGCCTGTTCTCGTTCTCGACGGCGCCGCTCAAGCTGTGGACGTACATCGGCCTGCTGTCGGCCGGCGGTGCGTTCGTCTACTTGATCATCACGCTGATCCAGAAGCTGTTCTTCGGGATCACGGTGCCGGGCTATGCATCGCTGCTGATCGTCGTGCTGTTCTTCAATGGCGCGCTGTTGATCAGCAACGGCATCCAGGGCGAGTACATCGCGCGCATCTTCGAGGAAGTGAAGGGCCGGCCGCTGTACGTCGTCGGCAAGACGTTCGGGTTCGAGCAGCCGGCGGCGGAGATCGGGGCGCCGCAGGCCGCCGGATCCGATGCCGCGCCGGTCGATGCGCCGAAGCCCGCCGGCCGCCGCGAGCTGCCGAAGCCGACGAAGCCGCCTGCCGTCCCGCGCAGCTAGCGGAGCTCAGCGCAGGCCGATCACCTGGATCGCCGAGTGGCCATCCGGCGTGCCGTGCACCGTGATCGCCTCGAGGCGATGCGCGCCGTTGAGGTCGATGTCGGCGACCTCGCCGCGGCCGATCGTCCGCTTGACGTCGATGTGCTGCTGCTCGCCGTTGGCGTAGCGGACCTCGATGAAGTCGATGTAGCCCGCGCCGCGGATCGCCATCACGCGCAGCGACCGGAAGCGGCCGAGGTTGCGGTCGATGTCGACCGTGTCCCGGCGGCCGATGTCCATCGCCGCGAGCGTCACGTAGTTGCGGGTCTGCGCGTCTCGGAATCCGTCGCGTTCGTGACGGTAGTCGTCGCGGGTCTCGTCGGCGTGCGCGCGCGTCGCGGCGAGCGGTGCAGCACCGATCAAGGCGCCAGCAACCAAAGCGGTTTTCATCATGACGAACCTCCCTGCGTCGGGAGGTGCATCACGCGTGCCTCTGCGACTTCTACGGAAGCTGGGCCGGGCTCGTGGCGATCTGCATCGAGAAGTTGTCGTTGCCGAGCACGCGATTGTTCGAGACGTCGAGGATTGTCGCCGAGCACTGGGTCGCCGTGAACGATGTCAGCTCCGGGAAGCCCTGCGCATTTTTCTTCATCGCGGTCGCCGGCACGCCGAAGCAGCCGAACGACAGGTTGAGCTCGTTGATCGTCGACTCGAGCGTCACCGACGAGGCGCCTGCCGCATCGCACAGCTGAAACGCGACGTCCCAGTTGTCGAGCCGGTCGAGGATCTGCGACTGGACGAGCTGCGCGGTCGCGCCGTGGGCGGTGCGCGTCGTGACGCCGAAGCCGTAGCCGATCGTCAGCGGCTTGCAGCCCTGGGGGGCGGAGCCGTCGCCGTTGTTGTAGTCGGTCTGATCCCAGTGGACCGAGATGTCGATCGTCTGGCCGTTGAGCGGGTCGAGCGGCGACGGACCGTTGCCGCTGAACTGCGTGACCGGGAACGACGTCGAGACATCCATCGAGCGGCCACCGCTGCCCCCTCCGCACGCGGTCAGCAGGCAAACCCAGGCGAGGCGCATGCCCGCAGCATCGCATGGCTTGCGACGGGCCGATCGCGCGTGTTACCTCGGCCGTGATGCAGCCCGCGTGGAAACGGATCCTCCGCGCGCTCGCTGTTGTCTACGTCACGCTGACCGGCATCCACGTCGGCTGGGTGATGGCGCACGAGCCGTTCGCGTTCGATGCGTGGAACGTCGCGCTCGATACCGGCGCGAAGCCGTTCAGCGTGTCGCGGTTCTTCTCGTACTGGGCGTACGAGTACACGCACTCGAACCCGCGCGTCGGTCAGGCCGCGACGTACCTCGCGTACAAGGTGACGTGGTTCGCGGTGATCGCGACGCCGCTCGCGTTCCTCGCGCTGACGCTCGCCGTGTTCGTGCTCGGCACACGCCGCTGGCCGCGCACCGCACGCGACCTCGCGCTGTGGGTGATCGCGATCGGTTCGTGCTGGTTCGCGCTGCCGCAGCTCGGCAAGACGATGTTCTGCCGCGCGTACGGCGCGAACTATCTCTACGGCGCCGCGATCCAGCTGTGGTTCCTCGTGCCGCTGCGGCTCGGTGCGCGCGCGACGCCATTGCGCATGGCGCTCTACGCGGCCGCCGGCGTCGTCGCGGGCCTGTGCAACGAGCACACGGGGCCGGTGCTGTGCCTCGGGCTCGCGCTCTACGCGTGGCGCACGCGGCATCGGATGGCGATCGCGGGGGCCGCGGGTGCGATCGCCGGGTTCGCCGCGATCTTCTTCGCGCCGGGGCAGGGCGAGCGCTACGAGGGCCTCGCGCAGCAGGCGTCCCTGATCGGCCGGCTCCTGCAGCGCGGCGTCACCGGCAACCTCGAGATCTTCCGCGACGGACTGCTCGCGGCCGCGCCGGTGCTCGCCGTGATCGTGCTCGCGTTGATCTCGGCGCGCGAGCGGCCGAAGGCGCTGCGGCTCGTCGGCGGCGCGATCGCGGTCGCGTGCCTCGTGACGATGACGATCTTCGTGTCGCCGAAGCTCGGCCCGCGGTTCTTCCTCGCGCCGATGGCGCTGTTGCTCGCCGCGTTCATCGCCGTGTGCGACGAAGCGCTGACGACGCGCCGCCTCGCGCCGTTCCTCGTGCTCGCCGTGGCCGCATCGATCTACGCCGGGGCGATGACGATCCCGCTCTACGCGCGCGTCAAGCGGCAGAGCGATGCACGCCTCGCCCAGCTCGAGGCGACGAAGCCTGGCGACGTGTTCACCGCCGAGGCGTTCGAGCAGGTCGACGACTCGTGGTGGTACCTCGGCGATGACTTCCGCGACATCAAGAAGCGCCGGATGATCATCGACTACTTCGCGCTCAAGGGCCTCGTGTTCCGCGCGTACGACCCGACCGCGCCGCTCGCCGTCAGCGATGTGCGGCTCGTCGCGCAGACCGGCAGCGGCTGCGTGCCGCGGTTCGAGCTCGATGGCTATCGCGCGCTCGACATCGCATCGCTGCACAAGGCGACGCTCGACGCGATCGCACGCCTCGATCCACAGCCGACGCACCTCGACGTCGCGATCGAGTTCACCGGCGCGCCGCCCGCGTTCCCGGCGCCGCTGTACCTGTCGCGCTGGACGCCCGCGCGGTTCGAGCACTACGCCGGGGCAATCCGCCGCGAGAGCCGCACGTCGCGCGCCGTCGATGTCCCGCCCGAGCTCGCCGGCGCGGATCTCTACATCTTCCACATCGCCGGCCGCCTCGAGAGGCTGGATGCCTCGCATCGGTTCACGCCGTGGGGCAACGGCATCTACTGGGCGCTCGGCTGCCGGCGCGACGCCTGCTTCGTCTTTGCCGCCGCACGGCTCGGGCGTTGAGGGTAGACTGCCGTCGTGCGTCTCCTCGTCTGTCTGTTGCTTGCCGGCTGCGTCACGGAGGACCCGCAGGTCCTGTGCAGCGAGGCGCTCGACGGCGCGGGCAAGGATCCGACGTGGTGGCGCCTCGACGATCAGCTCGCGCACGTCCACGGCGTGAAGCTGTTCCACGGCCACGTGCCGGGCGTGCAGCTCAAGATCGAGACGCTCGAGCGCGTGCTGCAAGCGGCGAAGGACTACCAGCTGCCGGTGATCCGCTACGATCAGATCGCCGATACGCACCGGCCCGCGATCGCGATCGCGATCGACGACAACGCGATCGATGACTGGTACGCGCTGCGTCCGCTGCTCGCGCAGTACGACGCGCACCTGACGTTCTTCGTGTCGCGCTGGTACCAGCAGGGCCCGCAGCAGATCGACGAGCTGATGCAGCTCGCGGCCGACGGCAACGAGCTCGAGCCGCACACCGTCAATCACATGAAGCCGCTGACCTACGTCGCCGACCACGGCCTCGACGCGTGGCTCGCCGACGAAGTCGATCCCTCGATCCAGGTCATGCGCGATCACGGCCTCGAGCCGCAGTTCTTCGCGTATCCGTTCGGCGAGCGCAACGACGAGCTCGACGCCGCCGTGCTCGCGCGCGTCCCGTACGTCCGTGCGACCGGCTCTCACTGCAAGCGCTGATTGCGCGCGTAGACGAGCCACGGCTTGCCGTCGATCGTCGTGACGACGACGAGCGCGCCGCTCTTCGGCACCTCGCCGGTGTGCTTGTCGGGGATGTCGTCGGCGTAGTAGTCGACCGCGCCCGCCGGCGGCTTGGCCTGCAGCTGCGAGCGGAACTGCCCGTCGACCTCGCCCATGATCGCGATCGGATGCGCCTCGAAGCGCGCCGGCGCCGGATACGCGGGCGCCTCGAGGATCATCAGCCACGCGCGCACCCGCGTGATGTTCGCGCCCGGCCAGCGCCGCTGCGCATCGGCGAGGATCCCGGCGAGACGCTTCTGCAGCTCGCGCGCATCGCGAACCTGGAGCAGCGCGCGGTACGTGTAGTCGAGCGCTTCGTCGGCCCCGGGCGTCGGGCCTTGCGCGTCGAGCTCGAAGTGCACGGCCGGCACGCTGTACGGCTGGTGCTTCGCGAGCGGCTCGCGCGCGCGGATCTGCGCGAACATCGGGAACGCCGAGATCGGATACGTGCCGATGCGCTGGTCGATGCTCGGCGTGAACGCGACGATGACGTCATAGACGACGAACGCGATCACGAAGATCGATGGCCCGCGCGGCGGCGTCCACCCGTCGGGCGTCGCCGGCACGTCGCGCTTGCGCAGCAGCGCATCCCAGTCGATGAACGCCGCCACGAGCGGCAACCAGTGCAGGTTCCACAGCTGCATCACGACGCCGAGCGCGACGGTCTCGAGCACGAAGAACATGCCGGCGCACGCGCGCAGCACCGGCCGCCGCACGAGGAACACCGCCGTCAGCGGGATCGTCTGCGTCAGCAAGTTGAGCGCGGCCGCCGCCTGCCACGCCCACGAGCGGTCGATGAGGTAGTCGACGATCGCGGGCCGCGGCAGCCCCGCGAGGTCGTAGCGGACGAGCAGGTGGTGGCGCAGGTTGTCGGAGAACGCCCAGCGCAGCGTCATGTGGCCGTGCAGCACCTTGTGGAACATCCCCGACGCGAACATCAGCGCGACCGCGAGCTGCACGAGCCGCACGCTCCACTGATAGCCGCGCGGCACATCGAGCTCCGGCAGGCCCTTCGCGCGCCGCCAGTACGCGTCCCAGCTCCACACGTCGCCGCCGCGCGCGCCCAGGAACGCGAGCAGCGCGATGAACACGACGTTGTACTGATGCGACCAGCCCTTCGTCCCCGCGTACGACAAGGCGGCGAGCGCCACGCCCGCGACAAACGCGACCGCCGTCGCCACACGCGTGAATGCGCCGGCGAGCATGAACAGCGCGCCCATCCACGCGATCGCCCACAGCGCGTCGATCACGGCGACCGGCGGCGCATGATGCCCGAACAGCATCCACACGCCGATCGGCCGGTACACGCCCTCGTAGGTCGGCGAGCCGGGCGCGTTCGCCGGCCACGTGCCGCGCAGCCGCGCGAGCGTGAACATCAGCGCCAGCGCGATCGCGATCCGCAGCACCGCCGCCGAATGGCGTCCGCCTTCGGCGAACCAGTAGCGCTGCCAGCGGCTCACGCCGCGAAGCTATCACTTCACGTTTTGCTCAAGGCTGTTCGCGGTCAGGTTGCCGCTCGCGGCGGTACCGTAGAGCGCGTACGTGCCGTGCCCCGGCTCGGTCGACACCGTGATGTGATCGATCGGTTTGGCCGCCTTGAGGTTCAAGATCGCGCCCTTCTTGCCGTCGAGCACGCTGTCGACGTTGACCGCCTGCTGCTCGCCGTCATCGAAGAAGATGCGCACGCGGCGAACGATCACCTTGCCGTTCGTGGCGGCGAGTCGGAGCTGCGAGAACGTACCCGCATCCCTGCCAACCACGATGAACTCGGTGCCGTGATTGGCCGACGTAGGGTCCGCGAGCTGCACTTCACCACCGGCCTGCTGCGCTGCGGCGGGCTTCGCCGCGGCACCAGTCTCCGTGTAGCTGAGGCGCCCGCTGGGCTCCGCGGGCTCGGGCTGCGCCGACGCAGTCGCGACGGCGCCGACGAGGATGAGCGTGAAAAGTGCGGAGGATTTCATGGCAATTCGCACGTATTGCATCCGCCGTGCCCCGGGGCCTATGGTGCCCGAATGGAGATCCCGTTCGATCTCATCCATCGGCTCCCCAAGACCGATCTGCACTGTCATCTCGACGGTTCGCTCCGTCTCGACACGGTGATCGATCTCGCAAGGAAGCAGAACGTCAAGCTGCCGACGTTCGACCGCGACGCGCTGTTCCGGATGCTCTACGCCGGCGAGCACGTCACCTCGCTCGACGACTACCTGCGTGCGTTCGACATCACGCTCAGCGTCCTCCAGGAAGAAGAAGCGCTCGAGCGCGTCGCGTACGAGCTCGCCGTCGACGCCTGGCACGAGAACGTCCGTTACCTCGAGGTGCGGTACTGCCCGCTGCTGCACATCCGCAACGGTCTCTCGCCGGCGAAGGTCGTCGAGGCCGTTCTGCGAGGACTTCGTACCGCGAAGCGCGAGCTCGGCATCCGCTACGGCGTGATCCTGTGCGCGATCCGTTCGGTCGGCCCCGAGTCCTCGCTCAAGATCGCGGAGCTTTGCGTCGCGTTCAAGAACCGCGGCGTCGTCGGCTTCGATCTCGCCGGCTCCGAGACGGGCAACCCGGCCAAGCTGCACCGCGCCGCGTTCCAGCTCGTGATCGACAACAACATCAACTGCACCGCGCACGCCGGCGAGTCGTTCGGCCCCGACTCGGTCCACCAGGCGATCCACAAGTGCGGCGCGCATCGCATCGGTCACGGCACGCGGCTCGTCGAGTCGGGCGATCTGCTCAACTTCGTCAACGACCACCGCATCCCGCTCGAGGTCTGCCCGTCGTCCAACCTCCAGACGCGCGCCGCCGCGAGCTGGGAGACGCACCCGGTCGACTTCTACGTCGACTACGGCCTGCGCGTGACGATCAACACCGACAACCGCCTGATGAGTGACACGACCGCGTCGAAGGAGCTCCACCTGTGCCATACGCACTACGGCTGGAGCCTCGACACGATCAAGGAGATCATCATCGCGGGCTTCAAGAGCGCGTTCATGCCGTACCGCGAGAAGGCCGACCTCGTCGCCGAGATCAGCCGCGAGCTCGCCGCGATCGATCTGGCCACGTGGGGCAAGCCCAAGCTCACTACTGCGTCGTGAACGTGAAGCTGACCGGCGCGAGCGCGTTGCCGTAGTTGTCGGTGATCGCGTTCGTCAGCGCGACCGTGTACGTCGTCGCGGCCGCGAGCGCGGCGGTCGGCGTGAACACGTAGGTGTGAGCATCGGTCGCGCTGATCGCGCCGACAACCGGCGTGACGCCGGCGGTGACGGTCACGCTCGTCGTGTCGACGCCCATCACCGGCTCATCGAAATAGAGCGTCACGGTCGAGGTCGTCGGCACGTTGACCGCGTTCGCCATCGGGTTCGACTGCGCGAGGTGCGGCACGACCGTGTCGGCGCCCGTCGTGAACGACCACGTCGCCGGCATCAGGTTACCGTCCGCGTTGTGAGCGTGGATGCCCGTGCCGATCACGGCGGTGTAGGTCGTGTTCGGGTCGAGCTGGAGCGCGGGCACGAACCGCAGGTGGAACGAGCCGAGGCTGTAGCTCGCGGTGCCGGCGACGGGTGTCGCATCTTGCTCCAGGGAGAACGTCGTGCTGTCGACGCCATCGACATCGCGATCGACGTTCGCGACGATCACCTGGCCGACCGACACGCCGGTCGCGCCATCGGCGGGGTTCGTGGAGACGATCGCAAATGGTGCGGCATCGGCCGCTGCATCCGCCGTTCGGGCAGGGCAGGTGCCCGAGAAGCCGGTGTGATGGCAGACGTGATCCGACGCGCAGGAATAATCCGCAGGGCACGCCCCGCCCGGGCCGCACGCGAAGCCACAGTCGGGTTCCGGCGGGCTGTAGCAGCCGGCGAGGGCTGCGAAGAGCCCCGCACCGAGAACGCGCCCTAGCATCACGTTCGACGGTAACACGGTGTACCATGCCCAAACCAGATGGCTGCAAAGCTGGATCGCGAACGGGTGCGCGGGCTCATCGAGCCCCACTGGCGTCGCGTCTACAATTTCCTGTTCCGCCTCACGCTCGATCGCGATCGCGCCGAGCGCTACCTCGCCGACGTCTTCACCACCGCGACCACGCAGGACGCGCCGGCCACGCACGCCGATCAGGAAGTCTGGCTGCTCGGCATCGCGAACCAGATCGCCGAGGACCGGTTGCCACGTCAGCCGGAGATCAACTTCGACACGCTGGACGAGACGCTGCGCAGCGAAGCGACGCGCACCGATGTCGTGCGCTCGCTCAATGATCCGGGGCGCGACTTTCTGCTGTGGGAGATGAAGCAGGGCTGCATGACGGCGGTCGTCAACTGCTTGCCGCCGGGCGAGCGCGCCGCGTTCGTCGTGTGCCACGTGCTCAAGCTCAATGACGAGGCGGCGGCGAAGAGCCTCGGGATCACCGAGAGCGCCTACAAGGTCCGGCTGTCGCGCGCGCGCAAGAAAGTCGGCGACTACCTCGCGCCGCGGTGCGAGCACGTCAACCCGATGAACCCGTGCCGCTGCCCGGCGCGTGTCGGGACGGCGCTCGCGCGCGGCTTCATCAAGCAGACGCAGTCGCCGCCGGTCGCGGGCGAGGTGTCGCTACGCAGCAAGCACCTGGTCCCGTACGGCAAGTACGGCACCGGCGAAGGCAACGACGACGCCCCGATGCGCGACATCGGCGCGATCTACGGCGGCCTGCCCGAGCCGGATCCTCCCGAGGATCTCGGCGCGCGGTTGATCAACCAGCTGTCCGCGTAGCCGTCACGCCTTAACCATTCCGCAACGCATCGCGGTTGCAACAGCGGTGTGGTTGCAGCGCAACAGTCCCGCGGCCGCGGCGCGCGATCGTCGTGGAACTGCGCGCACGCGGATGAGGCACGGCGCGTGCTCGGGCGTTCCCCATGCGAACCGTCTTGCTCGCCGTCATCGCGCTGTCATCCCCCGCGTTCGCCGACCGCACGGGAGGCGTACACCCCAGCGGCGGCGGCTCGGGGCCGCTCGGGCAGGTCAGTGCGGGCCTCGCGGGCGCGGCGGCGTCCTCGGGCGCGCAGGGCAGCTCGGGGACCACCGGCTCGAACAGCATCCTCGATCGCGCGGAGGGCTGCCGGCGCTACCTCGGGGCGCGCGAGCGCGATCCGGCGTATCGCAACACGATCTACGACCACGACTGCAGCGGCTACGCGCTCCAGGCGGACGCGAGCGTTCATCAGAACGTGGACGGCGGCTTCGCGAGCAGCGACCCCGGTGCGACGGTCACCGGCTTCGCGGGCGCGCAGAAGGTGATCGGCTCCGACGGCTCGTTCTCGCTGGCGCTCGCGGTGGTCGATCGCCGCTTGCGCCTCGACGGCTCGGTCACGCAGTACTACGAGAACGAGATGAGCGGCGCGCGCGTCACGATGATGGCGCCCGAGATCAGCGCCGGCATTCACCTCGGCGCCGACGCGCCGACGCGCGTGTGGCTGCAGACCGGGGTGATGTATCTGTCGACGAGCGATCCGGCGGGCAGCACGTCGAATGCCGGGCCGACGATCGGCGCGCGGATCGAGCATCGCGCATCGAATGACCTGACGATCGCGGGGACCGTCGAGGCGGCGTACCTGCAGGACGGTGTGCACGGCGTTGCTGGCCGCGTCGGCGTGCGGTTCCACCATGTCGAGGCCGCGTTGCGCGTGCTCGACCTCGATGTCGGGCCGGCGCTGTACGGCCCCGAGCTCGGCGTCGGCTTCTAGCGGCGTGCGGCGGCGAACGACGCGTCGAGATCGGCCTGCAGGTCGGCGACGTCCTCGATGCCGACCGAGAGGCGGATGAAGCCGTCGGCGATGCCCAGCTTCTGGCGCGTCTCCGGCGGCACGCTCGCGTGCGTCATGATCGCCGGGTGCTCGATCAGCGACTCGACGCCGCCGAGCGACTCCGCGAGCGTGAAGATCTTGCAGGCCGAGAGGAACTTGCGCGCCTCGGGCAGGCCGCCCTTCAAGACGAAGCTGATCATGCCGCCGAAGCCGCGCGCCTGCTTCTTGGCGAGCGCGTGCTGCGGGTGGCTCTCGAGGCCCGGGTAGATCACGCGCTCGACCTGCGGATGCGTCGACAACCACGTCGCGATCGTCCGCGCGTTCTGCTCGTGGCGGTCCATGCGGACGTGCAGCGTCTTGGTGCCGCGCAGCACCATGAAGCTGTCCATCGGCGAGATCACGGCGCCGATGGCGTTCTGCAGAAACGCGACGCGATCGCGCAGCCCCTGCTCCTTGAAGATCAGCGCGCCGCCGACGACATCGCTGTGACCGTTCAGGTACTTCGTCATCGAGTGCGCGACGACGTCCGCGCCGAGCGCCAGCGGCTGCTGGAGGTACGGCGTCATGAACGTGTTGTCGACGGCGACCGTGATGCCGCGCGGCTTGCACACGGCGGCGACCGCCGCGATGTCGCACAGCTTGAGCATCGGGTTCGTCGGCGTCTCGAGCCACACGAGCTTCGTGTTCGGCTTGATCGCGGCCTCGACGGCGGCCGCGCCGTGCAGCGGATCGACGTACGTGAACTCGAAGCCGAGCCGCTTGAACACCTTGTCGAACAGCCGGAACGTGCCGCCGTAGAGGTCGTCGCACGCGATCACGTGCGTGCCGGTGTCGAACAGATCGAGCAGCGTCGCCGTGGCGGCAAGCCCCGACGCGAAGCACAGCGCGCCGACGCCGCCTTCGAGCGCGGCGAGGTTGCCCTCGAGCGCGTAGCGTGTCTTGTTGTGCGTGCGCGAGTACTCGTAGCCCTTGTGCTCGCCCGGCGCGGTCTGCGCGTAGGTCGACGTGTAATAGATCGGCGTCATCACGGCGCCGGTCACCGGATCGGGCTCCTGGCCGGCGTGGATCGCCTTCGTGCCGAAGCCGTGATGTTTCTCACTCAAAGCGGAACCCCTTCGGATCCTTTTCCATGATCCGCTCCATGGCGGCCTCTTCGAGCAGATCGATCATCCGCTGGCCGCCGTACTTCTTCATCAGCTTGTCGTCGTACTCGTCAGCGACCAGCGCCACATCGCGCAGCGTGGCCATCAGCTCCTCGGGATCGAGCGTCGTCCCGCCGAGGATCGTGTGCGTGAACAGGACCGTGTGCTCGCCGGGATCCCACGCAAATGCGCCGAAACGCAGGTGACCATTGAGCTCGAGCAGCTGCTTCGCGAGCGGGCCATCGACATCGACGCCCTTCACGAGCTGTGCGGTACACCGCACCATCGCCCGGTTGTCCCCCCACGGCACCACGCTGATCATCACGTAGGCCGAGCCCTGCTTGATGACGTACAGCGTGTCGTCAATCTTGCGGTACGCGGGGCTGTTCTCGAGCGTCTTCTCGATGAGGAGCGCGGTGGCCACTTCGGCGGGATTCATGGGTCGTTGTTAACATATACTCCGCGAGTGCGTCGGCTCGTCCTGGCCCTGGCTCTGATCGGTGGGTTCGCCGGCAATCTGTACGCCGATGAAATCAAGGAGATCGTCGTCGAGGGGAATACCAAGACGACGACCGATACCGTCGAGCTGATCGCTCACATCGATACCGGCGACGACTGGCAGCCCGAGATGGTCGACGTCGTCAAGTCGCGCCTCGTCTCGAGCGGGCTGTTCAGCGACGTCGAGGTGTTCTACGAGCCGATGCAGGGCGGCATGCGCGTCCACATCACGGTGCACGACAAGCACAGCTGGATCATCGCGCCCGCGTTCTACAACCAGCCGACGAACGTCGGCGGCGGCATCGGCTTTGGCGAGAACAACCTGTTCGGCCTCAACCAGAAGCTGCTCCTGTACGCGCAGATCGCGACGGGCGACTCGTTCTTCGTCGGCGCGTGGCAGATCCCCTCGATCGCGGGCTCGCACTTCTACGTCAACTTCGACACCTACGACGCGCACTCGCGCGTCATCGAGTACGCGATCCCGACGAGCTACCTCTCGAACCCGTTGCCGGTGCGCCGGGAGTACTTGAACTACATC
>JAFAOG010000578.1 GCA_019237945.1 Deltaproteobacteria bacterium | reverse complement strand
CGGGCAGCGCGTGTTCGGGCCATTTGCCGCAACGATCGTCGCGCACGCCGGGTGGAATGCACTGTTTGCGACGAGCGCAGCCTGTGCGCTGCCTGCGATCGTGCTCGGTTGGTATGCTGGGGCATGCGCGGAGCGATCGTGGTCGCGATGATCGGTTGTGGCGGTGGTGGCCACGCCGCCGCGCCCGACGCCGCCGCGATCGCCCACTGCCGGCCCGCCCCGTTCACCGGCATCACGCCGACGGTGGTGCTCACGCCTGCGGAGGAGGTCGCGCTGCCGACGCGCGCGTCGTTCACGATCACCGGCATGAGCGGCTGGCTGTTCGAGCGCGACGCGAGCTTCGCCAATCCGCAGATGATCGATCTCGGGCCCTACCTGATCGCGACGCCGTCGGTGACACCCGAGGGCGACGAGCTGTTCTACACGCCGTCGATCGAGCCGATGATGCTCCACACCGCGCATCGCATCGCGCCCGATCAGTGGATCGACATGCACGATGCGCCTCCCGGTGCGATGGCAGGTCGTCCGAGCGCCGGACCGATGCGGCGCGTGTTCGTCGACGCGAACGGCGTCGGCCTCGGCTGGCAAGAATACAAACAGACCGCGAGCGGCTGGACCGCGGTCGGCGCACCCGTCGACGCGACGGCGCTGTTCGGCGCCGATCACGGCGGCTCGCAGCTCGGCCTCTCCGACGACGGCCTCTTGCTGCTGTTCACCGCGAGCGCGCCGGGCGACTTCACGCTGCGCTATGCCGTGCGCACATCGCTCGACGAGCCATTCCAGACGTCGACGCTGCTGCTCGACGGCGTGCATCGCGATGCCTCGCTGAGCGAGGACTGCACGACGCTGACGACGATCGAGGGCCAGAACGTCGGCGAGGCGATCGAGCGCTTCGTTCAGCCGTAGATCAGCCGTAGACGACGAGCGCGGGGGCCGCGACGATCAGAAAGCCGCACGCCGCGCCGACGACGACCTGCGCCGCCGGCCACCGCACGAGCGACGCGAGCCGCGCGATCGCGACGCCCGCCGCCACCGCGCCCGCCATCAGCGCCGCCGGCTCGAGCGTCACCGCGGAGCGCAGCGCGACGGCGCCGCTCGCGAGCGTCACTCCGACGATCGATGCGACCGCATACCGTCCGCGCGTCGCCGCGATCGCGAGTCCGGCCAGCGCCGCGACCGCCGCGATCGGCCCGAGCGCATCGCCGTGCACCGCCGCCGTGCGCCATGGATCGAGCGAGTGCGGTGCGTGGCCCGTCCACAGCCGCCACAGCTCGGGCCAGCGCAGCGCCGCGATCACGGCGAGCGCGCAGCCGAGCACGCCGGCGACCGGCACGAGGACCGCGTAGCGCAGCCGCGCCCACGGACTGTTCATCAGCTTCCAGCCGGCGACCGCGACGAGCGCCGTGAAGCTCGGATCGAGCAGCGCGGCCGCGAATGCGGCTCCGATCGCGGGCCAGGGCGACGCCGTCGGCGGGGCAGGGCGCACGAGCTCGGCGATCGCGAACGCCGCCGCCGCACCCGCGAGCGGTCCGCGCAGCAGCTCGCCGTGCACCTCGAGCAGCGCGCAGCCGCCGAGCAGCGCCGCGATCACGCTCGCCGCCGTCGCCGCCCCTCCCGTTCCCGCGAACGCGCGCACCGCCGCCGCGATCGCCGCCGCGACGAGCCCGATCGCGAGCGCCTCGACCGGCGTGCGCACGAGCAGCGCGAGCGCAGCACATGCCGCGCCGGAGGCGGGCACGGCGATCCACGAGCGGTTCACCCGTTCACGCTATCGAAGGCCCTGCGGATCGAGCAACTTTCCGCTATTTTCCGGCGCATGCGGAGAACCGAGCGAAGCGAGGTGGGGGGTTGGGGTTGGGTGGGCTTGCATCTCAGGCCTTCCGAAGGAAGGACCTGAGATGGACGTCATCCGCGGCCACCACAACGCCCCCGGCTGGCACGAGGGAGCGGCGGTCGCGATCGGCAACTTCGACGGCGTCCACCGAGGGCACCAGGCGCTCGTCCACCGTGCCAAGCAGCTCGCTGCCTCGCACGCCGCCCGCACGGTCGTCCTGACGTTCGATCCGCATCCGTCCGCGCTGCTCTCGCCGCAAGGCTGCCCGCCGATGGTGTGCTCGCTCGAGCGCCGGATCGAGCTGCTCGGCGAGGCCGGTGCGGATGTCGTCGTCGTCGAGCCGTTCACGCGGGACCTCGCGGCGCGCGCGCCGAATGCGTTCATCGATGATGTCGTGATCGAGGCGCTGCGCGCGAAGGCGATCGTCGTCGGCTACGACTTCACATACGGCGCGGGCCGCGCGGGCACGACCGATGCGCTGCGCGCGCACGGCAATCGCGCCGGGATCGAGGTCGATGTCGTCGATGCGGTGAAAGTCGCCGGCGAGGTCGCATCGTCGACGCGCGTGCGTGCGCACCTCAAAGATGGCGATGTCGCGGGCGCCGCGAAGCTGCTCGGCAGGCGCTGGGATGTCGATGGCGTCGTCGTTCACGGTGCGAAGCGCGGCCGCACGATCGGCGTGCCGACTGCCAACATCACGCCGGAGATCGCGCTGCCGCTGCGCGCGGGTATCTATGCCGTGACGCTTGGCGTCGAAGGTCGTGCGCCGCAACACGCCGTTGCGAGCCTCGGAACAAACCCCACGTTCGTCGAGGGCGGCGGGCTCGTCCTCGAGGTCCACGTGCTCGACTTCGACGGAGATCTGTACGGCAAGCGCGTGCGAACGGCCTTCGCGGCGCACCTGCGCGATGAGGCAAAGTTCGACTCGGTCGATGCGCTGATCGCGCAGATCAAGCTCGACATTGCCGCCGCGCGCCACGCCCTCGGTTCCTGAGACTTCCGGGCATCACAAGCCAGACGGCGGATGTCATGCGACACGCGTTGGCGCGTCGGCGCTCGTCGTGTCTGATGCGTGGCGACTCGGGAGGCTAGCTCATGCGTTTTCGTACTGTTGCCATTGCCGCCGCGCTGTCGGCGGGACTCATCCAGACCGGTAGCGCGTTCGCGCCACACAAAGGCGACGAGCCGCAGACCGTCGTGAACGGACGCGGTGCGCGTCTCCATCGCGATGTCGTCTATGTCCATCGCGGCCTCGGGCTCGCGGGCTGGACTTCGATCGTCGACCGCGACACGCTCGTCCCGGTCCGCCAGTGGGGCCCGTCGATCGCGATGTCGGGCACGACCGCGGATGCGGCGGTCGCCGATTCGTCGGCGCGCGCGTTCCTGCGCGATCACCTCGGTGAGCTCGCGCCCGGCGCATCGCTCTCCGACTTCACGCCGCTCGCCAATGTCCTCGATCCGAGCGGCACGATCCGCACGGTCAGCTACGCGCAGCACGCGCAGGGCCTCTCCGTCGTCGGCGGCGCGGTCAACTTCACGTTCGAGCGCGATCACCTCGTGATGGTCGGCTCGACGGCGCTGCCGAACGTCAGCGTCGCGATCCCGGGCGAGCAGCTCCCCGCCGCGACGATCGAAGCCGCCGCGCAGCACTGGCTCGGCGTGCCGACCGCGGTGCGCAGCCACGGCGAGCGCGTCATCCTCCCGATCATCCACTCGCGCGGCACGGCCGACGCGGTGCAGATCGACTACAAGGTCGTCGAGACCGTGTCGCTCGAAGCGACGCGCCAGGCCGGCCGCTGGGACGTCTGGGTCGACGCGCGCGATGCCGCTCCGGTCGCGCGTCACACGACGCTGATGTTCGTCTCCGGCAAGGTCCTGTTCGACGTGCCCGATCGCTATCCGGGCGGCGGTCGCCATCCGCAGCCCGCGCCGGGTGACATCCACACCGTTGGCGGGGCGCAGGTCACCTCGCTCACCGACGGCACCGTCACGTGGGCGAGCGGCAACACCGTCACCGTCAACCCGGGCCTCTCGGGCCCGCTCGTCGCGATCACGAACAAGGCCGGCGCGCTCGTCTCCGATGCGCTGCAGCTCGCCGCGAACGGATCCGTCACGTGGTCGAAGGCGTCCGACGGGGCCGCCGATGCTCAGCTCGACGCGTTCGTGTACGCGCATCAGGCGAAGACGTTCGTCAAGGCGAACCTCAACCCGAACCTGGCGTGGCTCGACGGTCAGCTCTCGGTCAACGTCAACGAGAACCAGACCTGCAACGCCTACTCGACGGGCGATGACATCCACTTCTTCACCGCTGATCAGCAGTGCGAGAACACCGGCCGGATCGCCGACGTCGTCTATCACGAGTTCGGCCACTCGATTCACTACAACTCGATCATCCAGGGCGTTGGCCAGTTCGACGGCTCGCTCTCGGAAGGCATGGCCGACACGATGGCCGTGTCGATCACCGGCGACCACGGCATGGGCCGCGGCTTCTTCCTGGCGAATCCGGGCAACGCCCTCCGTGACGTTGGCGCCCCGGGCGTCGTCAAGAAGTGGCCCGACAACGCCGACGGCGAGGTCCACGACGAAGGCGAGATCATCGGCGAGGCGCTGTGGGACACGCGCGTCGCGCTGCAGACCAACCTCGGCCAGACCGCCGGTTACAACCAGTTCCTCAAGGTCTACTACTCGGTCGTCCAGCGCTCGCCCGACATCCCGGACTCGTTCCCGGCGGCGCTCGTCGGTGACGACGACAACGGCAACCTCGCCGACGGCACGCCGAACCAGTGCGCGATCCAGACCGCGTTCGCCAAGCACGGCCTCGTCGATCCGACGGTGACGCTCGGCCTCCAGCCGCCGACGCGCGACAACTACACCGTCTCGATCAGCGCGCAGATGCCGCAGGGCTCGCAGTGCCCGCCGCCTTCCGTCGCCAGCGGCACGCTGACCTGGGCGCCGCACGGCGGCACGGGCGGCCAGATCCCGCTCGCCAACAGCGGCACGACCTGGTCGGCCGAGATCCCGACCCAGCCCGACGGCACGGTCGTCGACTACTCGATCGACCTCACGCTCTCCGACAACACCGTCATCCACTACCCGCAGAACAAGGCCGACCCGAGCTACCAGATGTACGTCGGCCCGGTCACCAAGCTGTGGTGCGCGGACTTCGAAGCCGGCATCGGCGACTGGACGCACAAGGGCGTCACGACGCGCGCGGGCGACGATCAGTGGGAAGTGGGCGCGCCGATGGGCGTCGCCGGTGATCCCAAGACCGCGCACGGCGGCACGAACGTCCTCGGCCAGGATCTCGGCAGCGACGACGGCCTCTACGCCGACCGCGGCGACTCGTACGCGCTCTCGCCGATGATCGATCTGATGGGCAACACGAGCGTTCGCCTCCAGTACTACCGCTGGCTGAACGTCGAGGACGGCGCCTACGATCAGGCGACGATCTTCGCGAACGGCGCGCCCGTCTGGACGAACTTCGCGTCGCCGGGCATGCCGACCGCCGAGATCAACCACACCGACAAGGAGTGGCGCTTCCACGACGTCGACCTCTCGGCGCAGGCCGGCTCCGGCGCGATCCAGCTCAAGTTCGAGCTCAAGGCGGACGCTGGCCTCGCGCTCGGCGGCTGGAACATCGACGACGTCTGCATCGTCACCACCGCGGCCCACCCGGCCGGCACCTGCGGCAACGGCACCGTCGACACGGGCGAGCAGTGCGACGACGGCAACACGACCGACGGCGACGGTTGCTCCGCGACCTGCCAGGACGAGACCGGCGGCGGCAAGAAAGACTCGGGCGGCTGCTGCTCGGTCGGCACGTCCCCCGCGGGCGCGCTCGCGCTCGGCGTCTTCACCCTGGGCCTCGTGCTCGGCCGCCGCCGCCGCCGTCCGACCGCGCGCGCATAACCGCGCTCCGAAAAGCTCCGGCGTCGCCGGCATGACGTTCGCACCCCCTCGCGTCATGCCGGCGCGCCGAGTTCCTCTGCTGCTCCTCCTCGTCGCTGCGTGCGCACCGCGCGCAGGCGCACGAGGCCCGATCGAGCACCCTCTCGGCGTGTCGACAGCCCCAGGCCCCGCGACGCCGCCGCCCCTCGCGACCAACTCCGCGAGCACGGTCGAGCCCGTCACGTCAGGCCTGCTCACGGGCGCCCCGGCTGCGCAGGTGCCGACGATGCCGTCGTCGCCCGCCGCGGTCGCTCCGCCCACCTCTCCAGCGGCGGCGCCGGTCGCCGCGCCCGTCCAGTACACGGGCGGCACGTCATCGACGGTTGTCCAGGAGCCGAGCGCGCGCATCCCGGCAACGCCGAGCGGCGTCGCTTCCGAGACGACGACGGGGACGCCGAGCGGCGCGACGCCAACGTCCACGCCGACGACACCGAGCGGCGTACCCGACACGACCGGGCAACCCGCGTCGAGCGTGCCGTCGGGAACGCCGGATCAGCCGGCGACGGGAGTGCTCGCGCCGCCGCCGCCGTCCGAGCCGTAGTACGCTCGCGGCTGATGCGGCTGTTGTGGTTGGTCGTGGGGCTGATCGCGGCGTGTACGTCGCATGTCGATTTCGCCGGGCTCCAGACCGGTCCCCGCGCCGCGGTGTTTCGCGACCACGTCGAGACGAAGCGCCTGGATAACGGCCTGCACCTCGCGGTGTTGCCCGACACGCGCACGAACCTCGTCGCGATCACGGTTCGCTACGAGGTCGGTGGGGCCGACGATCCGGCCGACCGTGCCGGCCTCTCGCACTTCGTCGAGCACATCCTCGCAGAAGCCTCGGAGCGTGGACGCGAGCGCAGCGTCCTGTACGGCAACGCCGAGACCTGGCTCGATCGCACGTACTTCTACACCGTCGGTCTCGATAGCGATGTCGACGCGCTCGTCGAAACGGCCGTGCATCGCTTCGAGGTGGGCTGCCACGATCTCGATCCCGCGATCCTCGCGCGCGAGCGAGACGTCGTGATCGAGGAGCTCAAGCTGCGATCGCGCGCGGGTTGGTACCCGCAGCCGTTCCTCGCGGCGCTATGGGGCGCCGGGCACCCGTATGCGCGCTCCGTCGGCGATGCCTCGTTCGCGGCGGCAACACCACAAGAGGTCTGCGCGTTCATCGATCAGCACTACGGGCCTGCGGCGGCGACCGTCGCGATTGCAGGCAACGTCGATCCGGCCGTCGTCGACGGCATCACCAGGCGGTTCGCGGCGCTGCCGGCGCGTGCGATCGCGACGCGTGCGGCGCTTCCGCAACTGGAGCCGGGTGAGCTGCGCGTCGCAGTTCCAGGGCTCGATCGGCCGACCGCCGCGCTTGTCATGCGCCTGCCGGGGCAAGGTAGCCGCGCCGATCCCGCGATCGAGATGCTCGACGGGCGCACGTGGGAGCTGTCGCATCGGATCGCCAGCGAATGGATCGAGGTCGTCGGCGAGGAACGCGCGCGGATCCTCGTCGCGTTCGCGAGCGTGGACGATCCGACGCAGCTGTCCACGGTCGCGACGAAGCTCCGCGAGTTCTTCGCGACGCCGAGGTTCCGCGCCTTCGGTGCGTTTCAGGTCCAGCAGCGCCGGCGCTTCGTCAACCAGTTCGATGACCTCGTCCACGCATCGCGCCGGATCACCGATCTCATCGCCCGGGGGCAACCGGTCGATCGCTATCGCGAGCTGGGCGAGATCGACGCGACCCGCGAGTCCGACGTCAGCCACTGGCTCGCCGCGCCGGCGGTGCGCGTCGTCGAGCTCGTGCCGACCAGCGACCTCGTCGGTGTCCACGACCCCGCGCAGCTCGCGACCGAGCTGCATCACCTCGAGACTCCGACATCCGGCGCCGATGAACCTCCGCCGGCCGCGAAGTTGCGCCACGGCGCGTCGGACGTGATCGAAGATCACCTCGCGAACGGCCTGACGGTATGGCTCGCGCCCGACCCGAAGGCGATCGCGGTGGACGCGCGCGTGATCATCCCGCTGCAGCCCGGTGCGGGCGCCGAGTATGACGTCGCGAGCCAGGCGAGCGAGTTCCTCACCCCCGACGACAGCAACCTCGACGACGCCGACACGGACCGCATCAAGTGGTTCCGCTCGATCGGCTCGCCGGTCACCGCCCGACTCGGCCAGCGCTCCGTCTCGTTCGGCGTCTCCGGTCTCGCGCTATTCGGCGACTGGCACGTCTGGTACCTCGCGCGCACGCTCGTCGACGGCCAGTACAACGACAGTACCTACCTTCACGCCGACTACATCACCGGCCGCGGGGCGCCCGACGCGATCACGGTGCTCGGCCGGCGCCTCGACGGCGATCGCGCCCAGGACCAGATCAGCATGCACAGCCGCTCCGAGCTCGAGCAGTTTCGCCGGACGCACTTCGATCCCACCCACGCGACGTTGATCATCACCGGCAACTTCGATGTCACGGCGATGCGCCGCGAGGTCCACGACGTCTTCACGCGCTGGCGACCGCTCGCCACACCGCCACCGCCGCCGACAAGCGAGCCACACGCCGTCCCCGGTTTCGTCGCCGTCCCCGTGCCGAGCGCGCTCACGGTCGAGGTTGCGGTCGGTTTCGCGCCCCAGCCCGGCGCACGCGTCGATGACCCAGCGCGCCGCGTGCTCGCGCGCATTCTCGGCGATCGCGTCATCGCCGTTCGCGAGTCGCTCGGCATCAGCTACGCCATCCAGGCCGCCGCATTCCGTAGCGTCGTGCTCGCCGGCGCGGTCGATCCCGCATTCTCCGGCGACGCGGCCCAAGCGATCAGCACGGCGATCGCGACGCTCCGCGACGGCGACGACAAGCTCGCCGTCGATTTCGCGCGCGCACGCAACGAGATCCTCCGCGAGGAGCTCGCCGAAGTCGGCACGCCCAGCGGCCGAGGCCGCCAGCTCGAGCGCGCCGCGGTCCGCGGAGAAGGCCTCGCGGGCGTCGACACCCAGATCGAAGCGATCCGCGCGCTCACGCTCGACGACATCCGCCACCTGGCCGCCGCGGAGCTCGCCTACGACCGCCTGATCCTCGTCGTCCGAGGCCCGCCCGATGCGATCAAGGCCGCGCTCCAGGTCTTCCACGCCAGCGCATTCGATACGGTCGCACATTAGTGCTACACGCACGCCATGGCGGACGACGTCACGGCGATGCTCAACGCGAACCTCGGCGGCTGGAACACCTCGATGGGCCTCCGCTTCCTCTCCGCAAACGCGGACGAATGCGTGGGCGAGATCGTCGTCGGCCCCCAGCACACCCAGCCCTACGGCATCGTCCACGGCGGCGTGCACTGCGGCATCATCGAGGCCGCCTGCTCGACGGGCGCCGCGATCGTCGCGATGGCGCGCGGCCAGTCGGTCGTCGGCCTCGAGAACGCCACCTCCTTCATCACGGCCGTCCGCTCGGGCACGCTCCGCGTCACGGCCAAGCCCGTCACGCGCGGCCGCCGCACGCAGGTCTGGGAAGCCGTCGTCACGAACGAAGCCGGCAAGACGTGCGCGACGGGCCGCGTGCGCCTGCTGTGCCTCGAAGGCGGAACGGATCTCGCCGGCAAGCCGGCGCCAGGCTGATCCCACGCGGCACTAGTTCTGCTCTGCGCGGCACTGCGCGGCCAGCAGCGCGCTCGCGCGAGCACTCTTCTTTCTCTCTCTTGTTTGTAAATCTCCGGAACGGAGCTTGCGCTCGAGGGTCAGGCGCTGTGGACCCTGTTGGCGGCCGCGAACGGGCGACGGAGCGAATGTACGCGGCCGTCAACAAGTCCATCAGCGCCACCCGCGCTCTGCCAATCGTTCGGTCGAGGCGCGGTGTTGTGAGCAACTATTATGGCTTTACGTAGCTAATCGTCGGAGTCACGCGCGTGCCGCGGCGCGGATCTCACACGCGTGCCCGCGCCGCTGCGCTACGATGGGTGCGTGTGGCGGTTCGTGTTGGAGATCGCGCTGGGGCTCAGCATCGGCGTGAACGTGTACATGTTGACGCGCCACGAGGCGCCGTCTACGCCGACCATCGTCACCGTGACCGAGCCGCGCGTGTGCCCGCCGCCGGCCGATGCGGCGGCTGTCGTGGCGTCGCCGCCCTCGGTTGGCAGCGGTTGCCCGCCGGCGCCGAAGGCCGACTGCGTCGCCGCCGCGAAAGCGGACTGCAGTGCCGTCGAGAAGAAGCTCGCGGAGACCGAGGCCGCGCTCGAGGAGCACCTGCCGCCGGACCAGCGCTACAAGCATGCGGCGCGTTCGATCGCGTCGGAGGCGCGGGCGCGCGCCGTGCTCGATCCGGTGTTCGCGCGGATTTCGAAGGTGCCGCATTCGTACGACGTCGAGTGTCACGGCAGCGTGTGCAAGCTCGACGTCGTCGATCCCGCGCTGTCGATGAGCTCGTGGATGGACGCGGTGCAGCGCGAGGGTGGATTTGCGGGCTGGTCGTTCAGCCGCGAGACGTTTGCGATCCTCGGCACACCGGACGAGAGCGCGAAGTCGCTGCTGATGGCGGCAATCGGGCGCGCGCTCGAGCCGGATGGCGGGCTCGCGGCGTGTGCGGGCGCCGAGAAGCCGGCGGGCACGCTGACGCTCGGCATCGCGCTCGACGCGGCGACGCAGCGGCTCGTGCTCACGACATCGGGCTCGCTCGCGAGCGACAAGCTCGGTCAGTGCGTGAAGTCGCACGTGCAGGCGGCGCTCGATGCGGTGAAGCTGCCGGATGGCGTCGGCAGCTTCGCGACGGACATTCCGCTGCTGCGCTAGTCGCGCGTGATCGCGAGCTCGCCGCCGATCTGCAGCGTGACTCGCGTCGGGAGGCCGTCGGCGTCGACGGCGTACGTGCCGGGCGCCGTGCCGAGCTTGGACGTGACCGTGAAGCGCCACGTGCGCGGGCCGGCGGGCTCGAACGTGTAGGTGACCGCGCTGCCGTCGTCGGCGGATCGGCCGTGGATCTCGCGCGTGCCGTGGGCGGCGCGATCGGCGAACGGGATCATCGTCGCGAGGAGGTTGCCGTCGAACAGGTCGTCGGTGGCGGCGGGCGCCATCCCTTTGCCGTCGAGGATGAACGTGGTCTCGCGGCCCTGGGCGTCGAGCTCGATGCGCGCGGTCGTCAGCGTCGAGGCGGGCTGCATGTAGCCCTGCGCCACGATCACGCGGCCGCCGCTCGGCAGGGCGTGGACGGCCAGGCGCTCGCGGCCGATCGGGTGACCGCTCATCGTCATCGTGTACGTCGCGGTGATCGAGGGCGGATCGATCGCGAGCGGCGGCGCGCTGGCGAGCGGATCGGTCGGATGCTCGTAGGCGGTCGCGAGGGCCTCGAGCTTGGCGTCGAGCGCGGGTTGCGGGAACCAGATGCCGCGCAGCAGCACGCCGGAGCGTCGGCGCGTCGCGGCGATGTCGCGCAGCGGATCGGCGTCGAGCAGCACGAGGTCGGCGGGCGCGCCCGGGGTGATCGTCGCGCGGCGGCCGAGCCACTCGGCAGGAACCGCGGTGGCCGCGCGCAGCGCCTGATAGGGCGTGAGGCCGGCCGCGACGAGCATCGCGAGCTCCTCGTGCAGCGCGAAGCCGGGGACGACGAACGGGTTCGGTGCGTCGGTGCCGGCGAACACGATCGCGCCGCCGTCCGAGAGGAGCTTCACCAGGTGCTGGCGCAGCACGTTGCGCGTGCGCTCCGCGGCAAACTCGGCCGCCGTCGATCCGGTCAGCCGAAAGTCCGTCGACGGATCCCACGTGCTGCGCGTCTGCGGCGAGACGTAGCGGTTCTCGCGCTGCGCCATCAGCGGCGCCGGGTTGTCCATCGCCGCGAAGCGCTGCATCACGATCAGCGTCGGCGTGTTCGCGGTGCCCGCCGAGCGCGCGGCCGCGGCCAGCGAGGGAAGCTGCGACTCCTGGGTCGTCCCGCGCACGTAGCCGGTGAGGTGCTCGATCGATGCCTGCCCCGACGCCATCGCGTGCGCGACATCGATCGACTGCGGCACGTGTCCCGCGAAGCGCATCCCGATGCGCTTGGCCTCGGCCGCGATCGCGTCGTAGACCGGCGGCGTGAGGTTCTCGTAGACCTTCACGAAGTCGTAGCCGGCCGCCTTCTCTGCATCGACCTCGGCGACCGCCGCCTCGGGCGTCGTCACGACCTTGCTGCCGGGCCACACGGGAGGATCGCCGTCGACGATCGGACCCGCGGTGATGATCGAGGGCCCGAGCCACGCCGGATCGTTGCGGCGAGCTTGCTCGCGCCACCCGAGCTGCTGCGGACCGCCCCACATGTTGCGCACGGTCGTCACGCCGTTCGCGACGTAGAGCAGCGCGTCGTTCGCTTCGTTGAGATGGACGTGCATGTCGTAGAGGCCCGGGATCAACCAGTGCCCGCGCCCGTCGACGCTCGCCACGCCCGCCGCGACGCGCACGTCGCCGACCAGGCCGACCGCGACGATGTGGTCGCCATCGACGAGCACCGTCTGGTGCGCCAGCTCGCGCTCGCGGTCCATCGGCACGACCGTGACGTCGACGATCGCGACCGTCGCCTTCATCGCCGGCGGAGCGCCGCCGTGGCACGCCGCGATCAGCAGCGCCGCGAGCGCGCGCATTCAGACCGCAACGGGCAGTACGCGCCGGCGCACCAGCTTGATGCTCAGCAGGCGGTACAGCATCTTGCTGACCTCGAAGCTGCCCATCCGCGACTTGCGGATGATGTCCTTGACCGTGTTCTTGCCGTTGACCAGCTCGAGCACCGCGAGCTCCTCGCGCGTGAGGCGCCCGCGGCCCATCTGGGCGACCGAGTCCTCGTTGCGCAGGAACACGACGTCGAAGTTGTCGATCGCGCGCTCGATCAGGTGCCACTCGTCGACGCGGCGATAGCCTTCCATCAGGACGGCTTCGACGTCGAGGCCGAGCGCGGCGTCGATCGCGTGCGGCGGGAGCTCGAGGCCGGCCGCGAACCGGAAGCGCCCGTGGCGCCAGCGCAGGATCTCGTAGATCAGCTCGGAGGACTGGCGCGTCAGGATCGTCTTGAGGTCGTTCTCGCCGAGGTGCTGCAGGCGCACGAGTTGCTGGCCGAGCAGCTTGGCGCCGGTGTGCAGGGCGCGCGACTCGAGGAACGATTCGAAGTCGCCGCGGCTCATCAGCTCGGCATCGATCACGAAGCGGCCGAGCAGGAACTCGTCGGGCACGCCTTCGGCGACCGCCTGGTCGACGCGGCCGCGCCGGAAGTAGATGTCGACGCGCGCGCCCGAGCGCTCGACCGTCAGCACGCCCGACTGCTCCTGCACGTCGAGCAGCTGCAGCACCTCGGCGAGCGGCACGACGCGCAGGTCGCCTCGCAGGCCGGGCGTGCCTTCGCCGAACAGGCCGAGGTCGATCGACGAGAGCATCCGTGTCAGCGCCGCATCATCGAGCGCGGCGCGCAGGGCGTCGGCGATCGCGGCGGCATCGGTCGCGACCTTGGCGCCGTCGTCGCGCGAGTCGGCGGCGAGCTGGAACAGCGCCGCGATGCGCGCGGACGCGACGTCGGTGAGCTGGTTGCGCAGGTGGCCGAGCGCGCTGGACTTGGCGTGCGCGCGGTCGGCGTCGTCGGTGGCGGCGAGATCCTCGCCGGTGACGAGCGAGGGGTGCTCGTCCTCGTGGCCGGGCTGGCCGTACTTGCCGATCGTGTGCTGGACGACCGCGGTGATCGCCTCGGGCGAGAACGGCTTGGTGATGTAGTCGACGATCCCCATCACCTTGACGAAGCGCTCGCCGACCTGGTCGCCCTTGGCGGACATCAGGATCACCGGGATGTCGCGCAGCTTGGCGTCGGCCGTCAGCTCGCGGCAGAACTGGTAGCCGTTCATCCGCGGCATCACGAAGTCGAGCAGGATGAGATCGGGGCGATCTGCGCGGACGGCCGCGAGACCTTGCTCGCCGTCTGCCGCGGTCTGAACGCGGTAGCCGGCTTTGGTCAGCACGAGCTGCACCACTTTCGTGATGGTCGGGCTGTCGTCGATTACGAGCACGAGCTCGCCGGCCATGTCGGAGTTCCCCTCACTCCGCAGGACACCTGCGGGGACCACATCTTATGTGGACGCTGATCGGATCTGCAACGCCACACGAAGTACTTCCTGAATTGGTGGCGTAAGGGCCACCGTGGTAGCGTCTACAGGCGTGCCAGGCCGCGAGGGAGACTGGGAGCATTATCCCAGGAAATTCGGCAAGTATCACTTGCTGGCCCCCCTGGCACAGGGTGGCATGGGCGCGCTGTACCTCGCCGTGACCGGTGATCGCGGACTCGAGCGGATGATGGTCATCAAGACCGTCCTTCCGCATCTCGCTGATGCCGAGTACGTCGCGCGATTCCGTGACGAAGCGAAAGTTGTGGTGAAGCTGTCGCACGGGAATCTGATTCCCGTGTTCGATGCGGGCCTCGTTGGTGGCGAATTATTTCTTGCGATGGACTTCGTGGAGGGTCGCGACCTCCGCGCGGTGTGGAACCGCTGCGCAAAGAAGCAGGTCGCGTTCCCGATCGACGTCGCGGTCTACATCGTCAAGGAGCTGTGCCGCGGCCTCGCGTACGCGCACTCGTTCCCGGATCTGAACCTCGTCCATCGCGACATCTCGCCGCCGAACGTCCTCGTCTCGTACACCGGCGAGGTCAAGCTGACCGACTTCGGTCTCGCGAGCAGCACGCTCAAGCTCGAGAAGACCGCGCCCGGCATCATCTACGGCAAGGTCGCGTACATGAGCCCCGAGCAGGCGCGCGGCGAGAAGCTCGATGGCCGCAGCGATATGTACGCGACGGGCATCGTGCTGTGGGAGCTGCTGACCGGCCGTCAGCTGTTCCCGCCGGGCAAGGACCAGCCGCAGGACCTACTGACGCGCGCGAAGAACCCCGAGGTCATGCGGCCGAGCAAGCGGGCCCCGCGCGTGCCGGCCGAGCTCGACGAGATTTGCCTCAAGGCGCTCGCGCCCGCCAAGGACGATCGCTACGCCGACTGCGACGAGATGCGCATGGCGCTGCAGGGCTGGCTCGCCGCGAACGCGCCGACGACCGACGGCACGCGGATGGCGTCGTTTCTCCAGGAGCTGTTCTCCGACGACATCCTCCGCGAGCGCACCGAGCGCTCCGAGATGATCAGCCGCGTGCGCACGCGTGCGCTGACGCTGCCGCCGACCGACGAGCTGCGCCAGATGATCGAGAAGAGCGACAAGGTCGACATCGCGGCGCTCGGGCAAGGCGACGGCGAAGCGCCGGTGCGCAAGCCGGGCTCGGTGGGCCGGCGCGCGAGCGACAAGGGCATCGACGGCCTCGATCGCCGCGCGCAGAACGATCGCCGCGGGGACCGCCCGCGCTCGCCGGCGGACAAGGGGTCGGGCGCGATCGCGCTCGCCGCCAAGGAACAGGAAGCCCCCGAGCTCGACGTCGGCAGCGAGGTCGACGGCCGCTACAAGATCACCGAGCTGATCGGCGAAGGCGGCATGGGCAAGGTCTACCTCGCCGAGCACGTCGAGATCGGCAAGCGCGTCGCGCTCAAGGTCTTGCATCCGAGCTACTCGCGCATGCCCGACCTCGTCGAGCGGTTCCGCCGCGAGGCGCGCGCGGCATCGAAGATCGGTCATCCGAACATTGTCGACGTCACCGACTCCGGATCGACGCCCGACGGCAGCGTGTACTTCGTCATGGAGTACCTCGAGGGTGTCGAGCTCGGCTCGATCATCGAGCGCGAAGGCGCCCTCGACGTCGCCCGCGCACTGCGCATCACCGGCCAGATCTGCCGCGCGCTCGCCGCGGCGCACCGCGAAGGCATCATCCATCGCGACCTCAAGCCCGAGAACATCTTCCTGATCACGCGCGGCGGTGAGGCCGACGTCGTGAAGGTCCTCGACTTCGGCATCGCGAAGACGACCGAGGCCGAGGCCGCGCGCGAGCGCCGGCTGACGAGCCCGGGCATGGCAATGGGCACGCCCGAGTACATGGCGCCCGAGCAGGCGGCCGGCCGTCCCGCCGACGCGCGCACCGACATCTACTCGCTCGGCGCGATCATGTACGAGATGGTCACCGGAGTTCCGCCCTACCAGGGCGACAACTTCATGGAGATCCTGACGAAGAAGGCGACGCAGGATCCGCCGCCGCCGCTGACGATCCGTCCCGAGCTGCCGACGCAGGTCGCCGAGCTGGTGATCGCGGCGATGTCGCGCAACCCCGACGGCCGCCCGCAGACGATGGAGGCGCTCGAGTACGAGCTCAACAAGTGTCTGTCGGGACGCGGCGTCGCCGTCGCGCAGATCCTCGGCATGACGACGGACGCCAACGTCGTCGCGACGCTCAACCCGGGCCTCTCGATGCGCAACCTCGACGACGGCATCGTGCGCCCGCAGGTCGGCCGCGCCGCGACGCACTCGGGCATGACCGAGCTCTGGGAGACGCGCTCGGGAATCACGCGGCCGGGCGGCAGCAGCTCGGGCACCGGGTCGTCGCCGCCGGGCGTGCTGCGTCCGATCAGCGAGCCGGTGCATTTTCCGCGCGCCGCGACGCCGGTCTCGGGTCGCCAGCTCGCGAAGGAGCCGTCCGCGCCGTCCGCGCCGATGGGCGAGGTCATCGACGTCAAGAAGCGCGGCGGCATGGCCGTGTTCGGCTGGCTGATGCTCGTCCTGATCATCGTCGGCGGCATCGGCGCCGCCGCGTACGTCATGTTCTTCAAGCCGCCGACCAAGGACGTCGGCACGGCCGCGCCGGGCGCGCTGGTCGGCTCGGATGCGAGCGCGCCGGTCGTCGAGCCGCCGCCGCCGGGCAGCGCCGACTCCTCGACGGCGAAGCAGGTCGAGATCGATACGCCGAAGCCGCCGCCGACCAGCGACCACGTCGACGTCGGCAGCAACGCCGGCAGCGCGGTCGAGGCGGTCGGCTCCGATGTCGCGCCGCAGGTCGAAGACACGCCGAAGAACCCGAAGAACCCGAAGGTGCCGCCGGGCCACCATCCGCCGCCGCCGCCGCATCATCCGGTGGTCACCGCGGCCGCCGACAAGGAAGACAAGGATCCGAAGGCGCTCATGAAGTCAGGCGCGGCGGCCGAGGCCGGCGGCGACTGGCAAGGCGCGCGCGCGATCTACATGAAGCTCGAGAAGCTCAAGGGCTACGACGCGATCGCCGAGTACCGCATCGCGTACGACGCGTTCCAGAGCAACGACACCACCGCGGCCCAGACGTACGCCCAGAAGGCGGCCGCGAAGTCGGGGCCGCAGAAGATCGACGCGATGTTCCTCTACGCGGACGCGCTGTTCAAAGGCGGCGACTTCAAGCGTGCGAAGGACGTCTACACCGGCCTACGCGGCAAGGTCAGCGGCGACAAGAAGGCGACCGCGACGAAGAAGATCGCGCTGTGCAACCAGAAGCTCGGATTGCCCGAGCGCGACGGTGTGACGGACTGATGCGCCTCGCCGCGGCCGCCGCGGTGCTGTGCGCGTGCCAGAGCGATGCCCGTCATTGCGATCTTGCGTCGGTCTACAGCGACTACATCGGTGGCAGCGCGACGGTCTTCGACTGCGGCAACGTGCAGGACGACGGCTTCTCGGGGACCGACATCGCGCTGTGGAACGCCGCGCACGATTGCGTACTGCAGCATGCGGCGTCGCAGCAGCCGTTCCTGGCGCGATGGTCCGTACAGGGGATCGAGGCGCCCGACGCTGGCGCCTATGTCGGCGTCGTCGCCGAGGGAGCTTGGCAGCTCGCATATTTCGAGCAGCGCGGGCGGATCACTGGCACGGTGATGCCGACGTTCCGCCATGACTGCAGTGCGCTCGCGGACAAGCCGTCGTGCAACTCGCTGGAATGGGATCTGTGCATCGCGTGCTCGAGCGTCGGCAGTGGGCAGCAATGCAGCCCGTAGCTGTGACAGACTGAACAGGCTGGGAAGACTTCCGACGCGCCGCGCAGAAGAAGCGCGAGCCACGGCGCCTCTAGCGCGCTATCAAGGACCATCATGGCAGTGGACGATGTGACTGACCCGCAGGCGCTTCTCGACCGCGCCCGCACGAACTACGAGCGCGAGTGCGCGCGGCCCGTGGGGAACGATCCGGCCGAGCGCCAGGAAGCGGCGCGTCGCTATCGCGATGCCCGGGCGGAGTACTTTCGCTTGCTCGGCGAGCACCGCCGCTAGACAGGCTCGGAGTGATCTAGGATGGCGGCGTGAAGTACGCCGTCATCGCTGTTCTCCTTTGCGTCGCGACCCGCGCGCACGCCGATAACTGCGCCGACCCCGCCTGGGCGAAGTCGCGCTATCCCGCCTACACCATCGCGGACTGCGACACGCAGCCGTGGACGACGTTCGAGCTGCAGCTCGCCAGCGGCAGCAAGACCGTCGAGGGCGAGATGACGACCGTCAACTACACGCTGTCCGACGAGGCGAAGGATGCGGCCGCGCAGAAGGTCCGCGATTTCTACGCGGCGGCGGGCACGAAGGCGGGGGCCAAGGTCGTGTCGAGTCCGGACAACGGCTACGGCGTGACGCTGCAGAAGGGCGACACGTACTACGTGTACGAGCACGGCAACGGGAACGAGAATTCGACCGGCTCGTTCACGCTGCGCACGATCACGCCAGGCAAGCTCGTGCAGTCGGTCGTCGCGAAGACGCCGCCGGCCGCGCTCGATGCGAGCGCAGACAAGTGCGTCGACCCGCCGTGGCTCGTCAAGGGCATGCCGGGGTATACGCTGACGTCGTGCACGCCGCGCGACCTCGATGCGTTGACGATCGCGACGGCGAGTGGCGACAAGACGCTCGTCGGCAAGATCCTCGAGCACGAGTACACGCTCGCCGAGGGGGCGAAGAGCCCGGTCGCGTCGCTCGTGCAGCGCAACTTCATCGCCGCGTTCGAGAAGATCGGCGCGAAGGTCGTCAGCAAGCGCGACGACGTATACGTCGCCGTCGCGACGCAGAAGACCAGCCACGGCGACGTCTGGTACATCTACCACCACGGCGCCGGCAACGAGGACAACACCGGCACGTACATCCTGACGACGATCGAGGTCGGCGGGCCGCAGAAGCAGTGCAAGCTCGAGATCTACGGCGTGCACTTCGACACCGACAAGGCGACGATCAAGCCCGAGTCGGAGCCGGTGCTCGGCCAGGTGCTCGCGATGTTCAAGGCGGACGCGAAGCTCGGCGGCGAGCTGTCGGGGCACACCGACGACGTCGGCGACAAGGGCTACAACCAGAAGCTGTCGCAGCAGCGCGCCGATGCGGTCAAGGCGTGGCTGGTCGCGCACGGCCTCGATGCGGCGCGAGTGACGACGAAGGGCTACGGCGACACCAAGCCGATCGTGCCGAACACGAACGACGCGAACCGCGCGAAGAACCGCCGCGTCGAGCTGCAGCGGAATAACTGCAAGTAGCCGCTAGACCATCGAGCCGGCGAGCCAGTCGGCCAGCAGGTCGACGCTCGACAGCATCTGGTTCGCGCGGCGCAGCCGCTCCGACAGCGTCTTGACGACCTGCACGAGCAGCACGCTCGCCGCCGACGGGTCATCGCTGATCAGCTGGCGCAGGGCATCGTGCGGCATGCGGAACAAGAACGTCGCCGACATCGACGTGACGGTCGCGGAGCGCGGCGCCGGCTCGACGAGCGACATCTCGCCGAAGAACTCGCCGCCCGACAGCGTCGCGAACGTCTGCGCGCCGCGATGCACCGCGACCTGGCCCGACAGGATCAGGAACAGCGCATCGCCGAGCGAGCCCTCCGCGACGATCGTCTCGTTCGCGTTGTACGACTCGACGTCACCCGCGCGCGACAGCCGGGCCAGCTGGTCCGGGGCGAGGTGGACCAGCAGCGGGTGCCGCTCGAGCAGGGTCGGGTTCACGGTACGAGTATATAGTCGCGCGCGATGAGATTCGCGGTTTGCGTGCTCCTGGCGATGGCGACGGTGGCTCACGCGCAGGGCATCGACCGCCGGTATGCCGAGGAGCCGACCGGCGGCCTGCTGTTGCCGGCGACACCGCTCGCGGGCGAGCACGACGCGCTCGCGACGACCGTCAATCCGGGCGGCCTGCCGCTGCTGCGCGGACCGGAGCTCGGGCTGGCCGTCGACCTCGAGGATCCCGATATCGCGACGAGCGCCGGGCCGGGTTTCGGTGCCTTCCTCGCGACCACCGTCGGCGGCGGCCTGCTGCCGCGCATGGGTTTTGGCACCGCCGTCGAGTGGCTGCGCCCGCCGCGCGCCCGTCTGTCGCCCGATCCGGGCAAGCCGTTCCGCTTCACCGTCGGGTACGGCATCGCGGTCGGGCGCACCGCCGGCTTCGGCATCGCGTGGCACCGGTTCAGCGCGGATGGCGCGCTCGCCGGCGTCAGCACGTTCGACCTCGGGCTATCGGCGCGGCTCGGCAACTACGCGGCGCTCGGCGCGGCGCTGCGCGATGTCTCGACGGCGGACATCGCGGGTACGCCCGTGCAGCGGCGCTACGAGCTCGAGCTGCTCACGCGGCCGCTCGCCACCGATGCGCTCGAGGTCGCGATCGGCGGTCGCGTCGGCGAGACGCGCGGCGATGTCGATGGCTGGGCGCGCGTCGTTGGGCGCATCGCGCGCGGCGCGTATGTCGTCGGGGCGGTCGAGACGGACGAGGTGCACGCGCTCGTCGATACGCCGACCGGGGTCTCCGATCAGGGCGGTCGCGATGTGCGCGCGACGGTGGGGCTCGCGCTGTCGTTCGGCAGCATGGGCGTCGCGGCGTTTGGCAACGGCGTGCGCGATGACCTCGGCAAGAACCACGCGCTCGGCGGCACGCTCGTCGTCACCGGATCGGCGGTCGCGACGCCGAGCGTGTTCGGGCATCCCGATCACCTCGAGCGCGTCGAGCTGTCGGGGCTGATCGGCACGCGGCAGCTCACGCAGGTTGTCGTGCGGCTGCGTGCGATCGCGAAGGACAGCAGCGCGAAGGGCGTCGTCGTGATGTTCGACGGCGTCGAGGGCGGCTGGGCGACGCTCCAGGAGCTGCGCAACGAGCTCACGCGCGTGCGCCAGGCCGGCAAGAAAGTGTTCGCGTACATGGTGTCGGGCACGGGGCGCGATTACTTCGTCGCGACCGCCGCGAACAAGATCTACATCGACCCGGCCGGCGGGCTGCGGCTCGTCGGGATGGCGGGCACGACGATGTACTTCAAGGGCGCATTCGATCAGCTCGGCGTGCTGCCGCAGTTCGAGAAGATCGCCGAGTACAAGAGCGCGCCCGAGCAGTTCACCGAGAAGGGCCCGACGCCGACGGCGGCGAAGATGCACGAGGACATGTTCGACTCGCTGTGGAAGCAGTGGGTCGATGCGGTCGCGAGCGCGCGCCACCTGAGGCCCGAGGAGGTCCAGGCGATCGTCGATGCGGGGCCGTACACCGCGGGGCAGCTCGCGGCCGACAAGCGCCTCGTCGACGCGGTCGCGCCGCCCGAGAAGATCAGCGAGCTGATCACGACCGAGGCCGGGGCGTATCCGATCGGCGCGCCGCCGCTCGAGCGGCCGGATCGGTGGGAGCGCCCGGCGATCGCGGTGATCTACATCGACGGCGACATCGTCGACGGCGACAGCAAGGCGATCCCGATCGTCGGCACCAAGCTCGTCGGCGGCCAGACGGTCGTCGGCGCGATCAACGCCGCGCGCAGCGACCCGCGCATCGGCGCGATCGTTCTGCGCATCAACTCGCCAGGCGGCAGCGCGCTCGCGAGCGAGCTGATCTCGCGCGAGGTGTTCCAGACGCGCGGCGTGAAGCCGGTGCTGTGCTCGTTCAGCGACGTCGCGGCGAGCGGCGGGTACTTCGCGGCGGCCGGCTGCGATCAGGTGTTCGCGGAGCCGATGTCGATCACGGGTTCGATCGACATCTTCTACGGCAAGTTCGATCTGAGCGGGCTGCTCCGCAAGCTCGGCATCGCCGTCGACACGTACAAGCGCGGCGCGCACGCGGACGTCGAGAGTCTGTATCGGCCGTTCACCGACGAGGAGCGCGCGAAGCTGCTCGACCTGCTGCGCTACTCGTACGGCCGGTTCGTCAATGCGGTCGCCGAAGGCCGCCACCTCGCGCCGGGCGATGTCGACGCGGCGGGGCGGGGCCACGTCTATACGGGCGAGCAGGCGAAGGGCGTGCACCTCGTCGACACGTTCGGCGGGCTCGGCGATGCGCTCGACGAGGCGAAGCGCCAGATGCACGTCGGCGCCGACACGAGGATCCAGCTCGTCGAGATGCCCGAGGCGCCGCCGAGTGTGCTCTCGGCGGTCAGCAAGCTCGTCGGAGCGCACGAGCAGGCATCGCTGCTCGATCTGCCGCTCGTGCGCGAGGCGTTGCGCGGCATCCCCGGCTCGGCGCTCGTCGCGCCCGATGCCCCGCAGGCGCGCCTGCCGTACGACATCACATTCGAGTAGTATCGCTCCCATGAGGGGTGCACTGCTTGCTGTCGTCGCGTTCGCGCTCGCGCTCGCGGCGTCTTGTGACTCGCGCGCGAAGGCTTCGGATCCGGCGGCCGCGCGCGCCGGCAAGTCGAAGGAATTCGAGACCTGCAGCGCGAGCATCGACTGCGCCGAGAACCTGCGCTGCTTCGATCACGCCTGCCGCCGCACGGCGCGCTCGCCGGTCGGTGACTACTTCGCCGCGCTCGGCAAGCAGCTCGAGAAGGCCGGCGACATCGAGGGCGCGATCGACGCGTACAACCGCGCGCTCGGCCACTACGACAGCGAGAAGATCGCGCTGCCGCCCGATGTCGACTGCGGTTACGGCGCCGCGCTCGCCGCCGGCAAGGCGAAGAAGGAGCATGCGGAGCTCGGCGCGCGCGTGCTGCATCGCTGCATGCTCGCGGTGCCCGTCGGGTCGCGGCTGCGCGAGCAAGCGCTCACCGATCTCGCCACGCTCTCCGATGCGGGCCTCGATCCGCTCGCGCTCGGCAAGAACGGCCTGGCCGACGTCTACCTGACGCGCGCCGCCGCGAAGCCTGCGACCGACAAGCTCACGGTCACGGTCGCCGCGAACCCGCCCGTCACCGCGAAGACGTACCAGCTGATCCCCGACAAGCTCGCCGAGCCCGACATGAAGAACGCGCTCGTCGCGTGCTGGGACGCGTACAACGCGGCGACGCACAAGGACACGCTCGCCGTCTCGGTCGGCGTCAAGAGCGCCTACATCCCGTCGGAGTACGAGGACGAGTCCGGCGTGTTCACGACAAAGCTCGACCCGCCGGTGACAATGCCGGCGGGTCCCGACGCGAACGCCGATGCCTGCGTGCGCGCCGCGGTCGAGCCCGCGCTCAAGGGCCTCGCCCTCAAGGACGCGTTCACGACCAAGCTGACGATCACCGTGAAGTGACGCGCTAGGCGCGGCGACGCAGCAGGAAGAACGCGCCGACCGCCGCGAGCAACACACCGCCGACGACCGCGCCGACGAGCAGCGGGTTCTCGACGACGTAGTCGTGGCTCGCGTCGTACGCACGGCCCGCCTTGTAGCGGCCCTTGTAGTACATCGCCACCGCGCCGTCGCGGCCGCGATAGAGCGCGTGCTTGCCGCGGTCGGCAAGGTCCTGCGCCTTGTCCTTGACCATGTCGAAGCGCTCGTCGATGGCGTGGCGCGCGCGCGCCTTGACATCGATCTTCTCCTGGACGACGTGCTTCAGCTCGCCCAGGCTCGCTTCGAGATCATTACGGGCTCGATACATCTCTCGTTCGATTTCTCGTCGATCGCGCATGCGCGCCTCCTAGTGGTGCAGGTAGCTCTCGGTCAGGGCTTCCTTCGCGCCCGCGACCGTGGACTTTGCTTCGTACGCGGCGACCTTGAGGTCGGGGACGATGTCGCGCTTCATGCGGACACCGATCGACGCGGCCACCGCGCCACCGCCGACCAGATACACGATCGCCATCAGCAGCAGCCGCAGCGCCAGCGAGTGGATGATGGGCGCGAGCGCCACGACCGCGCAAACGCACAGCATTCCAACCCCGATGAGCGCCACGATCCCAGCGAGCAGGATCACCGCCGCATCGACCGCCGCCGCCTTCGCGGTGTGCGCGAGCTCTTCCTTCACGAGCTCGATCTCGTCGTGCGCGATCGTCTTGACGTCGTCGGTGATGCGGTGCAGCAGCTCGCCAACGCGTCCGTTGCCCTGGTCTTCCGTGTATTGGGTCGCCATGAGAGGTCTCCTGCCCTGAGGTGTGCAGTCGACATGCCACCGAAACGGCTAGGAAAATCCCCGTCGACATCCGGGCCCAGGCGCTGTAGATAGCGTGGGATGGAACCGCTCCCTGACCTCCGTGCGATGACGCTCGCCGACGCGTGCGCGTTCGCCGAAGCGCAGGGCTGGCCGAAGTTCCGCGGCGAGCAGATCTGGCGCTGGGTGCACGCGCAGGGCGTGCGCACGTTCGACGAGATGACAAATCTGTCACGCGACGTGCGCGATCAGCTCGCCGCGCGCGCCTGCATCGGCTCGCTCAAGGTCGCCGAGGTCCAGACCTCCAAGGACGGCACGCGCAAGCTCCGCCTCGAGACGCGCGACGGCCAGTCGATCGAGAGCGTGCTGATCCCGTTCGAGGGCGAGAAGACGACGCTGTGCATCTCGTCGCAGGTCGGCTGTGCGGTCGACTGTCAGTTCTGCGCGACCGCGAAGATGGGTCTCAAGCGCAACCTCGACGCGGGGGAGATCGTCGATCAGGTCTACCTCGCGCGCACGCTGCTGGCCGAGGTCGCGCCGGAGCGTCGGCTCTCGAACCTCGTCTACATGGGCATGGGCGAGCCGCTCCACAACTACGACAACCTCGTCCGCTCGCTCCGCATCCTGTGCGACGACAAGGGCGCCAAGCTCGCGCAGCGCCGCATCACGGTCTCGACGTCGGGCCTCGTGCCCAAGCTCGAGCGCCTCGGCAAGGAAGATGTGCGGCCGAACCTCGCCGTCTCGCTCAACGCGCCCAACGACGAGATCCGCGACATGATCATGCCGATCAACCGCAAGTGGAACATCGGCAAGCTACTCGCGGCGCTCAAGGCGTACCCGCTCGAACAGCGCCGTCGCATCACGTTCGAGTACGTGCTGCTCGCGGGCGTCAACGACTCGCTGCGCGACGCCGGCCAGCTCGCCAAGCTGCTGCGCGGCGTGAAGTGCAAGGTCAACATCATCCCGTGGAACCCGCACCCCGAGGCGCCGTACGAGCGTCCGGCCCCGGCCGTGATCGACGCGTTCCAGAACGAGTGCAAGCGGCTCGGCCTGCCGACGTACCTGCGCACGCCGCGCGGCGACGATATCGATGCCGCGTGCGGCCAGCTCGCGAACCGCGCGGGCGAATCGCGCACGCCGCTGGTCCCGCTGCGCGTGCGCCGCGAGCCGCCGCCGCCGCCGCCGGTCGACTAGGGACGCTTTCTCACTTCACAACCCACCGGATCGAGAAGAACCAAGGACTTAGGTGGGGACGCTTTCTCTTGCCAACCCATGACGAGCCACCCGCCGCGAGCCCGCGCTCGCCGTCGGAGCACGACGATGCGCCGTCCGCGGGTGCCGTCGAAGTCGTCGTCGCGCGCACGCCCGCGACGTTCGTCCACGGCGCGCTCGCCGGCATCGCGCTCGCCGCGACGGCCGCCCACGTCTGGCTCGCCGTGATGCTCGCGCCGCTGCGCGATGCGTATCGCGACATGGGCGGCGGCGTGCCGTTCGTGCTCGCCGGGTGGTGGCGGTGGGGCGTGCCGGTGGCGGGCGCGCTCGCGCTCGCGGTGCTGTTCGTACGGCGGCCGCGCTCGCTCGTGCCGTATGCCGTGCTCGCGGTGCTGCTGATTTCGGCGGCGATCGCGACGTGGCGCATCGCATACGCGCCGCTCGATTCGCTCGCGAGCAACATCGCCGAGTAGCACGCGCCACCGCGTCGCGACCTGCATGTAGGATCCGTGCGTGGGCGAGGGGCCACCGTCACGCGTGCTGCTGATCATCGCCGGGCTGCTCACGCAGCTGCTCGGCGGTGCGTGCTTCGTGCTCGCGCTCGCGTCGCTGCCGGTCGTCCATGACCTGCACGGCGGCACGAAGTCGGCGCTCGCGAGCGTCGTCGCGGCACTCGGCGCGATCGTGTGCGGCACGCTGGTCTGGCGCGGCCGGCTGATCCCGCTCGCGCTCGCGACGGGCCTCGACATCGGCCTCGGCATCGTGTTGCCGCGCGGCACCAGTGGCATCGGCGCGCTGCTGCGCATCCTGCCGCAAGGCGATGTCGAGACGGCCGAGACGCTCGTCACCGTCGGGGCGATCGCGCTGTTCATCGCCGCGACGTTGAACCTCGTCGCGATCCCCGCTGCGATCAAGCTGCGCACGTGGGCGCGCGACGAGCTCGCGAAGCCCGACTACGTCGAGGAACCGCGCAAGCCAGGCTCGACGCTGCGCGGCTGGGGCACGATGAAGCTCGTCCCGACGCAGGTGATCCGCGCCGCCGACGCGCCGCCGCGTAGCAAGCCGATCGTGATCTTCGCCGTCGCGATCCCGCTGATCGCCGTCGGCATCGCGATCATCTCGGTGTCGACGGGCGGCAAGACGGCGAAGGATGACATCGCGTTCGGCGCGCCGGGCTCGTCGGGCGCGGTTGGGTCAGGTGGGGTGCGTTCGGGCACAGTTGGTTCGGGCGCGGCGGTTGGTTCGGGCGCGGTTGGTTCGGGCGCGGCGGTTGGTTCGGG
>JAFAOG010000561.1 GCA_019237945.1 Deltaproteobacteria bacterium | reverse complement strand
CGTCGGAGATCTGGCGGACACCCTTGCGATCGACGATGGCCGACGGCGCCTCGCCGGTCTGGAGGCTCTCCTCGAAGACCTCCTTGCCGATCTTGCCGCTGATCGTGCCGTCCTCGACGAGCCGGATCAGCTCCGACAGCGTGGCCGGGACCATCGGCGACTGCGAGATGTGACGGCCATCAGCATTGAGCGCGCCGAGTAGCTCGGTCAGCATCCAGTTCGCGATCATCCGCCCCGAGCGCTCGCCCGGGTGCACCTGGCACACGAGATCGAAGTACTCGGCGAGCGCGCGATCCGTGACGAGCGTGCGCGCGTCGTCGGGCGAGATGCCGAGCACCTCGGTGTAACGCTTGAACCGCGCGGCCGGCAGCTCCGGCAGCGAACGCAGGATGTTCGCCATCACCTGCGCGTCGACGACAAGCGGCGGCAGATCGGGGTCGGGGAAGTAACGGTAGTCGTTCGCTTCCTCCTTGCTGCGCATCGACGCGCTCGTGCCCGCCTCTGCGTCCCAGAGGCGCGTCTCGCGCGTGACGCGGCCGCCGCCGTCGACGATCCGGATCTGGCGTGCGATCTCGTGCTCGACCGCGTTCTGCACGAACCGGAACGAGTTGATGTTCTTCAGCTCCGTGCGCGTACCGAGCCTGTCCTCGCCGCGCAGCCGAACGGACACGTTCGCGTCGCAGCGCATCTGGCCCTTCTCCATGTCCGCTTCGCTGATCTCGAGCCAGCGCACGAGCCGGTGCAGCGCGCGCATGAACTCCGCTGCCTCCTCGGCGCTCGACAGCTCCGGCGCGCTGACCACCTCGACGAGCGGCACGCCCGCACGGTTGAGATCGACCTGCGAGAACTGCCCGACGTGCATGTTCTTGCCGGCGTCTTCCTCGAGGTGGATGCGCTCGAGCTTGATGCGCTTCGGCGTCGAGCCGACGAGGATGTCGAGGTGGCCGTCCTCGCACAGCGGCTCGTCGAACTGCGAGATCTGGTAGCCCTTCGGCTGGTCCGGATAGAAGTAGTGCTTGCGCGCGAACCGCGACTTCGCGCGGATCTTCGACTCGGTCGCGACGCCCAGCTTCAACGCGAGCTCGAGCGCCGTGCGGTTGAACACCGGCAGCGTGCCGGGCATGCCGAGCACGAGCGGATCCGTCAGCGAGTTGGGCGCAGCGCCGAACTCGACCGCGCTCGGCGAGAACGCCTTCGTCTTCGTCGCGAGCTGGACGTGCACCTCGAGCCCGATCACCGGCTCCCACTCTCCGGTCGCGCGCGTCGGCTCGGTGTCACGCCCCTCGGGCGTCTCGGGGGTCACGAGATCCCCTTCGGGCGCTTCTCGCCGAGGCCGACGGCCTTCTCGATCACGTGCGCGGCGCGCAGCAGCGTCGCCTCGTCGAGCGGCTTGCCCATCAGCTGCACGCCGATCGGCAGGCTCTCGACGGTCAGCCCGCACGGCACGCTGATCCCCGGCAGGCCGGCGAGGTTGCAGGCGAGCGTGAAGATGTCGGCGAGGTACATGTCGACGGGCTTGGACTTCGCGCCGAAGCGGAATGCGGCGGTCGGCGTCGTCGGCGTCAGCACGACATCGACGTGCTGCCACGCCTTGTCGAAGTCGCGCTTGATCAGCGCGCGGACCTGCTGCGCCTTCTTGTAGTAGGCGTCGTAGTAGCCGGAGCGCAGCGCGTACGTGCCGAGCATGATCCGGCGCTTGACCTCGGGGCCGAAGCCCTCGCCGCGCGAGCGCTGGTAGAGGTCCAGTAGATCGCGTGCGCCCTGCGCCGCACGCCCGAAGCGAATGCCGTCGTAGCGCGCGAGGTTCGACGACGCCTCCGCCGGCGCCACGACGTAGTACGCGGGCAACGCGAGCTCGGTATGCGGCAGCGAGATGTCGATCAGCTCCGCGCCGCGCTCCTGCAGGGAGGCCGCCGCGCGCTGCACGGCGCTTCGCACCTCGTCGTCGATCCCGCCCGCGAAGTACTCGCCGGGGATGCCGACGCGCAGGCCCTTGATGTCGCCGGTCAGCGCCTCGGCGAACTTGGGCACCGGCTGGTCGAGCGACGTCGAGTCGCGCGGATCGTGGCCGCAGATCGCCTCGAGCAACAGCGCGGCATCGCCGACCGTGCGTGTCAGCGGGCCGACCTGATCGAGCGACGACGCGAACGCGACGACGCCCCACCGCGACACGCGCCCGTACGTCGGCTTGATCCCGACGACGCCGCAGAACGCCGCCGGCTGGCGGATCGAGCCGCCGGTATCGGTGCCGAGGCTCGCGGTGCACAGCCCGGCCGCGACCGCCGCCGACGAACCACCGCTCGAGCCGCCGGGCACGCGCGAGGTGTCCCACGGGTTCTTCGTCTTCTTGTACGCGCTGTTCTCGGTCGACGAGCCCATCGCGAACTCGTCGCAGTTGACCTTGCCGATGATCACGGCGCCGGCCGCGCGCAGCCGCTTGACCACGGTGCCGTCGTAGGGCGGCTTCCAGCCGTCGAGGATCTTCGACGCGGCGGTCGTCGCGAGGTGCTTCGTGACGAGCACGTCCTTGAGCGCGATCGGCACGCCGGAGAGCGGTCCGAGCGGCTCGTTCGCCTTGCGCTTGCGATCGATCTCGGCGGCCTGCGCGCGTGCACCCTCGGCATCGACCGCGAGATACGCGCCGAGCTGACCGTCGAGCTTGCCGATGCGCGCGAGATACGCTTCAAGTGCACCGCTGGCGGTCAGCTCTCCCTGCACGATCCGTCGGACCGTGTCCTGCGCGGGCAGCCACTCACTCATCGGCAGCGCTCGAGATGATCGCAGGAACGACGAAGTACTCGGCGGTCTTCGCCGGAGCGGCGAGCAGCGCGACCTCGGCCGGCAGCGATGGCTCGGCGACATCGGCGCGCAGCCGCAGATCGAGCGGCACGGCGTGGGTCATCGGCGCGACGTCGGTGTCGACGGCCGCGAGCGCGGTGAAGTGATCGAGAATCGCGCCGAGCTCGACGCGCATCTTCTCGATCTCCTCGGACTCGAGGTGGAGGCGCGCGAGCGACGCGATCTCCTCGACCTCCTTGCGCTGCAGGATCGGCATTATTCAGGCAGTGGCTGAGGCTGGAGCTCCGGACGACCACCCATGCGCGCGGCGAGCTCGGCACCCATGCGCAGGTACTCGTCGGCGATCTTGCCGGCGCTGGCGACATCGCCCTTCTCGATCGCGGCGATCAGCTCGCGATGGTGCTTGCGCACCTGATCCTGCGGGCCCGCGAGGTTCGCGAGCAGCGGCATGAAGTTGCGGACGCCGTCGCGCACCGTGTTGATCAGGAGCAGCATCACCTGGTTGCCGCACGCGGCGGCGAGCGCGACGTAGAACTCGAAGTCGAGATCGAACAGCTCGGCGGCACCGTGCGTGTGATCGGCCTTGTCGGCGATCGCGCGCAGGCGGCTCAGCCCGTCTTTCGGCGCACGCGCGGCGCACAGGCGGGCGAGCTCGCGGCCGAACAGGCGCCGGAACTCGAGCAGGTCGCGGATCAGCTCCGGGCGACCGCCGCCGAGCGGCAGCAGGTGCTGGACGAGCTCGATGCCGCCGGTCTCCATGAAGTTCGTGACGCGGGTGCCGTCGCCCTGGCGGATGCGCACGAGGCCGAGGTGCTCGAGCTTCTTGAGCGCCTCGCGCAGCGACGCCCGGTTGACCCGAAGCCGCTTCGAAAGCTCGCGCTCCGGCGGCAACTTGCTGCCCGGCGGATACTGGCCGTTCAGGATCAGCGAGCGCAGCTGTTCGGCGATCTCCTCGGCAACGCGCTGCTTTTCGACCGGCTTGAGCATCCTGGCAGCGGCAGGTTACCCCGGGTCCGACCACAGTTGAAGGGCTGTTGGCCTGCGTGATACGTCGGTGCCATGGCGCGGGTGCTGCTGCTCGACAACGGCACTCCGCACGATGTGTTCGAGGTCATCGAGGTCACCGACGCCCTGATCAAGGCGCGCTCGCCATATCTGTTCGAGATCGGCGAGGAGCTGAAGCTGCGCATCGAGAACGACGGCTCGGTCAAGGATGCGGTCGCCCGCGTGCGCGCTCACGTCGGCGACGACGACAAGATCACCGAGCTGGAGATCGTATGAACGTCGCCGACCTCGACGAGGTGCAGTACGACCTCGAGCAGGACGGCATGCAGGTCCGCGAGCAGCTCGCGCGCCGCGTGTGGGAAAAAGCGGGCTGGGCGACCGTCGCGATCACGTTTCGCGAGCGCGACAAGGACGGCGAGTGGAAGGCACCGAAGCTCGCGCTGCTGCGGTTTCGCCGGCTCGACGAGATGTGGAAGAAACAGGCGCTGATCACGCTGTCCGCCGACGACGCACGCGATCTCGGCGCGTTCGTGCGCGAGTCGTTTACCGCTTCGACTTGAGGCGCTGCTCGAGCACGCGCGCCTCGGACGCGGCCTCGGCATGGTTCGGCTTGATCATCAGCACGTGCTGGAAGTGCCCGAGCGCCTCGCGTTCGCGGCCGAGCATGCGCTCGACGCGGCCGAGGTAGAACCGCGCGGTCGGCGAGCGGTCGTTGGCCTCGGCGGCGCGCTGGAGGACCTTGCGCGTCTCGGCCGCGACGGCGTTCTTGTCGCCCGCGGCGGCGAACTTCGTCCACGCGAGCAGCGTCTGGTACTCCATCTCCTTCGGCTGCAGCTCGGCGGCCTCGCCGAACGCCTCGAGCGCCTGCTGCAGCTGATCGCGGCGCAGCGCCA
>JAFAOG010000521.1 GCA_019237945.1 Deltaproteobacteria bacterium | reverse complement strand
CCAGGCGGGGACGTCGACGCGGCCGAGGCGGGGCGGCGGGAGGCGGACGAGGCGCGAGTACGACTGCATGAAGCGCGCGAGCGAGGCGGCGCGACGTTCGATCACCTCGAGGCCGCGCGGGAGGTCGTCGCCGAGGTCGCGGCCATCTTGCAGGCCGGTGCGGAGGGTCTCGGCGATCGAGGAGATGGGCCCCAGCGAGTTGTTGATCTCGTGGCCGAGCACGCGAACGAGGCGCTGCCAGGCGAGGCGTTCTTCGGCGCGCAGGGCGTGCTGGACGTCGGTCATGACGAACAGCTTGTGCGGCATGCCGGAGAGCCGGACGTCCGATGGGCGGACCTCCCAGGTCGTGCGGGCGAGCTCGAGCGTGCGCGGGGCGTCGGCGTCGGCGAGCGAGGCGAGGCCGAGGTCGATCAGCGAGCGGCCGACGAGCGTGGCGCCGAGCAGGCGTTCGGCCGTGCGGTTCGCGAGGCGGACGATGTGGGACGTGTCGACGGCGATCACCGCGGCGTCGACCGACTCGACGACGCGCGCGAGGCCGGCGGCGGTCTCCTCGTCTCGCCAGCGTTCGGCGCGCAGCTCGTCGGCGAGCGCGGCGAGCTCGGTGTGGGCGAGGCCGAGGGCGTCGTCGCGGCGGACGTGGCGGCCGCGCACGGCGTAGTCGCGCTCGCGGAGCGAGGCGGTCAGGTTCGCCAGCGTCTGGAGCGGGCGGGTGACGCGGCTGCGGGCGGCGAGGGCGAGCGCGCCGCTGCCGACGACGATCGCGAGCGTCAGCGTGACCTGCGTCTTGAGCTCGTACGCGCCGGCCCACACGAGCGGCAGGGCGACGGCGGTCGGGATCGCGATCGCGGCGAGGATGGCGACGAGCACCGCATCCTCGTGGCGCATCCGCGTCATGAACGGATTCCGAGCGAGGCGAGCCGGCGGTAGAGCGCGCTGCGCGAGACACCGAGCACGCGCGCGGCGTCGGCGACGTTGCCGTTGTGGGCGGCGAGCGCGCGCTCGATCAGGTAGCGCTCGGCTTGCTCGAGCGTCATGTCCTCGAGGCGCGAGGCTTCGGTGCGCGCGCGCAGCATGAGGTCGTCGGCGGTGATCTCGTCGCCGGCGGCGAGCAGCGACGCGCGTTCGATCACGTGCTCGAGCTCCCGGACGTTGCCCGGCCAGGTGTGGGCGAGCAGGGCGGCCATCGCGCTCGGCGCGAGTCGCTTGCCGGAGCGCGCGAGGAACGCGGCGGCGAGGTCGGCGATGTCCTCCTTGCGCTCGCGCAGCGGCGGGAGCCGGATCTCGACGGTGTTGAGGCGATAGAGCAAGTCCTCGCGGAAGTGACCGGCGGCGGCCGCGGCGGCGACGTCGGCGTTCGTCGCGGCGAGCACACGCACGTCGACGCGCTTGGGACGCGAGCTGCCCACGGGATGGAACTCGCCGGTTTGCAGCACGCGGAGCAGGCGCGCTTGCTGGGCGGGCGGCATGTTCGCGATCTCGTCGAGGAACAGCGTGCCACCGTCGGCGAGCTCGAAGCAGCCGGTGCGATCGGCCTTCGCGTCGGTGAACGCGCCGCGCACGTGGCCGAACAGCTCGCTCTCGAGCACGCCATCGGAGAGCCCGCCCGCGTTGACCGCGACGAATGCCTTACCGCTGCGCGCCGACGCGGCGTGGATCGCGCGCGCGATCACTTCCTTGCCGGTGCCGTGCTCGCCCGTGATCAGCACGCTCGCCTGGGCGGGGGCGACCTTCTCGACGAGCGCCATCACCTGCTGCATGCCGCGCGACCGCGAGACGACCGCCGGCAGCTCGAGTGCGCGCGTGCGGGCGGCCTCCGCGCCGAGCCGGTTCGCCGTGCGCAGGGCCTCGCGCAGATCGAGGGAGCTGCGCAGCACGGTGACGAGGCGCGAGTTGTCCCAGGGCTTGGTCAGGTAGTCGCGCGCGCCGCGCCGGATCGCCTCGACCGCGCCTTCGATCGAGCCCCACGCGGTCATCACGACGACGGGAAGCGCGGCATCGACCTCGCGCAGGCGCGTCAGCAGATCGATGCCCTCGGCGCCGCTCGTCGTGTCGCGCGTGTAGTTGAGGTCGATCAGACAGACGTCGAGCTCCTCGCTCTCGACGAGCGCGAGCACGGCCGCCGGTGATGTTGCCGTGCGCACGGAGAAGCCGTTCGCGCGCGCAAGCATGGAAACTGCCTCGAGCACGTCGGGCTGATCATCGGCAACGAGCAGACGCGGCATCAGCCCCGGCGATCCTCCACCACGCGGCCATCGAACAGATGCACGACCCTCGTCGCCTTCTGCGCGTACTCCGGGTTGTGCGTGACCATGCATATCGTCGCTCCCCTGCCGTGTAGCTGGCTTAGCAGCTCCATGACGGCGTCGCCGTTCTTGCTATCGAGGTTACCCGTTGGCTCGTCCGCCAGGAGGATCAGAGGATCTCCTGCGACAGCGCGGGCGACGGCGACGCGCTGCTGCTGACCGCCCGAGAGCTGCGCGGGGAGATGTCGCGCGCGGTGGGACATGCGGACCGCGTCGAGCGCCTCGGCGACGCGCTTCTTGCGCTCGGCGGCGCTCATCCCGCGATACGTCAGCGGGAGCTCGACGTTTTCCTCGACGGTGAGGTCACCGATCAGATTGAACGCCTGGAAGATGAACCCGATCGCCTTGTTCCGGAGCGCGGCGCGCCGGATCGGATCGAGCTTCGCGGTGTCCTGGCCGTCGATGCGATATTCCCCGTGCGTCGGGACGTCGAGCAGGCCGAGGATCGCGAGCAGCGTCGACTTGCCGGAGCCCGACGGTCCGCTGATCGACACGAACTCGCCCTTCTCGATCGTCAGCTCGACCGACGACAGCGCGCGCGTCTCGACGTCATCCGTGTGGAACGTCTTGCCGATGTTCGTGAGCTCGAGCAGCGCACGTTGTGGTTCGATCTTCGCAGCAGCTTGCATTGTCATCACTCCATGCGCAGGCGGTCGACACCGTCCCAGCGCGACATGTCCGACAGCACGACCTGATCGCCGGCAGACAGCCCGCCTGCGATCTCGATGTCCTTGAGGGCGGCCCGGCCGAGCTTGACCGGCACGCGCACGAGCGCACCGCCCTCGACCTTGAACAGCTTGATGCTCTGATGGGCCTCGCCGACCGCGGGCCGCGCGACGTGCAGGACGTCGCCCGTCGACGCCAGCGAGATCACGCCATCGACGTTCTGATCGACGCGCGCGCCCTTCGGCAAGGCGCCGGTGAGCTTGACGTCGACGGTGACGTTGCCGTTCTGCGCCGCCGGATCGATGCGCGTGACCTCGCCCTCGACAACGCCCGCGCGCGTATCGACCGTCGCGTGGAGCCCGATGCCGATGTCCTCCATCGACGCCTCGGGGATCTTCAACCGCGCCTGCAGCTTGTCGGGCACGACGACGCGCGCGAGCGGCGCTCCGATCGCGACGCTCTGGCCGGCTTCGACCGCGATCTGCTGCACGACGCCGTGAATGCCCGCGCGCACGTGCAGCGCATCGAGCTGCTTGTGATGGAACTCGGCGAGCGCGCGCAGCCGTTCGACCTGCGAGCGCTGCGCCTCGAGCTGCGCCGCGTTGCCTCGCTTCAGGGCCGCGAGCCGTTGCTGCTCGAACGTCAGGCGCCCGTCGAGCTGGGTCGCGCGGTCCTTGGACTCCGCGCTCTCGATCGTCGGGATCACGCCCTTCTGCGCCATCGCGGTGTCCATCTCGCTGCGCCGCTTCGCCATCGCGCTGTCGCCGGAGAGGCCCGCGACCGTGGATTCCTGCGCGAGGCGCGCGCCGTCGAGCTGAGCCCCGAGGCGAGCGAGCTCCGCTTCGGCGGCGGCGACGTCGCGATCGGCGTTGAGCGCGGCGAGCTCGGCATCGGGGTTCGCGAGCTCGAGCAGCACGGTATCGGGCTCGACCTGCGCGCCGGGGAGCACGAGGACCTTGTCGATGCGGCCCGCGACCGGCGCCGATGCCCAGCGAAACTCCGTCGGGACGAGCGTGCCGGTGCCGCGGACCTCGAGCGTCAGCGGGCCGCGCTCGACGGTGCCGATCCACAGATCGCTGCGCGACACGCCCGGCGCCCGGCTCGCGAACCAGCGCACGGCGAGCGTCACGGCGCCGAGCGCCGCGATCGCCGCGAGGACGACCACGATCCGCCGCGTGCGTGGCTTGGCGCGGGCGCGGGGCACGTCCATCAGCGAGTCCATCACTCCGACCTCAGCGCGACGATCGGCTGCACGCTGGTCGCCCGCTTGACGGGCAGCCACGTCGCGAGCAGCGCGGTGGCGGCGACCGCGATCGCGACCGCGACGAGCAGCACCGGCTGACTGAGCTGCTCGCCATAGAACAGCCCGCGCAGCGACGACGTCAGCACCTGCTCGAGCACGACGGCCGCCGCGAGGCCGACCGCGACGCCCATCGCGACGAGGCTCGCCGCCTGCCGCACCACCATCGCGCGAACGTGCGCCGGCTGCGCCCCGAGCGCGACGCGCAGGCCGATCTCGTGCGTGCGCTGCGCGACGGTGTGCGCCATCACGCCGTAGATGCCGACCGCCGCGAGCAGTAGCGCGATGCCGGCGAAGCACGACAGCAGGAACGTCAAGAAGCGCGGGCGCGCGACGGCGTCCCACATCAGGTCGTCCATCGTGCGCACCTGGAACAGCGGCAGCCGCGGATCGAGATCGGCGACGACGCGATACACCGACGGGATCAGCTCACCTGGATCGCCCGTCGTCCGGAGCATGACGTACTGGATGTTGTCGGACGTCATCGGGTCGTTGAGCTGCGCGTACTGCGCGCGCGCCGTGAAGAGCTCGGTGCCGGCCGGCTTGTCGACGCCCGCGTTCTTGATGTCGTGCACGACGCCGACGACGGTGTTGAGCACGATCTTGTTCGGATCCTTGAAGTACGTGACCTGGATCTGCTGGCCGAGCGGCTCCTCGTGCGGGAAGAACTTCTTCGCGAACGCCTCGTTGATCACGACGACGGCGGGCGCCCCCATCACATCCTGCGCCTCGATCCCGCGGCCCTTGACGATGCGCGCGCCCATCGCCTCGAAGCCACCCGCGTTGATCAGCTGGAAGTAGTCGACGTTCCACGGCGCCTGATCTTTGTTCGGCTTCGTGCGGTTCGGCAGCTCGAAGTCGTTCGCGTTGAGCGGCCGCGTCGGCAGCATCGTGTCGAGCATCGTCACGCCGGTGACACCGGGCAGCGCCTTCATGCGCGCCTCGAGTCGATCCCAGAACTGATCGCCGGTGACGTTGGGATACGTCTTCTGCGGCAGCTCGATGCCGAACGTCAGCGTCCGGTCCGGCGAGAAGCCGAGGTCGACGTGCTGGATGCGGATGAAGCTGCGGATCATCACCGTGCACCCGACGACGAGCATCACGGCGAGCGCGATCTCCGTCGTCACCAGCGCGCGCCGCAGCCGCAGCCGCGCCTTGCTGCCGGTCATGCGCGGCGAGCCATCCTTGAGCGCGCCGTGCAGGTCCGTCTTGCGCGCATGCACGATCGGCGCGATGCCGAACAGCAGCGACGCGACGATCGAGCACGCGACCGCGAATGCGACCGCCATCCCGTCGAGCGTGATCTCGCTCGCGCGCGGCGCCGACTTCGGGATCAGCGCGGTCACGCCGTCGACGGCCCACACCGCGACGAGCACGCCGAGCGCACCACCGAGCAGGCCGAGGATGACGCTCTCGGTGATGAACTGCCGCATCAGTCGGCGGCGATTCGCACCGAGCGCGTGACGCACCGCGATCTCGCGGCTGCGCGTATCGGCGCGCGCGATGAGCAAGTTGGCGACGTTGACGATCGAGATCAGCAGCACGAACAGCACCGCGCCCTGCAGCAGCCACAGCGTCGACGCGAGCGAGCCGACGAGATCCGCCTGGAACGGCTCGGCCTGCATCGGGTGACCGACCGGGTCGATCGCGTGCATCTTCGGCGCCTTCAGCGCGCCCCACGCCTTCTCGAGCGACGCGAGCTCCGCGCGGAACTGCTGGATCGTCACGCCGGGCTTGAGCCGCACGACGGTGTTGACGAAGTGACTGCCGCGATTCGACTTCGAGAGGTCCCAGTTCGCGGGCACCCACGCCTCCTCGCCGTCGAGGAAGTCGAAGCCCTTCGGCATCACGCCGATCACGGTCACCGGCATCGCATCGAGATGGATCTGCTTGCCGACGACATCGCGCGAGCCACCGAACGCGCGCTGCCACACGTCGTAGCCGAGCACGACGACCGTCGGGTCGCCGGGCCGATCCTCGCTCGCATCGAACGTGCGCCCGAGCACCGGCTGGACGCCGAGCAGCGGCAGCAACGTATGGCTCGCATACGCCGCCTGGATCCGCACCGGGCGATCACCGCCCGACAGGCTCGCACTGCCGCGCGCCCACCCGCCGACCGCCGCGCACGAGCGACACTGCTTCTGCAGGTCGTCGAACTCCGGCACGCTGAGCCAGAAGCTCTTGAGCTGCAGCTTGCCGAGGAAGTTCGTGTACACCCGGACCAGTTGATCCGGCTGCTCGTACGGCAGTGGACGCAACACGACCGAATTCACGACCGAAAAGATCGTCGTGCTCGCGCCAATCCCGAGCGCCAGCGTGATCGCCAGGACCGCCGTCAGTCCCGGCGCCTTGACCATCATCCGAATCGCGTACCGAACATCGAGCCAGAGCGAGCCCATATCCCCCGCCTGAGCACCGCGCATGCCGTCGCCAACCCCCCGAGATCATACGAGCCCGGGCCCCGCGGCGCGTCCGCATCCGGGATCCCCGATCCCATTTCCGAACACGAAAAACCCTGGCCGTTGGCGCGTTTGACGCGGAGGTCACGCGGGCGGGATAATTCCAGCTGGCTCTCGATGGCGCCCGACGATCATAGCGGGGCGAAGCCGGCCGGCCCGGTCGTGCTGCGCATCAAGCTTCGCTACGACGATCTCGACGCGATGGTGCAGCGCTTCGCGTCCAACGTCGGCAAGTCGGGCCTGTTCCTGCCGACCAAGACGATGCAGCCGATCGGCACGGAGGTGAAGTTCGAGCTGCGCCTCGCCAACGACACGCCGGTCCTCGTCGGCCTTGGCCGCGTCAAGCACGTCCGCCCGCCCGACCCGGCGAACCCGCGCGCCGCGTTCGGCCTCGCGATCGAGCTGATGCGCGTCACGCGCGAGGGCCGCGAGGTGATCATCCGCATGATCGAGCGGCGCCGCATCCTCGGCCTGCCCGAGGTCGCGATCCCGCTTCCCGAGGACGTCGACTCGGCACGCCGCGCCGACCTCGAGAGCCAGCCGCGCGCCGACACCTCGGGCATCGTGCGCGAGGCGATGGCCTCGATGGCGTCGGCGCCGGTCGCCGAGCAGGTCCTGACCGCACGACCGACGACCGGGCCGATCGCGACGGCGAAGCTCGAGTCAGGGCCGCTCACGGCGCCGACCGCCGCGCCCGCCGCACGCGAGTCCGGGCCGATCGCGAAGCCATCGACGTTCGTCGCGCCGCGCGAGTCGGGGCCGATCTCCAAGCCGACGATCGCGGCACTCGCGCCCGAGGCACCGCGCAAGCAGCGCCCGCGGCTCAACGATCTCATCGCGCAAGCCGAGTCGGGTCCGATCCGCGCCGCGCCCGCCGAGCTCGACGAGCATGTCGACCTCGAGCGTGCTCTGGCCCGCGCGCGCGCCCTCGCGACGGGCGACATGGATGCCGAGCTCGCGTCGCTGCGCGAGTCCGCGGCCGCGCCGATCGAGATCAGCGTCGAGGCGGCGAGTGCGGAGCTCGCGCGCCAGCTCGGCGGCAACGCGATATCGCGGCGCGACCGCAGTGCGCGGTGGGCGCCACCGCCGGCGGTCACTCCCCCCACGGTGACGCCTGAACCTGCCCGCGAGACGCCCGCTGAACCTGCGCGCGAGACGCCCGCTGAACCAGCGCGCGACATGCCGCACGTGGACGCGGCGCCGGCGGCGCCATCGATCGACGCGCGTGCGAGCGAGGCCGTGCTCGACGAGACCGCTGCCGACGACGACGCGTTCACGCAGGACGCGCCCGGCACGACGACCGCGGTCGAGCCGGCGGAAGCCGCGGTGGCGCATCGCACGTTCGCGCCGCCGGGCGCCGACGACATCGCGACCGACCCGGCCGCGCAGCCGCGGCAGCCGGCGCTCGTCGTCGCCGAGCACGAGCACGCTGACGAAGAGGGTGAGGACGAAGACGAGGAGATCGAGGAGCTCGACAGCCTCGACGTCATCGCCGACGACGAGCCGAGCGAGAGCACGCAGATCGGCGCGATGCCGGTCGATCCGAATGCGTTCCAGCATCACGGTCAGCCGACGGTGCCCGACGAGCTTGCGGCGCGCCTCGACGCGCACCTCGACGCCGCGGAGCGCGAGGCCGACGAGGATCTCGGGCTCGCGGCCGCGCCGCAGGACGCATACGACCACCACGCCGGATACGCGGCGGGTGCGCACAACGACCAGGCCGCGTACAACGAGCACGCGGGCCACGACCCGCAGGGCGCGTACAACGAGCACGGCGCGTACAACGAGCATGCCGGTCACGACGCGCAAGGCGCCTACAACGAGCCAGGCGCGTACAACGAACAAGGCGCCTACAACGAGCACGGCGCGCACAACGAACAAGGCGCGTACAACGACCAAGGCGCGTACAACGACCAAGGCGCGTACAACGAGCCGGGCGCCTACAACGCGCACGCCGGCCACGAAGCGCAAGACGGCTACAACGAGCCGCAGGCCGGCTACGCGCCGCCTGGCTACGCCGAGCAAAGCGGCTACCCCGAGCACGCCGGCTACGCGGACCGCGCGCACGATCCGGCCGCGTACAACGCGCACGCGGACTATCCGCAGGCCGGCGAGCACGCGCCTGGCGCGTACGACGAAGGCCACGGCGAGTTCGAGCAGGGCGAGTACAGCGCACGCGGCGAGTACGACGGCACGCCCGCGCAGCCCGAGGACGAAGAAGAGATCAGCGACGTCGACGTGCTCGCGGAGGCCGATGCCGACGATGCGGATCTGCTGGCCGCGCATGGCGAGCAGGAGGCGTCGGGGCAGGGGCCGGCGGCACCCGCGGTCGGCGAGGGCTCGTTCGACTACGCGGCGCCCGACTACGCGCCCGATGCGCACGAGCTGGGGGCGCAGGCGCGGCCGTCGTATCCGCCGCCGCCGGAGGGTGCGGGCGCTGGCGAGGGCTCGTTCGACTTCGCGGCGCGGCTCGATCTCGACGACGACGAGGCGAGCGGGCGGCGGCGGGCGGCGCGGCAGGTCGATCCGCGGCGGGCGCTCACCTACGGCGATGGCTATGACGATGGCGCGCCGAGCTACGCGGACCAGCGACGGCCGCAGAGCTATGGCGAGGAGCGGTACGACTACGACGCGCCGAGCAGCAGCTACACGTTTGCCGAGTCGGCGGAGGTTGACGATGCGTATCGCGAGGGCGCGCCCGCGCAGCTGACGCCGATCGCGAGCCCGCCCGTTGCGCAGCCCTCGATGCTGCGCCAGCCGCCGGCGGAGGACTACGATCTGGAGAACGCACTCGAGGCGCTCGACGTCGACCTCGACGAGCTGTCGCCGGCGATGCGCGAGCACCGGACGCCGCTGCCGGGGTTGCCCGCGCAGCGCCCGGCGAGTGGGCCGGTGCCGCTGCCGCGCGCGGCGTCGGAGATCGATACGTCGCGGCCGCGCGGCAAGAAGGCGGAGACGCCGGCGCGTGCGCTCGCGACTGCGAAGCCGGTGAAGCCGAAGCGTGCGGCGACCGAAGACGATGGCGTGCTGATCGACTTCGACGACGACGACGAATAGCTAGAGCTTGTGCTCGAGCGCGCTGATCAGCGCGGGGCGGTTGCCGGCGTGCTTCGTCCACAGCTCGACGATGCGATCGGACTGCGTGCGGCCCGTGGTCGCGATCTCCTCGACGGCGGCGAGCAGCGGGAGAGAGGCGGGGGCGATTCGCGTGAGGCCGTCGCGTGCGATCGCGACGAGCTGCTTGGCGAGCTCGCCGACCGTGTGCGAGCCGGCGCGGGTGGCGAGGCCGGAGCGCGGGACCGCGTCGGCGACGCGCTGGCGCTCCTCGAACGAGAGCTTCGCCGTGAGCTCGATCGCCGCGGTGCGGGCCGTCGTGTCGTAGAGCAGGCCGCGCATCATCGGGGCGAGCGCCTCGATCATCGGGATCGAGCCGCAGTCGCAGCCGCGGACCTCGATGAACTTCTTGAGGCGGCCTTCGGGGAACAGCGTCGAGAGGTGGAGCGCCCAGTCGGCACGGGTGGCGTGCTCGCCGTTCCAGCCGTCCTTCATGAACGCGCGGAACGTCAGGCCGGCGGGGACCGTGTGGTAGCCGCCGCGGTAGACGAAGTACATCGGGACGTCGAGCGCCCACTCCGTGTAGGCGGCGAAGATGTCGTCGCGGGTGAAGATGAAGGGGAGCAGGCCGGCGCGGGCGTTGTCGGTGTCGCGCCAGATCCACGCGCGATACGACTGGAAGCCGGAGACCTTCTCGTCGACGATCGGCGAGGCGGCCCACAGTGCGGTCAGCATCGGCGTGACGCCGTAGATGCAGCGCATCTTGGCGGCGGCATCGGCCTCGTCGGAGAAGTCGAGGTTCGCCTGGACCGTCGCGGTCCGCTGCATCATGTCGAGGCCGCGCGTGCCGACCGTCGGCATGTAGCCGCGCATGACGTCGTAGCGCTGCTTCGGCATCCACGGGATCGACGCGCGCGTGCCGAACGGACGCAGGCCGATCGACAGCCACGCCAGGCCGAGCTCGCGCGACGCCGCGCCGAGATCCTTGTAGTACGCGGTCAGATCCGCGACGAGCTCGCGATCCTCGACGACGGGACGCGACGCCAGCTCGAACTGCCCGCCCGGCTCGATCGTCAGCTGCGCATCGCCGCGCGCGAGGGCGATCATGTGGCCGCCCTCGAGCACCGGCGTGCCGTTGCGCTTCGCGAACCAGTCGAACAGCGCACCGATGCCGTGGGCGCCGTCGTAGGGCGGGGCCTCGCCGGTCGCGCGGACGACGCCGATCAGCTCGTGCTCGGTGCCGATGCGCCACGCCTCGCGCGGCTTGCCTGCATCGAAGTACGCGCGCAGGTCCTCGAACGAACGCACGGGGACCGCATCATGTTCGTCGACGAGGTGCACGAGTTCCGCGCACTCTAGGGGGTGATCCCGCATCCGTCAACGTGACTCGCTGTGGTAGCGTTTGGCCGTGGACCCGTCCAAGCGTGCGCGCCTCTTGGAGCTGCTCAGGTCGCGTTCGTTTCAAGAGCGCGAGGTCATCCTGTCATCGGGCCTCAAGTCGAACTTCTACATCGACTGCAAGCAGGTCTCCCTCGACGCCGAGGGCGCCGCGCTCATCGGCGCGCTGTTCCACGAGACGATCGACAAGGTCGCGCCCGACGCGGTTGCCGTCGGAGGCCTCACGCTCGGCGCCGATCCGCTGGCGACCGCGACGAGCCTGATCTCCTTCCAGAGTGGGCGCCCGCGCGCAGCCTTCATCGTCCGGAAAGAGCCAAAGGGCCACGGTACGGGCCAGTGGATCGAGAGCCCCAAGCTGCCCGAAGGCGCGCCGGTCGTCATCCTCGAGGACGTGATCACCACCGGCGCCGCGACGCTCAAGGCGATCGAGCGAGCCCGGCTCGCGGGATTCACTGTTCGACACGCGCTCGGCCTGGTAGACCGGCTCGAGGGCGGGCGCGACGCGGTCGAGGCGCAGTGCCCGCTGACCACGCTCTTCACCAAGCGCGATTTCCTGCCCGCCTGATGATGAAGCGCGCCGTCCTCGCTGTCCTGCTCGCGGCCTGCACGCCGAAGCCGGCCGACGTCCGCCTGACCGAGGACTGGCCCGCGCACGCGAGCACCGACTACGACATGGTCACGTTCAACTGGACGCGCACCGCCGTGATGCGCGGTCAGTATCAGGAAGTGCTCGATCTCGCCGCGACGTTCAAGTCGCCCGAGTGGCGCGCCGCGCACGCCGCCCGCGACGCCGACCACCGCGGCCTCACCGGCGAAGAACGCGACAAGCGCCTCGCGCAGGCCCAGGCCGAGATGGCCGGCCCGTACGAGGTCGAGCTGATGGTGACGACCTGGGATCGCCGCGAGAACGACCTCGACCGCGGCAAGAAGAGCGTGTGGCACGTCGTCCTCGTCGACGAAGCCGGCCGCGAGATCGAGCCGCTCGAGATCGTCAAGGACAAGCGCCCGACGTTCACCGTTCGCTCCGAGTTCCCGGCGCTCGGCGATTTCGCCCAGCCGTACATCGCGCGCTTCCCGCGCACGCCGCCGATCCTCGGGCCGTCCGTGCACAGCATTCGCCTGCGGGTCAGCGGCGAGCGCGGCGGCGTCGAAGTCGCGTGGAACGCGCCCGGCGCGTGACGGTCCGCGACGGCGCGGCGATCACGGCCGCCGGCTAGCGCTTCGGCGGCTTCTTGCGGCCGAACACGCGGTCCCAGAACTTCGGCGGCTCGTAGCCCTCGTCGAGATCGTCGAACGTCTCGATCTTCGCCGTGCGCACCGGCCCACTCTCCGCCTTCTTGAAGAATGCTTCCTCGGCGTCGCTGAACGCGACCGCCGCGTCGCGCCGCACCTCGGCGACCGCGAGCTCGCGCGATGCCGACGCCGCATTCGCCGGCGCGGACGCCACGACGGGCCCCGTGATCGCGCGCGCCGCCGCGCTGTGCACGGCCGCGAGATCGGCGACGAGGATCGACGGCGCGTCGCCGACGGGCGCGCTCGGATCGGCGTTCGGGGCCGGCGACGGGGCCGCGATCGCGCCCGCGACGACGGGTGCGCTCTCGCTCGTGACGACGGCGGTCGGCGCAGGCGCCACGGGGATCGCGACCATGGGATCGACGCGCACGGCGACAGGCATCGCCACCATGTGATCGACGGGCGGTGCGATCGGCGTGGCGATCATGTGATCGACCGGCGGCGGCGCCTCGCGGATCACGACCGTCGGCGACGCGGTGACGTGCGCGGTATCCGCCGCCGCGACGACCGTCACCGTGTCCGCGACGCTGACCGTCGCCGCCGGCGTCTCGGCGACCGTGATCGGCGTGTTGACGCGCGCGCGCACCGAGCGCTGCGGTGCGGTGGGCGCCTCGGGCGACGCGATCGGTGCGGCGGGCTCGGCGATGGCCTCGGCCGCGGGCATCGCCTCGGCGACGAGCTGCTTGACGAGGTCGCGCGCATCCGTGCTCGGCTTCGTGCGCTCGCGCGGCGGGCTCGTCGTGTCGGGCGCAGCACTGACCGCGGTCGCGGGATCGGGCGCGGCCTGCGCGATTGGCGTGGTCGGCGCGGTCGGCGCGGGGATCGACGGCAGTGCGATCAGCTTCGCGGCGGCCTTGTCGGCTTCGGCGGCGCGCTCGGCCTCCGCACGCCGCGCATCGGCCGCCGCCTTGACGCGTGCTGCGTACTGCTTCGCCTCGTCGGCGGCCGCACCGCGCGCGGCCTCCTCGCGAGCACGCGCCTCGAGTTCTTCGCGGCGCACGCGCTCGAGGCGCATCCGCTCGACGGACTCGTTGACGCGCGCCTCGCGGACATCGCGCGATTCCTCGGGAACAGTCTCGGCGGTGGGCGCGGACGCGGGGAGCACCGCCTTCTCGATGCCCGCCGGCGGCGTCTCCGCGAGTGCACGCACGCGCTCCCTCTCGAGCGCGCGCTCCTTCGCCTCCCACTCGGCGCGCTCCCACTCGTCGGGCTCCTCGAGGTCGACCTTCGACAGCGGCGCGGTCTCGCCGGGCTTGTCGGATACCGTCGGCGCGGGCGCGGGCTCCGCCGCGGCGTCGGCGCCGAGCACGACCGATGGCTCGAGGCCGATCTCCGTCGGGAAGATGCGGTCGCGCTTGTCGGTGTCCATCAGGGCCTCGAGGCCCTCGCGCGGCTTCTCGCGCGTACGCATCTCGATCTCGCCGGCGGTGGCGGCGGCAGGGACGACGCCCGCGAGCGGGCCGACCTCCGCGCCGATCACGCGCGGGACGAGCGCGCCCCAGTCGATGTCGGGCTTCTGCGATTTCACGCCCGCGGGGGGCGTCTTCGCGCGGCGCTTCTTGTTGCGCTTGGGTTGCTTGGGGACAGGCGCGGTCGCGTCGAGGCCGGCCGTGCGTTCGACCACCGCGTCTCGCGTCTCCGAGCCGACCAGCCATTCTTCGATCGCGAGGACCGCGCGCCAGGTCGCCTTCTTGCGCTGGTTCTCGACGACGCGCAGCAGGCCGACCTCGAGCGCTTTTTGGGCGACACGAAGCGTCTCGAAGACGCGGTAGGGCGAGTCCTCGAGGATGTCGGCGAGCACGCGGTGGCCGTCGAACATGCGGAGGACGCCGTGGACCTCCGTCGGGATCTGGCGGCCGAGGTTGGTGACGCGCACGGAGTCTTGCTCGAGGATCGAGGCGGGCGAGAGCGAGCCGGCGGACTCGCGGACGCCCTCGAGGAAGCGCTCGGCATCGGCGAACAGCTCGTCGGGCGGCAGCGGGATCTGCTGGCGACGGACGAGGTCCTCGTGGTGGAACTCGAAGCGCGCGTCGGTCCAGAGCAGCAGCTGGTGGAACGCGGCCTGGCCGTGGATCAGGCCGACCTGGGCGGAGGTGACCTCGCCCTTGTAGAAGCGGACCTCGCCGCGGCGCAGGCCGCGAATGAAGGTCAGGGTCGCGGAGCGGCCGAGCGTGGAGAGCGCGCGGACGAGCGCGAGGGTGGTCGTCGTGTCGGCGAGCGAGCCGGTGAAGTGGTCGCGCTGGTCGGGCTGGGTGGCGCCGAGCAGGCGGGTGATCGTGACGAGGTCGCGGAGGTAGGTCGGGCGGGGGACGAGCTCGTCGGCGCCGGCGGCCTCGGCGTCGGGGCGGGAGGCGCGGCCGGTGAACAGGATCGGGGCGTCGGGGCGGGCGGCGCGGGCCCGGCGGACCAGGTCGAGCGAGCCGCCGACGACGATGACGCTGGCGGCGGTGAGGTCGACCGCCCCGTCGGCGGCTCCGATGGTCACCGAGACGCCTTCGCGCGCAAGCCCGAGCTCGAGCATGCGGGCGGCCCGCAGATCGGGATCGAGCACGATGGCGCTGGGCTGTCCCGACATGCGCGAAGATGCAGTATAAACCGAGACGAGGGGCCGCTTTCGGGCGGTCCGCCCACCATCGTGATCGTTCTCGAAATCCTGAGCGGAACGCCAGCGGGCGAACAGCGGCTGCATCGCGTCACCGGCGCGACGGCGACGATCGGGCGGTCGCCCGCGAGCACCGTCGCGCTGAGCGACTATCACCTGTCGGGCGATCATGCCGTGATCACGCAGATCGGGGACCACTACGTGTTCCGCGACCTGCGCTCGACGAACGGGAGTGCCATCGAGCGCGCGGGCAAGCGGATCCCGATCGATGCGACCGCGCGGTGGGAAATCGCGCTCACCGATGGCGATCTGCTGCTGCTCGGCAACCGGGCGGACCCGGTACGGATCGCGGTGCGGATCGGCGAGGAGGCGGATGACGAGCTCGGCGACCGGCTGATCGCCAGCCGCTCGATCATGGATCTGCCGCAGGTGACCGACCAGCTCGAAGGTCGGCCGCAGGAGGCGCTGCGCGTCTACAAGGCGCTACAGCCGCTCGGCGCGCGGCTCGAGCCCGGCGAGGTGATCGAGGCGCTCGTCGGGGCGACGTTCGAATTGCTGCCGCGCGCGACGCACGTCGCGGTGCTCTTGCGCAGCGAGAGCGACAAGGATCGATTTGCGCTCGCGGTGTCGCGCCAGCGCGAGGGCACGCCGCCGACGCAAACGGATCCCGTGCGCGCCAGTCGCGCCGTGCTGCGCCGCGTGCTCGCGGATCGCGCGGCCGTGCTGACGGCGAACGCGCAGGAAGAGCTGTCGTCGAGCGAGTCGATCATGGGCGGGCAGATCCTGTCGATGCTCGCGGTGCCGCTGTGGCGCGGCGACGACGTGATCGGCCTGATCCAGGCCGACAACCGCTTCTCCGCGGGCATGTTCCACGAGGCCGACCTCGAGGTCGCGCTGCTGCTCGGTGCGCAGGCGGCGCTCGCCGTCGACAACGCGACGATGTTCCAGCGGCTGCGCGTGACGGCGGAGAGTGCGCGCGGCGAGAACTCGTACCTCAAGCGGCGCGAGCAGAAGATCAAGTTCGACAACATCATCGGCGACTCGCCGGCGATGAAAGCCGTGCTCGCGCAGCTCGAGCGCGTGATCGATACGCGCGCGACGGTCTGCATCGAGGGCGAGACCGGCACCGGCAAGGAGCTGATCGCGAGCGCGATCCACTACCAGTCGTCGCGCCGCGACAAGATGTTCGTCGCGCAGAACTGCGCGGCGCTGCCGGAAAATCTCCTGGAGAGCGAGCTGTTCGGTCACAAGCGCGGCGCGTTCACGAGCGCCGACAGCGACAAGAAGGGCCTGTTCGAGATCGCCGACGGCGGCACGCTGTTCCTCGACGAGATGGGCGAGATGCCGATGTCGCTGCAGGCCAAGCTGCTGCGCGTGCTGCAAGAAGGCACGATCCGCGCGGTCGGCGCGACGAGCGAGAAGCAGGTCGACGTTCGCATCATCTGCGCGACGAATCGCGATCTCGCGGCCGAGGTCGAGAAGGGCCGCTTCCGCCAGGACCTCTACTACCGGCTGATGGTGTTCCCGATCAAGCTGCCGCCGCTGCGCGACCGCCGCGAGGACATCCCTGCGCTTGCCGCGCACTTCCTCAAGCGCTACGCCGACGAGTATCGCGTCGAGCTTCCCGGCTTCACCCAGGACGCGCTCGATGCGCTCGCGTCGTACAACTGGCCCGGCAACATCCGCGAGCTCGAGAACGAGGTCCAGCGCCTCGTGATCCAGGCGGAGACCGGGCACTGGATCGAGGTGACGGATCTGTCGCCGCGGCTGCGCAAGATCGAAGGCACGATCACGCGCATCGCGCCGCAGAAGGGCACGCTCAAGGAGATGATGGATCAGGTCGAGCGGTGGCTGATCGCCGAGGCACTGCGCGACCACGGCGGCAACAAGACGAAGACCGCCGCCGCCCTCGGCATCACGCGCGAGGGTCTGCACAAGAAGCTGGCGAAGTTCGGAGTCTGACGATGGCCACGCTCTACTGGAAAAGCACTTGAACGACCTGTCGTGACGCGAGGAGTTCCTTGCGCAAGGCAGGTGTCGAGCTGGACGAAGTGAACTACGCCAAGGAGACGCTCTCCGAGGCGACGGTCGCGTCGATCGTGAAGAAGGCAGGCGGCGTCGCCGCGGTGCTCAACACACGTCACGCGACCGCGAAGGAAAAGGGCTGGGCGGACGCGCCGCCGAGCGCGTCGGAGTTTGCGAAGGCGGCGGCGAAGGAGCCGAATCTGCTCAAGCGCCCGATCGTCGTCGCGGGCGATCGCGTCATCGTCGGCTTCAACAAGACCGAGTACGGCAAGCTCTGAGCGAGCGTCGCTGGTAGGCTGCGCCCATGGCGCTCACGCTCTACGTTGGAAGCAAGCGGTACTCGTCGTGGTCGTTGCGGCCGTACGTCGCGCTCGCGCACGCGGGGCTGCCGTTCGAGACGAAGACGATCCTGCTCGACCAGCAGGACACGAAGCAGAACATCGCGAAGGTCACGCCGTCGGCGCGCGTGCCGGTGTTCCACGATGGCGACCTCGTGATCTGGGACTCGCTCGCGATCTGCGAGTACATCGCCGAGCAACAGCCGTCGCTGTGGCCGACCGGCCGCGCGGAGCGGGCGCGGGCGCGTTCGATCAGCTGCGAGATGCACTCCGGCTTCGCGGCGCTGCGCCGTGACATGCCGATGGACGTCCTCTCCGACAAGCGCGGCCAGGGCCACACGAAGGAAGCGCTCGCCGATGCGGCGCGCGTCCAGGACATCTGGCGCGAGTGCCTCGAGAAGCACGGCGGGCCGTTCCTGTTCGGCGAATTCTCGATCGCGGATGCGATGTTCGCGCCGGTCGTCACGCGCTTTCGCACGTACGGCGTCGAGCTCGACGCGCCGCTCGCCGCGTACTCGAAGGCGGTGTTCGCGCTGCCCGCGATGCGCGAGTGGATCGCGGATGCCGAGCGCGAGCCGCGCACGCGCGAATGAGCCGGATCTTCCAGCTCGCGGTCAGCAAGGGCGGTGTGCCGAAGCTTCCGGTGCGCGAGGCGCATGCGAGCGAGCTCGGCCTCGACGGCGACGGCCACGCACACCCGAAGATCCACGGCGGTCCCGAGCGCGCGCTGTGCCTGTATTCCCTCGAGGTGATCGCGAGGCTGCAGGCCGAGGGGCATCCGATCTGGCCCGGGTCGGTCGGCGAGAACGTGACGATCGCCGGCTACGACTGGGCATCGCTCGCGGCGGGCGCACGCCTGGCGCTCGGTCCGGAGGTGATCGTCGAGCTGACGAAGATCGCGGCACCGTGCAAGCAGATCGTCGAGTCGTTTTCCGATCGCAGCAGCAAGCGGCTCGCCGCGCCGGAGCTCGGCCGCTGGTATGCACGCGTCGTGCGCCCGGGCACGTTGCGCGTGGGCATGCCGGTCAGCGCGCTCTGACTACGGTTCGTCGTCGGCCGGCGTCTCGGGCGCGGTGAACGGCGTCTCGGAGAGCTTCGCGATCGCGGTCGCGAGATTGGCGACCTCGACGGACGGCGGAGCGTTCCGCTTCAGCATGAACGCGCAGGTCGCACACGAGGTGACGACCATGCCGCCGCCGGCCGCCTGCACCTCGGCGAGGCGGCGCTTGCTCATCTGGTCGGCGATCTGCGGCATCGTCTTGGGCAACAGGCCGCCGCCGCCGCAGCACTCGGTGTCCTGCTTGTTCCACGCGAGCTCGCGGACCTCGGCGAGCTGCGACAGCGCGCGACGCGGCTGCTCGACCACATCGTTGTAGCGCGCGTTGTAGCAGGGGTCGTGGTAGTAGACGCTCTTGCGCTGCACCGGGCACGCGAGGTTGCCGGCGGCGGGCGCGAGCACGTCGGCGAGCGAGACGATCTCGGCGCGCAGGCTGACGCCCTCGGCCGCGTACTGCGCGCGCATCGCGTAGAGGCAGGCGGAGCAGTTGACGGCAACCTTGCGGAAGCCGCGCAGCGCCTGAGCGACGCGCCCCGCGTGCCAGCGGAACAGATCGGTGTGGCCGGCGGCGAGCAGCGGATAGCCGGCGCAGGCTTGCGGCGCGTCGACGATCTTCGCGTCGATGCCGGTGCGCTCGAACAGCGCGAGGGCGGCGGCGATGTCGTCGGTGCCCTTGTCGATCGCATCGCAGCCGGGCCAGTAGCCGATGTCGCCCTCGGTCGCGAGCTTGCCGGGGAACGCGGTGTGGAGCTGCTGCGAGAGCCGCTGCTCGCGCGCGCGAAACCGCTCCGAGTAGCCGACGAGCGCGGGATGCGGCACGCCGTGATCGACCGCGGCGGCGCGCCCGGTGAGCAGCACGAGGCCCGGCTCGTTGCCGTGATCGCAGTAGACGGTGCAGTGACGACAGCCGGTGCACGCCCACAGCGGATCGGTCGACTCGGCATTCCAGCGCGAGCGCCCGAGGCGCAGCTGGTTGAGGCGATCCATCTTCGCCTGCGGGATGTACGTCTCCTTGCCCGACGCCGTCGATACCGGGCACGCGTGCCGGCACATCTTCGGGCAGAACGTGCAGTAGTCGAGCTGCCGCGCGACCGCGCCGGCGGAGAACGGTTCGCGCTCGTCGCGCGGTTCGGCCATCGCTCGCGACTATAGCGCGCGAACGCTAATTCAGTGCGCCGACGCGCTCGCGAAGCTGCGCCAGATCGCGCTGGATGCGCGGATTGCTCGGCTCGAGCACGGCGAGGCGCTCGAGAACATCGAGCGAGCGCGGCAGATCGCCGTTGCGACCGTAGATGCCGGCGAGGTTGACGAGCATGCGCGCGACGATCTGGCGCTTGCTCGCGGCCGCGATCACGCTCGGCTCGAGCACGGCCGTCGGCGTGGTCGTCTTGCGCAGCAGCGCCTCGAGATCCGATGGCGTCAGTACGCGGCCGCGGCTGTACGGATCGAGGAACAGCCACGCATCTTCGATCGCGACGCGCACGAGGAAGTGGCCGGGGAAGTTCACGCCCTGCGCGAGCACGCCGACGCGCCGCGCGACCTCGAGATAGAGAACGGACAGCGAGATCGGAATTCCCTGGCGGCGCTCGATCACCTCGCACAGAAAGCTGTTGCGCGGATCGTAGTAGTCACCGTCATTGCCGGCGAAGCCCATGCGATCGAACAGCCAGTCGCTGATCGCGCGGGCCCGGCCGATGCCGTTCGATGCGCGCGCGACATCGGGCGCGATCTTCGACGCGATGTCGTCGAGCTGCTCGCGGTACCGCTCGAGATCGCGCTCCGGAAACTCCCATGCGCCGATCAGGAGCGCCGCGTGGTCGAGCGAAAAGTCATCGCGCGACACCACATCCGCGAACCGTGCCAGCCCAGGGCTAGGTTCCATGGTTTCCACATTAGCACCTGTCGAGCGCGCACAGATCAACGACGTTTATGCGAAGATGGCTCCTCCAATGCCCGAGGAGCCGCGACCTGGTCTCATCGTCGGCGGCCGCTACGAGCTAGTCGAGTTAGCCGGGCGGGGCGGCATGG
>JAFAOG010000410.1 GCA_019237945.1 Deltaproteobacteria bacterium | reverse complement strand
CCGACGTCAACGAGTGCCTGACGAACAACGGCGGCTGCGACACCCACGCGACCTGCACGAACACGCCGGGCTCGAACACGTGCTCCTGCAACAGCGGCTACACCGGCAACGGTCTGACGTGCACCGACGTCAACGAGTGCCTCACGAACAACGGCGGGTGCGACACCAACGCGACGTGCACGAACACGCCGGGCTCGAACACCTGCGCCTGCAACGCCGGCTTCACCGGCGATGGCGTCACGTGCACCGACATCAACGAGTGCCTCACGAACAACGGCGGCTGTGACACCAACGCGACCTGCACGAACACGCCGGGCTCGCACAGCTGCGCCTGCAACGCCGGCTACACCGGCGATGGCGTCACGTGCACCGCCGACTGCACGAACGCGAACGGCGGCTGCGACGCGAACGCGACCTGCTCGGCGGCCGGCGGTGCGATCACGTGCACCTGCAACAACGGCTTCGCCGGTGACGGCCACGCGTGCGCCGATGTCGACGAGTGCGCGACCGGCGCCGCCGGCTGCGATCCGAACGCGACGTGCACGAACACGACGGGCGGATTCACCTGCACGTGCCCGGACGGCTTCAAGGGCGATGGCAAGACGTGCACGGCGACCTCGCAGGCCGGCGGCTGCGGCTGCGACTCGAACGGTGCCGGTTCGCGCGGCTCGTTCGCGCTGCTCGGCGTGGTCGCGCTCGTGTTGCGCCGCCGGCGCCGCTAGACTGATCGCGTGCGCCTGACGGTCCTCGAGCTCCCCGCGCAGTGGGGACGCGCGCCCGCCGTGCTCGACGAGATCGACCGCACGCTCGCCGCCGGCGCGCCCACGGATCTCGTGCTGCTGCCGGAAGCGGCGCTCCATGGCTATGTCTCGCCCGACGGCGACTTCGACCTGACGCGATTCGCGGAGCCGATCGACGGGCCGATCGCCGCGCGCGCCGCCTCGCTCGCCCGCGCGCATCGAACGCACCTTGTCGCGCCGCTCGTGCTGCGCGAGGGCGCCGCCGTGTCAAACGCGATCGCGTGCTTCGATCCGACGGGCGCGCCTTGCTTCGTCTACCGCAAGCGCCACCCGTGGTTCCCCGAGACCTGGGCGACGCCGGGGCCCGCGCCGCATCCGCTCGTCGAGATCGCGGGCATCACGGTGACGGCCGCGATCTGCTTCGACCTCCATTTCCTCGCCGACGACGCCGCGCGCGAGCTCGCCGCCGCCGACCTGTTGCTGTTCCCGAGCGCGTGGGTCGAGGAGGTCGACTCGCGCCCGCAGCTGCTCGGCGATCTAGCGCGCCGCTTCGACATTCACATCGCGAACGCGAACTGGGCGGCCGGCGACGTCGTCGTGCCGGGCCAGGGCGGCTCGTGCGTGATCGATCAGCGCGGCGAGGTGATCGCGCGCGTCGATCGGCGCGGCGCCGGCGTTCGCCGCGTCGACGTCGAGATCTAGGCCTTGTTCTTCGCAACGGCCGCGATCACGACGAGCACGCCGAGACCCGCGATGCCACCGCCGACCTTGCGCAGCGTCCCGATCTCGGCCTCGTTCATGATCTGGGGCGCGATCGCGATCGCGACGATCCCGAGGATCACGAGGATGATGCCGAGGACGACCTGCACGCTGGCGCCACGCTGTCCATTCCGCATGGTCCCATCTTGCCCCAGCTACGCCACCGCCACAATCGCCTCGATCTCGACCGCGATCCCCGACGGCAAGCTCGGCGCTCCGACCGCGCTGCGCGCCGCGATCCCCACCTCGCCGAACACCTGCGCCATCAGATCCGAGAAGCCGTTGATCACCTGCGGATGATCGGTGAACTCGGCCGTCGCGTTGACGAAGCCGAGCACCTTGACGATCCGCGCCACGCGATCGAGGGAGCCGAGGTGCGCGCGCAGCCTCGCGAGCATCGCGAGCCCGTTGAGCCGGGCGGCCTCGCGTCCCGCCGCAACATCGAGGGTCGCGCCGAGCTTGCCGACGAGCCACGTCCCATCGGCGCGAAGCGGCCCGTGCCCCGCGGTGTACAGCAGGTCGCCGTGCTGGACGATCGTCGCGTACGTCGCGACCGGCTTCGGCGGAGGCGGCAGCGTGATGCCGAGAGATGCGAGGCGTTGTTCGTGCGTCATGCGGCAATCGTAGATCGAGGCCTTGATATGATCTCGACGTGCGCGCCCTGGTGCTCCTCCTCGCAGCATGCGGGCGCGTGGGCTTCGATGCGCAGCTCGATGCGTCGGTGGCGGCCGCGCACTGTGCGACCGCGGTCGGCCACGACGAGGATGCCGACGGCATCGACGACGCCTGCGACGTCTGTCCCCACCTGCCCGATCCCGCGCAGGCCGATCGCGATGGCGACGGCGTCGGAGACGCGTGCGATCCGGAGCCTGCGATGCCGCGCCAGCGCATTGCCCTGTTCGCGACGATGCGGCCCGGCGATCAGCCGTTCACCCCGATGACGATCGGCGGAGGCACGTGGACGCAGCAGGCGGATGCGATCGCCTACGACGGCGGCAGCTACGGCGGCCTGGCCGTGCCGCTGTCGCTCGCGAACGCGACGGTGGCGATGGGATTCACCGTCACCGGTCCGACGAACAGTCCCGACGCCCAGCACCAGCTGGAGCTCTATCCCGCGGACGACAGCGGGGCGTTCACGGAGGTCGGCTTCAACGCGACGGGGACGGCGAACGTGCCCGATGCCGTCATCGGCTACTACGACGGCATGACGTACGCGGCGTACATGAACGTTCCGACGACGAGCGGGCTGCACGCCGGTGCGCTCACGATCACGGGCATGTACCTCGTCGGCACGTCGGTGACGCTGGATGCAGGGTGGGCCGGCGAGCCGTATCACGTCGACCTCGTGCCGACGGCGTACCAGGGCGCCACGCACCTCGCGCTCGATGACAACAACGTCGCCGTCGCGGTCGACTGGGTGTGCGTGATCGCATGGTGATAGGGTCGGCCCGTGAGCGAGCCGGAGGTCCTCCGCACAACCGTCGGCGACCTGCCGCTCGAGGAAGTCGAGCTCGACCTGGCGGGCCGCACGTGGAACGTGCTGCACACCGGCGCGATCATCACGCACGCGGACGAAGAGCGGTTCCTGCGCGGCGAGGAGCTGAAGCTGCCGTACGGCATCGTGCTGTGGCCGGCGGCGATCGCGCTCGCGCACGAGCTGGCGACGCGCGACGTGAAGGGACTGCGCGTGCTCGAGCTCGGCGCGGGGACCGGGTTGCCGGGGATCGTGGCGGCGGCTCGCGGCGCGCAGGTCGTGCAGACCGACCGGCAGGAGCTGGTGCTGCACCTGTGCCGGATGAACGCGCAGCGCAATGGCGCGCCGATGATCCTGCACCGGATCGCGGACTGGACCGAGTGGCGGGACAACGACCGCTACGATCTGATCCTCGGGTCGGACATCCTGTATGCGCCCGGGCTGCACACGGCGGTGCGGCACATCTTCGAGTCGAACCTCGCGCCCGGCGGGCGGCTGCTCGTGGCCGATCCGTTTCGCGCGGCGAGCGTCGCGATGCTCGAGGGGATGGAGCGCACCGGCTGGCGCGTCTCGATGACGAAGTGGACGGTCGGCATCACGCCACCTCCGCGAAATATCGGGGTGTTCGAGGTGACGCGAGGCGAGGGCTTGCGCGCGGCGGGGGCCCGGTAGTAGATGACGGGCATGCGGACCGTCCTCGCGATGCTACTCGTGCTCGGCGCGGTGCCGGCGATGGCCGGCGGCGAGGGCAAGGCCGCGCCGAAGCCGGAGCTCGAGCGCCCGTCGAGCGAGCGCAAGCCGGGTGACGGCAAGGCGGTGTGCGTGTACGTCGACCGCGATCAGAACGCGCCTTCGCAGCGCGGTGACTGCGTCGCGGATCGCGATCAGGTCGCGCAGCGGCCCGTCGAGAAGTCGCCGCCCGGGGGGCCCGGTGGTGACGGTGCGACGCCGTCGGTCGCGCGTTAGCCAGCGCGGCGGCGGGTCTGCATCGCGTCGGCGACGAGACGCATCGCGCGGTTGAGCCGCTGCGTCTGCATCTCGATCTGCTGGGCGAGCTGGCCGAGCTGGTCGTCGTCGAGGTGGGCGAGCTGGATCGCGGAGATCCAACCGGGGTCGACCGGAGTTGACTTCATGCCGTAATTCTCCCGCGTGCGCGAGGCGGGGCCAAATTTTGCGATCAGCGCTCGCCGCGGAGCACCGCGTTCGCCTTCTCCTCGGCGCGCCGGATCGGGACCTCCATCGCGGCTGGGGCGGTTGCCGGCTGCGGGACGGCGCGGTCCTCGACGATCTGCGGCGGCACGATCGTCATCGTCGCCAGCTGCTTGCCGAGCGCCTGCAGCTCCTTCGCGAGCTGGGCGAGGTCGTCCTCGTGGAGGCGCTGCGCGGCATCCTCGACGGTCTTCACGGCCGACGCGAGGTGCTCCTGCGCCGGGCCGAGCTGGCCCGAGCGCGCGAGGTTGATCGCGTCGAGCATCGCGGCGGCGCCGAACGCGCGGATGCGCGCGACCTCGAGGCTGATCTTCACGGCGGCGCGGACCTGGGCGGCGTCGTCGGAGGCCTTCGCGCCGACGTAGCCGGTGCGCTGCTGCGGGCCGGAGGCGCCGATGACATCGTCGAACGTCAGCGTCGCGTCGACGAGCTCGGCGGTCGAGCCATCGCCGCGCGCCAGCACCTTGACCGGCACCATCAGGTCGCGCGTCTCGCCGGCCGGCAGATCGCCGACGGTCGCGAACACCGAGCCGTCGCCGGCGGGCTGGAGCCCGGGCATCGTCTCGATCGTGACGCCGGGACCGGGCGCGAGGTGGAGCTGGAGCCCGCGGCCGACGATCGTCGTCATCTTCATCAGCTCGTGATCGAAGACGGCGGCGACCTCGTCGGGCTTCTCGAGGTAGTGGAACTCGCCGCCGGTGTCGCGGGCGATCTGGGTCATGAGCGCCGTGTCGTAGTCGACGCCGAGGCCGAGCGACGTCACGGTGATGCCCGCCTGGTGCGTCTGGGCGATCAGGGTCGGTAGCTGCGCGCTCGTGTTCGGAACGCCGTCGGAGAGCAGCACGATGCGATTGACGCCCTGCGCGAGCTCGTGCTGACGGACCTCGGCGAGCGCCGTCGCGAGGCCGCCGGCGAGATCGGTGGTGCCGTGCGCGCGAATGCCGGCGATCGCGTGCTCGAGGCGCGGGCGCGACGCGGCCGACACGACGATGCTCGGCACGAGCACCTCGACGCGCGAGTGGAACGCGACGATCGAGATGCGATCGCCGTCACGCAACTTGCCGACGAGCGCCGCCGCACTCGCACGCACCGCATCGATCGAGGCGCCCTCCATCGAGCCGCTGGTATCGAGCACGAGGCCGAGGTTGAGCGGCGGGCGCTTGGCGTCGGGGAGATCGTGCGCGGTGATGCGGACGCGTATGCCGAGCTCGGTCGATGCATTCGCGAGGACGAGCGGTGTCGTCGCCTCGACGGTCATGTCGACGAGCTTCGGGTCGCTGGCGATCGCGATCGGCTGCTGGGGATGCGCGGCGAGCTGCGGCGCTGGGCGGGAGGCGCACGCCGCGAGCAGCGCGCCGGAGAGAAGAGCGACCCAAGGCGGGCGCGTGGAAGGTGTCATGCAGCTTCATCACGCATGTCCTTCGTCGAGGATCTATCGACCGCGGGGGTGTAAGCGGGCTGCGGCTCGCGCGTTACGGCAGGTCGCGTGACGAGCGCGCGGACGATCGCGAGACCCGCGATCGCGAGCACCACGCCCGCGAGCGGCGCCGCGCCCAGACCGAACGCGTTCGTCACCGCCGCGCCGACAAACGCCGAGAGCACCATCGCGAGCGTGACGAGCAGCTCGTCGAACGCGGCGAGCCGCCCGATCACGGCATCCGACGAGTGGCGCTGGAGCGCGGCATGCGCGAGCACCCAGTTCGCACCGGTGCCGCATCCCCACGCGAAGCACACGATCGCGAGCGCGAGCGGCGACCGCGCCGAGCCGAGCACCGTGATCGCGACCAGCGCGATCGCGACGACCGCCGCCTGCAGCGTCGACTCGCGAATGCCCGCGCGCGCGAGCCGAGCGGCCACCGCCGGTCCGATGCCCGTGCCCGCACCGCGGATCGCCTGCAGGATCCCGAACGAGAGCGCCGCCGCGCCGAATGGACGCGCCGCATCGCCGACGAGATTCAGCGCGACCCACCCTGCTCCACCGGCGAGGCCGAGCGGCGCCTTGCCGAGCACGGCGGCGAGCAGCGGCCGGTGCGCATCCGCGACGCGCAGCGCGGCGACGGTATCGGCGGGCACCGCGCGCACGATCGAGCCGATCGACCGGCGGGCCGCGGGGGCCGGCATCGCAGGCAGCGTCGCGTGGAGTGCGGCCGCGATCGCGAACGACGCCGCATCGAGCGCGAGCGCGAGCGCCGGCCCGAGCAGCGCCGCGACGCCGCCGAGCGCCATGCCCGCAACGAACGCGACGCTCCACGTCGCCGCGAGCACGCTGTTCGCCTCGAGCAGATCGTCCTCGCCGACCAGCCGCCGCACCGCCGCCGACTCGCCCGGCGGCACGAGCGCCGCGATGCCACTGCGCACGAGCAGCAGCGCCGGGATCGCGAGCGTCACGTGCGCGACCGCCGCAAGCGTCATCGCGATCGTCACCGCCGACGCGAGCAGATCCGCCGCGACCAGCACGCGCCGGCGATCGAGGCCATCGACGAGCGCCCCCGCGACCGGCGCGAGCACGGCTCCCGGCAGCGCGTGCGCCGCGAACACGAGCGCGAGCGCGAACGCCCCGCCCCCCGACGCCAGCGCCAGGCTCGCCACCGCGACGAACGACAGCCAGTCGCCGACCAGCGACACGGCTCCGGCGGCCCACAGGCGGCGGAACGCGCGGTTGCGGCGAATCACCATGGGATCAGCATACGCAGGCCCGCCAAGAAGTGAACAGCACCGCTAATGTGTTGGCGAGCCGCTAACGAGCGTCACATGCGCGATCTCGCACGACGTCCCGATGCGCATCGGCGGCCCCCAGAACCCGGTCCCCTCGCTGACATACAGCTGCGTCGCCCCGAACTGCGCAAGCCCTGCGACGTGCGGCTCGAACAGGCGCGCGAGCCACCCGAGCGGGAGCAGCTGCCCGCCGTGCGTGTGCCCCGACAGCTGCAGATCGACGCCCGCCTCGACCGCGCGCGGCAGCGAGCTCGGATGATGCGCGAGCAGCACGAGCGGCCGATCCGCGCGACGCCCCGCGGTCGCCCGCGTCACATCCTCGCCGTGGCCCGCCGCCATCGCGCGGCTCGTGATGTCGTCGGTGCCGGCGAGCTCGAACGCATCGCCGATCGCGACCCGCTCGTTGCGCAGGAACCGCACGCCGAGCGAGCCGAGGTGCGCGAGCCACGCATCGACGTTCCAGTAGTACTCGTGGTTCCCGGTGACCGCGAACACGCCATCGCGCGCGCGCAACCCGGCGAGCGGCGCCACGTGCTCCGCGAGCTCCTTGACGTGCCCGTCGACCAGGTCGCCCGTCAGCACGATCAGATCCGGCGCCAGCGCATTGACCTGCGCGACGACGCGCTCCGCGAACCGCGAGCCGAGCGTCCACCCGATGTGCACGTCGGTCAGCTGTACGATCGTGTAGCCGTTCGCGCCCGCAGGCAGCTTGTCGAGCGTCACCCGCACGCGCCGCACGACGGGCCCGGTCCGCGCGTGCACGAGCCCGTAGCCGATCGCGACCGCCACCCCTGCGAGCCCCGCCTCCGCCGCGACGCGCGGCGAGACAAATAGCGCCCCGACGTGCGTCACCGCCGCCGCGAGCAGCAGGTACACCGCGCACCCGAACCACGTGTACGCGATCCACAGCAGCGGCTTCGCCTGCTCGCGCGAGAACCGGCGCGCGACGAAGATCGTCAGCGGCAGCGTCGGCGCCATCGCGAACACGAGCACGGTCAGGATCGTGAACCACGGCGCCGGCCACCCGGGCGCGCGCACGAGACGCCACCAGATATAGAGGTGCGCCGAGCCAAGGACGCCGAGCATGATCAGCAGGCGTCTCCACAACCGGCGCATCCTCGCGTTCTAGCGCACCCGCTCGGCCTCGCCTACCAGATGCGCTAGAGTTCGGCCGTGCGGATCGCCTTGCTCCTCGTGCTCGTCGCCTGCAAGCCGGGCGGCGTGTCGTCCGCGCAGGAAGTCTGTGCGAAGGCGGGCGCGATGTTCGAGAAGTGCGAGGACTTCGGCAGCGCGGCGCCGCTCGAGCACGACATGATGATCGATCGCTGGCGCGGGCTGTGTCGGGCGGTGTTCACCGGCGAGACGAAGCAGCTGATGCCGAACGCGCTGCAGCTGTACCAGTCGCTCGATGACGGCGAGCGCGCGGGGCTCAAGATCCAGGCGGAGTGCACGGCGAAAGCCGTGACCTGCGATCAGTACCGGGCGTGCGAGAAGTGATTCCCGGCGAGTTCCGCTACTGGGACCATCTCGAACGGCCGCGCGTGCGGCAGATCCGGCGCGCATGGAAGACGCTGCTCGGCTTCGATCCGGCGCCGCCCGATGACGTCGTGCGCGAGTTTGCCGCGATGTACTACGACGCCGATCCGCTGTGCGAGGCGTTCGTCGACGAGGCGGGCAAGGGTTATCGCGCGCTGCTCGAGCGGGCGCTCGCCGAGGGCATCGGTCCGTGGGCGCCGCCGTCGTTGCGCGCGCTGTTCGAGGATCTCGAGCGCGGGCCGGCGTGGCTCGACTGGGCGCTGGTCGAGCGAGGCGCGCGTGCGTTCCGCCGCTATGGCACGGCGATGTTCCGGTTCGCGGGCTCGATCACGCTCGAGGGGTACAGCGAGAGCTCGGTCGCCAAGCCGCTCGCGCTGACCGGCGCGTATGCGGGCGGCAGCACGCGACACCGGTTTCTCGAGACGTGCGCGTTCTGGATCGCGGTGTCCGAGGATGGCGGGCTGCGCCGCGGCGGCGCCGGGCTGGGCAGCGCGCTGCGCGTGCGCGTGATGCACGTGTTCGTGCGGCGCAAGATCGAGGCGAATGCGGCGTGGGATCGCGCGGCGTGGGGCGTGCCGATCAACCAGGGCGACGCGCTGCTGACGCTGATGGGCGGCAGCTTCATTCCTGGCGTGATGCTCGGGCTGCTCGGGTTCATCCCGTCGCGCCGCGACATCCTCGCGATGATGCACTTCTGGCGCTACGTCGGGTGGCTGATGGGCGTGCGGCCGCGCTGGTACCCGACGACGCTGCGCGAGGCGGCGCAGCTGTCGTTTGTCACGATGGTCAAGGCCGCGCACAGGAGCGGCGACGACGGCACGCTGCTCCGGCAGGCGTACGTGCGCGCGTTCGCGGATGCGGGCTGGCTCGAGGACGGGCTGCATCGCGGTTACGCGCGGCTGTTCGTGTCGCCGCAGACGTATCGCAAGGCGGCGCTGCCCGGCGCGGGGGCGTGGCCGCTCGTCGTGCTCGCGCAGGCGCCGCTCGTCGCCGCGGCGGAGGTCGCGAGACGCGTGTCGCCGCGCGCCGATGCGCTGCTGGATCGGTTCGCGCGCGCGCGTCGCAAGCGGTGGTTCGAGCGCCACATGCGTGGCCGCAGCGCCGAGTACAAGCCGGTGCAAGACCTCCGCTAGCGCACCTCGGGCTCGATGCGAACGGCGGTGCCGTAGGCGAGCACCTCGGTCGTGCCCTGGTAGAACTCGGTCGCGTCGTAGCGCATGCCGACGATCGCGTCGGCGCCGAGCTCCTGGGCATGCGCGATCATCATCTCGTACGCCTCGTGGCGGCCCTGCTCGCACACCTCGACGAACTCCTTGATGTTGCCGCCGCCGAGCGAGCGGAACGCGCCGATGAAGCTCTTGCCGAAGCTCGGCGAGCGCACGACGATGCCGCGGACGATCGCGAGGTACTTCGTGATGCGATGACCGGCGACATCATTGCCGGTCGTCACGATGAGCTGCTGGATCGGTTCTGCACCGACGCGATAGGGGTTGTCCGTCGTCGCCATGCGGCGAGTCTAGATCCGATAGCCGACCGCGAGCACCGCCGTGCGCTCGCCCGTCGCCGCGTCGACCTCGTTCGCGGTGCCGGTGCGGCGGTGGACGCGGCCGTCGAGCGTGACCGACAAGTCGTCGCGCGTGTAGCCGAGCCACGCCTCGCCGCGCATGTCGGTGTCGGTCATGTGGAGGTGCGTGTCGACGATCTCCTGATCGCGGTCGTGGCCATCGAGCGAGCTGGTGCGCGAGCCGGTGAGCTTGGCGCCGAGCGTGAAGCCGTTCGTCGAGACCGCGACGCGCGGATCGACGGAGACGCCGGCGCCGTAATAGTAGGGCTGCGGGCGATCCATCAGCACGTTGCGCAGCGTCGCCATCGGATGATCGGCGCGCCACGACGCGAACGCCTCGCTCTTGAGCATCGCGAAGTCGACGTATGCATCGGCGCCCACGTAGACGTCGAGGCCGACGGCGCGCGTGCGCATCTCCCACGTCGGGCCGATCGCGATCATCGTGTTCTTGTCCCACTCGCGCTCCGGCCGCGCCGCGACATCGTGGTAGTCGAGCTCGCTCGCGACGTGCGCGCCGAGCTTCGTCTTCGCCGCGACGTCGACCGAGCGCACGCCCGCCGCATCGGTCGCCACGTCGGCCGCGAGCGCGACGTGATTGACGCCGACATGCATCGAGGTCTCCGCAAAGCCCGCGCCGTTCTCGACGCCGATGCCCGCGCCGACGTCGTAGCTCGCCTCGCGCCAGTGGTGGACGAGCTGGTACGCCGTCTCGCCGAGCGGCAGGCCGGCCGGCGACGTCATCATCACGTCGTTGAGGCTGCCGTACTCGCGCAGCTCGAGGAACGTCTCCCACGTGCCGGAGGCGAGCGTGCTGATCAAGAACGACTCGGCGAGCGAGTAGCCGTTCTCGCGGGCGAGGTACGTCGTCAGCGTGCCGAACAGCGGGTGGCACACGGCGTTGATCGCGTACGGATTGCCGTCGAAGCGCCAGCCGTTCGTGCTCGTCAGCTTGATGCCGGCGGCGCGCAGGCCGTGCGGCAGCTGCCAGTCGACGGCGTTGGGAGCGCCGTTGTCGCGCCAGTACCACTCGTGGCCGATGCCGAAGATCGCGCCGAGCTCGAGTGCCATGCGCATGTGGTGACGCTCGCGCGGACGCGCGGTGTCGTGAAGCGACAGCGGATCGGCGTGAGCAGCGGTCGAGGCGAGGAGGATGGCGGCAACCAGCGAACGCGACATGCCTCCAAGCGTGGGGCTGCTGCGCGTGAGGTCGCCTCGACTGGCGCGTCACCTCCTCGTGCGCAGCGCGTGAACACGGCGTGATCCGCGCTAGGCTGGCGCTGGTGAAACGGGTGTTTATCGACGGCGAGCACGGCACGACCGGGCTCGAGATCCGCCAGCGCCTTGCCGGCCGGCGTGACGTCGACCTCGTCTCGCTGCCGCGCGAGCGCGCGAAGGACCCGGCGGCGAAGCGCGCCGTCGTCAACGAGGTCGACCTCGTGATCCTGTGTCTGCCGGATGACGCGGCCCGCGACACGGTCGCGCTGATCGACAACACGCGCGTGCTCGATGCATCGACCGCCCACCGCACCGCGTGGCCGTACGGCTTCGCCGAGCTGACGCGCGGGCAGCGCGAGCAGATCGCGGCCGCGCCTCGCGTCGCGAATCCCGGCTGCTATCCGACCGGCTTCCTCGCGCTGGTCCGCCCGCTGCGCGAGCGCGGCATCCTGCCCGCCGATGCCGCCGTCACCACACATGCGATCTCCGGCTACACCGGCGGCGGGGCGAAGATGACCGCGGAGTACGAGCGAGGTGGCCTCGCCGCGTTCCGCGCGTACGGGCTGTCGCTCGCGCACAAGCACGTCGCGGAGATGCAGGCGCACGCGCTCCTCGCTCATCCGCCGCTCTTCACGCCGGCCGTCGGCAACTTCGCGCGCGGCATGCTGGTTCACGTGCCTCTCTCGCGATCGCCGGCCGCGGGCGCGACGCTCCACGCCGCGCTCGTCGATCACTTTGCCGGCGAGCCGCTCGTCACCGTGCATCCGCTGAACGACGAGCCCGGCGCCTTCCTCGATCCCGAGGCGGCGAACCACACCGATCGCGTCGAGCTGTTCGTGTTCGCGAACGATCGCACGCAGCAGGCGCTCCTCGTCGCGCGTCTCGACAACCTCGGCAAGGGCGCGAGCGGCGCCGCCGTTCAGAACGCGAACCTGATGCTCGGCTTGCCCGAGCTGAGCGGCGTCGAGCACTGATCGCGCACCGTGGTTTCCAATCTGGAAACCGGCTGCGACGTCGCATGCGACCCGCGCTGCGTGGTTTCGCGCAGCTACGCGCGGCACATCCGCTGCACAAGGAGCGGGACACAGGAGACAACCACATGCACAACTTCACCACGATCGACATCACGCAGCTCCAGGACGTCAACGGCGGCTTCGACCTCAACCGCATGGTCGACAACGGCAACCGCTACGCAGCGGCCGGCGGAGCGCTCGGCGGCGCCGCCGGTGGAACCGCGGGTGCACTCGCGGGCGCGGGCGTCCTCGGCGCGGCGGGCACGGCCGTGATCCCCGGTGCGGGCACCGTCGGCGGCGGCTACGCGGGCGCGATGCTCGGCGGCGCGACGGGCGCGACCGTCGGCGCGGCGGCCGGCGCGGGGCTCGGCTGGGTCGGTGGCGCGGCGGCCGACGCGTGGAACCAGATCCGCGGCCGCTAGGTCACGGATGGCTGCACGTCGTCGGGCGGCGCCCAGTACGTGTGGCCGAGGTAGCGATCGCCCTCGAAGCGCAGCGTCGTCACCGATGCCTGCGTGCACCGCACGCCGCGCCGCGCGAGCCACGGCACGCGGCCCGGTGCCTCGTACGACTGGCGCGCGATCCAGATCGGCGCCTGATGCGAGACGAGGGCGATCGCCGCCCCGGCCACGCGCCGCTCCTCGATCACCGATCGCATGCGCGCGGCGATCTGCTTGAACGACTCGCCCCACGACGGCGCGAACGGGTTCCACAGCTTTGGCCATCGCCACGGCTGCAGGACCGCGTAGCGGTGCAGGCCGTCGAACCGGTTGAGCGACTCGAGCAGCCGCTCGTCGGTCGGCACCGGCGTCGCGAATCCGATCTCGCCCGCGATGATCGCCGCCGTCTCGGCGGCACGTTCGAGCGGCGAGCTGATGAGGGCGACGAGCGGCGCCTGCGTCTTCATGAACTGCCCGGCCGCCTTCGCCTGCGCGCGACCGAGGTCCGACAGATGAAACCCGGGCGCACGCCCGTAGCGAATGTTGTCGGGGTTGTAGACCTTGCCGTGGCGGATCAGGTGGACGAGCGATTCCACGCGGTCGCGACGCTAGCACGAGCGCGCACCTGCTTCGCGAGCTCGCGTGCCGCCGCATCAAGCGCATCCTGTTCGATCAGCTTGCGATCGCGCGCCGCACCTTTCGCCGTCGCGTGGACCGCCGACGACCACAGGATCCTTCCCGCCTCGTCCGACACCAGCGCGCGCAGCTCGACGCGCACCGCGAGCCCTTGTGCATCGGGTGTGACGTCGACGCGCGTCAACGAGACATCGACCGTGCTCGGCAATTCACCGAGCGCCGCGAGCAACGTGCGCGTCTGCGCGGGCGCGGCCGTAACATGCAGGACCGGCTGTGCGTGCGCCGTCGACGCGGCGAGTACCATTCCAAACAGCAGCGAGCGACAACGCACGTCCTTCGCTACAGCAGCATCCGTGCCGGCTACTCCAGCTCGATCACGAAGTCCGCGCGGTCGAAGGCTTCGGTCGCCATCGTCTCGAGATCCGGTTCCGGCTCCGCGAGCGCGTACACGAGGTGCAGCCGCTCGATGGCATTTGCCGGCACGTATCCGAGGGCGACCGCGCAATGGCCCAGCCGCGTCCCGGGAGCCCGGTCCTGCAGCTGGAGCGTGCGAAACAGCTGAAAGCGGTCCAGCACCCGCCGCTGGACCAGGAACTCGCCGAACATGCTCTCCACATCGGGTGGAGCCGGCGGGCGGGGGCCGGTCGCACGAATTAATGCGTCAGCACGTCGGCCTCGTAGCGCAGGCGGCCGCCCTGGAGCACGGTGCCCCGCAGCGTGATCGCGAGGGCCTCGGTCAGCGTGTCGACCGGGGTCACCGCGATGCGGTCGCGGACGTCGGTCGGCAGGTCGTCGAGGTCAGCCTCGTTGTCGCGCGGGATCACGAAGCGCGTGATGCCGGCGCGCACGCCGCCGAGGATCTTCTCCTTGAGGCCGCCGATCGGCAGGACGCGCCCGGAGAGCGTGATCTCGCCGGTCATCGCGACGTCGTGGCGCGCGGGCCGTCCCGACAGCGCGGAGACGAGCGCGGTCGCCATCGCGATGCCTGCGCTCGGGCCGTCCTTGGGGATCGCGCCCGCCGGCACGTGCACGTGGACGTCACGCTGCAGCTCCGCGTCGTCGATGCCGAGCCAGTCCGCGTGCGCGCGGGCGTACGTCCACGCGGCGCGAGCCGACTCCTTCATCACGTCGCCGAGCTGGCCGGTGAGGATCAGGTCGCCCTTGCCGCGCATCGGCGCCGCCTCGACGAACATGATGTCTCCGCCGGCCGGCGTGTAGTACATGCCGGTCGCGAGGCCGATCTGGTCCTCGGCCGCCTTCTTCTCGGGGTGCACGCGCGGCCGTCCGAGCAACGCACGGACATCTGGCCGATCGAGCGCGACCTTTTCGACTTCCTTGCCGGCGATCTTGCGCGCGACCTTGCGACCGACGCGGCCGAGCTCGCGCTCGAGCTGGCGCACGCCTGCCTCCCGCGTGTAGCCGGTGATGACCTCGGCGACGGCACCGTCGGTCAGCGACAGCTGCTCGCCGGTGAGCCCGTTCTGCTCGAGCTGGCGCGGCACGAGGTAGTGCTTCGCGATCTCGAGCTTCTCGGCCTCGGTGTAGCCGGCGAAGTCGACGATCTCCATGCGATCGAGCAGCGGGCCCGGGATGTTCTGGATGAAGTTCGCCGTCGCGATGAACATCACCTCGCTGAGGTCGAACGGGATGCCGAGGTAGTGGTCGACGAACGTGTCGTTCTGCGCGGGGTCGAGGACCTCGAGCAGCGCCGACGCGGGGTCGCCCTGATACGACGTGCCGAGCTTGTCGACCTCGTCGAGCAGGAACACCGGGTTCTTGCTACCGGCCTGCTTCATGCCGGCGATGATGCGGCCCGGCAGTGCGCCGATATAGGTGCGACGGTGACCGCGGATGTCGGCCTCGTCGCGCGCGCCGCCGAGCGAGATGCGGACGTACTTGCGTCCCATCGCGCGAGCGATCGACTTCGCGATCGACGTCTTGCCGACGCCGGGCGGACCGCCGAACAATAGAATTCGGCCCTTGTTCTGCGTGCCCTTCGCGAGCTGGTGCACCGCGAGGAACTCGAGCACGCGATCCTTCACGTCCTTGAGGCCGTGGTGATCCTGATCGAGGATGCGCGCGGCCTCTGCGACGTCGAGCTTCTCGTCCGTGCGCACGCCCCACGGCAGCTCCGCGACGGTCTCGAGGAACGTGCGGATCACCTGCGACTCCATCGACTCCTTGCCGACGCGCGTGAGCCGCGCCCACTCGCGATCGACTTCCTTGCGAGCTTCGTCGGGCAGCGGGAGCTTGTCGAGCTTGGCCTTGAGCTCGTCGAGCGCCTTGTCGCCGCTCGCGTCGCCCTCGCCGAGCTCCTCCTGGATCGCCTTGAGCTGCTGGCGCAGGTAGACCTCGCGTTGACGGTCGCCGAGCTCTTCCTTCACCTTGCTCTGGATGTCTGCCTGCGCCGACAGCACCTCGATCTGGCGCGTGACGTGGATCAGCACGCGGCGCAGCCGGTCCTCGACGCTCGTCGCCTCGAGCAGCGACTGCCGCTCCGCGACGGGCACGTCGAGATAGCCCGCGACGAGGTCTGCGAGCTGCCCGGCCTCGGTGATCTGCGCGAGCATCTGCTCGACGGCCTCCGCCGAGACGCCGCGCTTCTTCGCCAGCTCGGCGGAGCGCACGCGGACTTCCTTCGACAGCGCGACGAACGTCGGATCCTTGGCGTCGAGCGGCTGCAGCTCGCTGACATCGGACACGGCGCTCGCGAGATAGCCGTCCTTCGCGACGACGCGGATCGCGATCGCGCGCTCGTGACCTTGCAGCACGAGGCGCACGCCGCCGAGGCCGCGCTCGAGGTTCGCGATCGTCGCGACCGTTCCGAGCGTGTACAGGTTCTCGGGAGTCACCTCGTCCTCGTCGTCTCGCTGAGCGAGCACGAGAACCTTGTGCCCCGGGTCGCGGAGCGCGGCCTCGATCGCACGCAGGGTCTGCGGACGAGCTGCCGAAATGGGTAGGCTCATCCCCGGAAACAGGACGCCGTTCCGCATCGGCAGGATCGGGAGGGTGTTCGACATGAATAACGAGATGCGTACGGTGACGCAGTGCCGCAACCCGGCCGGTCGGGGGGCTAAGCTCGCGACATGATCAATGAAGCGGAGCTGAAGAAGCGCGTGCCGGCGTGGAGCGTCGTCGGCGGCAAGCTGCATCGCGAGCTGCAGTTCGCCGACTTCGTCGCGGCGTTCTCGTTCATGACGCGCGTCGCGTTACTGGCCGAGAAGCGCGACCACCATCCCGAGTGGCGCAACGTCTACAACAAGGTCGTGATCGACCTCTCGACGCACGATGCGGGCGATGCGATCACCGAGAAGGACGTCGAGCTCGCGCAAGCTATCGAAAAGACTATGTGAGTGGGGGACTTGCGCGGGGGTAGGCAGCTGTGCGATATGCGGTCGCATGAAGAGCCTTCTCCTTGCCGCCCTGGCGCTCACGGCGTGCGCGAAGCAGGGCCCTGCCATGCACAGCGAGCGTCCCGCGCCGCCGCTTCGCGACCTCTGCAACGACGCGCGCTTCCAGTCGCTGTGCACGCCGGTCCAGATGCCGGGCGCGACGCGCATCGACATCAACACCGCCGGTCGTCACCCGGCGAATCCGCCCGCCTTCTCGTAGGGCCGGAAGCCTTCGGCTTCTCGCGCCTTCGGCGCGCGCGTCGCTTCGCGCCGCCGGCCCTAGAGACCCATCGCGGGAACGCGCCTTCGGCGCTTCCGCGAGGGTTCGGCTAAGCGAACTGCATCGCGGGATCGTCGACGCGGCCGTGCTGCAGCGTCACGAGATCGAGCGCGTAGTTCTGGTAGAGCCGCCACGGCACCTTCGCGCCCTGCTTCGGCAGGTTCGGTAGCGCGCGCGTGACGTAGCCGGAGTTGAAATCGATCAGCGGCAGCTCCTCGACCGAGGGGTCGCGCTGCGGCACGCACATGCGCTTGCCCTTGCGATGCATGTGATCGAGCAGGCGGCAGACGTAGCGGCTCGTCAGGTCGCACTTGAGCGTCCACGACGCGTTCGTGTAGCCGACCGCGAACGCGAGGTTTGGCACGCCCGACAGCATCATGCCCTTGTAGACGAGCAGCGACGGCGCATCGACCGGCTTGTCGTCGACGGTGACCGCCATGCCGGCGAGGAACTTGAGGCGCAGCCCGGTCGCCGTGACGACGAGATCGGCCTCGAGCTCGGTGCCTGACGACAGCCGGATGCCGCGCTCGGTGAACGTATCGATCGTATCGGTGACGACCGAGGCCCTGCCCTCCTTGATCGCGCCGAACAGATCCGAGTCCGGCACGAAGCACAGCCGCTGATCCCACGGCTTGTAGCGCGGCGTGAAATGCGAGAGGTCGTAGCCGTCGGGCAGCTGCTTGCGAACCTGCTCGACGATCCACTGCTTCGCGCGCTCGGGATAGCGACGACACCACTGGTAGAACGCCATCGCGAGGCCGATGTTCTTCCAGCGCGCGGCGCTGCGTGGCAGCCACTTCGCGAGCGGATCGATCGCGGGGATCGACATGATGTACGTCGGCGAGCGCTGCAGCATCGTCACGTGCGCGGCCTGCTTCGCGAGCTCGGGGACGAGCGTCACGGCCGTCGCGCCGCTGCCGATCACGATCACGCGCTTGTTCGCGTAGTCGATGTCGGACGTCCATTGCTGCGGATGCACGATGCGCCCGCGGTAGCGCTCGCGCCCCGGCAGCTCCGGCGTGTAGCCGGCCGCGTAGTCGTAGTAGCCCGAGCACATGTAGAGGAAGCGGGCTTCGAGCTCGCGCGTGGTGCCGTCCTTCATGCGCGCCTCGACGCGCCACCGCGCCGTCTCCGAGGACCACGCCGCCCGCACGACCTCGTGACCGAAGCGGATGTGCTTGTCGATGCCGAACACGCTCGCCGTCTCGCGCACGTACGCGAGGATCGAAGGACCATCGGCGAGCAGCTTGCTGCCGGGCCACGGGCGGAACGGAAACCCGAGCGTCAGCATGTCGGAGTCGGAGCGAATGCCCGGATAGCGGAACAGGTCCCACGTGCCGCCGATCGCGTCGCGCGCCTCGAGGATCGCGTACGACGCCCACGGACAGCTCGTCTGGATGTGATAGCCGGCATCGATGCCCGAGATGCCCGCACCGACGACGATCACATCGAGCTGTTCCACCCGCCGATACTAGCGCTTCTTCTTCGGCGGGCCCACGCCAGGCGTCGTGCCGACCTGAACAAACTTCTTCACGACCGTCGGATCGTCGTTGAGCTGGGCCTGCATCCGGCTCGTCGTGATGCGCTTGACGAGCGTCTGCTCCTCGCCCGCGTCGGCGTTGCCGAGCAGCATATCGAGATCGTCGGCGAGCGCGTGGCTATCGCGGTAGCGATCCTCGGGCTTGCGCGCCAGGCATCTGAGGATGATGCGGTCGAGCTCGGGCGGGCAGTCGGCGAGCGCGCCCGGCGCCTTCGGCGTCTTCGTGACGAGCGCCGCGAGCATCGCCGATGCGGTCGCGGCCGCACCGAACGGCAGCTGCCCGGTGATCATCTCGTACATGACGATGCCGAGCGTGAAGATGTCGCTCTGCTCGGAGAGCTCGCCGCCGACCATCTGCTCGGGCGGCATGTAGTCGAACGTGCCGATCATCTGACCGGCGTGCGTCAGGTCGGCATTCTCGAGCTCGCCGCCGTGGACGATCTTCGCGATGCCGAAGTCGAGCACCTTCACGAAGTCATCGGCCTCGAGGTGGATGTTCGCCGGCTTGAGATCGCGATGGATGATGCCGAGCGCGTGCGCCTCGCCGAGCGCATCGCACACCTGGCGCGCGATCTGCGCCATCCGCCGCCACGCGATCGGCCCGAGCTGGCGCACGTGATCGTAGAGGCTCTCGCCCTCGAGCAACTCCATCGCGATGTACAGCGTGCCGTCGGGCGTCTCGCCGACCTCGAACGCGTGCACGGTGTGTGGATTGTTCAGCTTGGACAGCGCGGCGCCCTCGCGCCGGAACCGCGCGATCACGGCGCCATCCATCGCGAGCCGCGGATGCAGCAGCTTCAACGCGACATCGCGATCGTCGAACACGTCGAGCGCGCGATAGATCGCGCCGAACCCGCCGGATGCGATCTTCAGCTCGAGCCGGTAGCGGCCCGCGATCACGACGCCGATCATCGGATCGATCAGCGCGACCTTCGTCTGATCTGGATCGTCGCGCTTCAAAACGAGAACCCGATCGTGATGTCTGGGTACCAGGACGAGCAGTCCGAGGCACAGCTCGACACGACCTGCTCGTACACGACGCCCAGCCCCACCACGATCCGGCCGTTGATCAAGAGGCCACCTGCGCGCGCGCCGATGCTGTCCACGTCGCCGAGGTTGTCGCCGACGAACCAGTGGTCGTAGAACGCGCCGACGTACGGGATCACCGGCCACACGCCGACGAGCGGCTGCGCGACGTACCGCAGCTGGGGCGACAGCAGGCTGATGCTCGGGCCGTTGCCGAACTCGTAGAGGCCGTGCAGCGACAGCTCGACACCGTCGAGCACGTAGTAACCAACGCCGCCGCCCATCACGATGTAGTGATGGTTGAGCGTCGAGGTCGTACCGCCACCGGCGCTGACCGAGACCTTGCCCTGATCGAAGGGAGTCTGGCGCGGCGGTTCGTCGGCGTAGGCGGGCGCTGTCGCGGCAAGCACGAGCAGCGCCAGGGTCCTCATCGAGCAGACTGTAGCGGCAGGATCGCGGCAAAGCCATCACTCGGAGAAGTCGTGTCGACGTGCTCTCCCGCGAGGTCGATCTGGTACTGGAACTGGCCGCCCGCGGCAATCTGACCGTCGGGGCCCGCCGCGAGCGCGCTGACGGTCGTCGTGTCGGCGAGCGGGTCGAGCTGGCGGAGCTGGCCGTCGAGCGTCAGCTGCTCGAGCACGTGGCCGCCGCCCCACACCGTGTCGCCGGTGACCGCGATCGACGCGAGCGACGGCGTTGCGAGGTCCCACGCGATCGTGCCGTCGTGCGCGAGCGCCGTGATGCCGAGATCCGTCGCGAGATAGATCGCGCCGCCGGGGCCGTACGCGAGTGCGCTCGCGCAGCCGGAGGCCGGGAACGTGAAGCCGTGCACGCCCGCGGCGGTGAAGCTGTCGACCTGCGACGTGCAGGTGTGCGCGACGAAGTCGATCGCCTCGTGCGCGATCGCGATCGTGCCGGTCTCGTCGACGGCGAGGCCACTGCACGCGTAGACCGTGTTGTCGGTGCCGAGCGTGCGCTGCCAGCGAACGTCGCCGTGCGTGCCGAGCGCGGCGAGGAACAGCTGCGAGTCGAGCACGCCGCACACGATCGGCTCGCCCTTGGCATCGAGCGCGAGCGCGGTCGCTTCGTCGGCGCCGGGCGTGGCGAGCACGACCGCGTTGTCGACATGGCCGGTCGCTGCGTCGGCCTCGACGAGCACGATGTCGCCGACGCCTTGCTCGTGGAGGTGAAACGCGCCGACGTCGACGTCGAACATGAAGCTGCCGGCGACCCAGACGTGGCCGGCGTCGTCGACCGCGATCGCATTCGCGTCGTCTCCGCTGCGACCGCCGTAGCCGAACGACCACCGGCACGTGCCGTCGGGCGCGTAGCTCGCGACGAGCGAGTCGAGGTAGCTGTGGCCCGCGACCGGTCCGCAGCCGGCATCGACGGTGTTTTCGAACCAGCCTGCGATGTAGAGGTTGACCGCGCGGTCGAACGCGGTCGCGGTGACGCGATCGAGAGCGCCGGCGCCAAAGGTGTGGATCGGGGACGGCGCGGGTGTCGCGCAGGCCGCGACAGCGCAGAGGACAGCGATGCGCACGCCCGATCATCGTCGCATCGCGTTTGCTCCCGCCCGGCAAAGTGCGGACAAGTCGACACGACGGTACGATGCATGTGTGCTGACCTGGGCGATCGCGCTGCGCGTGCTCGGCATCGCGCTGCTGACGCACGGCGATAGCCGCGTCGCGCTCGTCCTGTTGCATCACGCGCGCGACATGGCGCTGCGCGACGTCGGCGCGAAGGACGCGCGGCTCGCCGTGTACGACGATGCGCTCGCGGCCGGGCTGCGTGCGCGCGGGAAGCTGCGCGATGCGATGCGGTACCACCGCGAGGCGCTCGGGGTCGGCGAGACGGCGGCGTCGCTCGTCGAGCGCGCGCGCACCGAGGTCGAAGGCGGCGAGCTGCAGCACGCCTTCGCCGATCTCGAACGGGCGCATGCGCTCGGCGCGAATGTCGATGTGGATGCCGCCGATGCGGCCGCGTTCGCGCGCTGGATCCCCAAATGGGTCAATGTCCCACCGCATGCGGTGACGGCGACGGAGGGCGACACGCCGGCCGCGATCGCGACGCACGCCGAGAAGATGCTCGCGACCGGCAATCGCGTCGGCGCGACGGGCCTCTTGCGCGCGGCCGTGCCGGACCTCGGCGAGGAGCCGACGCGCAGCGCGCTGCGGATCTACGTCGCGCTCGCGCGGGCCAGCGGGGACGCGCAAGCGGCGCGCGCCGCAATCGCTGCGTTTCAAGCGATGCCCGAGGCGGAACGCAGCGCGTACGACGAGATGTGGGACCTCTCGCGTCGGTGATACGATGAGCCCCGGATGGCGTCGCCGGACGTACCGGGGCGGTTCGTGGTGGTCCGCGAGCTCGGCGCGGGCGGGATGGGAAAGGTGTATGAAGCGCTCGACCGCGAGCTCGATACGCGCGTCGCGCTGAAGGTGCTGCACGACGCCGACGCCGGCGCGATCGAGAAGCTCAAGCACGAGTTCCGCGTCGCGGCCGACGTGCGCCACGCGAACCTCGTGCGGCTTGGCGAGCTGTTCGAGCACGCGCATCGCTGGTTCTTCTCGATGGAGCTCGTCGAGGGCGATGACCTCGTCGGCTACGTCACGGTGCGCCCGCGCGTCCATCGCAGCGATCGACCGACCACGCCGCTCGGCAAGGACTTCCGGGACGAGACGAGCGAGCGCCGGTGGGACGGCGAGACGCCGAGCGAGCCCGCGTTCGACGTCGACAAGCTCAAGAGTGCGTTCGCGCAGCTCGCGGAGGGCCTCGCGGCGCTGCACGCGGCGGGCATCGTGCACCGCGACGTCAAGCCGTCGAACATCCGCATGCGCGACGGACGCGTCGTGTTGCTCGATCTCGGCCTCGCCGAGGCGACCGACGACCTCGAGGACTCGGGTCTGATGGCCGGCACGGTCGAGTACATGGCGCCCGAGCAGACGCAGAGCGCGATCGTCACGACCGCCGCCGACCTCTACGCTCTCGGGGCGGTGCTGTATCACGCGCTCGTCGGGCGGCCGCCGTTCGTCGGGCCGGTGTCGAAGGTGATCGCGGAGAAGCTGCTCGGCGATCCGATCGCGCCGGCCGCGCTGTTCCCGGAAGTCCCCGAGGATCTCGACCGGCTATGCATGGCGCTGCTCGCGCGCGATCCCGAGGAGAGGCCGAGCGCGCTCGAGGTCGCCGAGCGGCTGCGCGCCGCCACGCGGACGAGCGAGCCGAAGCTGCCGCGCGCGACGCGCGCATTTGTCGGGCGCGAGCAGGAATTGAAGGCGCTGCTGCGTGCGGCGGACGGTGCGCGCGAGGCCCCGCACGTGCGCGTCGTGCTCGGTCCGAGTGGCATCGGAAAGACGCGTCTGTTGTCGCGCGTCGCGCAGGCGTCTCGCGACGGCGGCAGCTTCGTGAGCTTCGGGCGCTGCCGCGTGCGCGAGCACCTGCGTCTCAATGCCTGGGAGTCGCTGCTCGACGGCATCACGCGCCACCTCTCGGCGCTGCCGCGCGGCGAGGCGGAGAGGCTGCTCCCCGACGACGCCGAGGCGATCGCGCGCCTGTTCCCGGTGTTCGCGCGCGTGCTGCCGGTGACGACGACGTCCAGCGTACCGGCGGGCGAGCTCGAGCGCCGCGCGATCATCGCGCTTCGCGAGCTGCTGATCCGGATCGCGAAGCACGCGAGCATCGTCGTGATCGTCGACGACGTGCAGTGGGCGACCCCCGACAGCCTCGCGCTGTTCGCAAAGCTCGTCGAGCCACCGCGCCCACCGCCGCTCGCCCTCGTGCTCGGCCTGCGCACGACCGAGGCGACGACCGAGAGCACGGCCGGCTGGCTCGCGCAGCTCTCGGCGCACCAGCTCGATCTCGCGATGATGCCGCTCGAGCCACTCTCGGCGGCCGACGCGCGCACGCTCGGTCAGCTGCTCGGTCTCGACGCCGAGCGCGCCGACAAGATCGCCTCCGAGGCCGCCGGCCATCCCCTGCTGCTCGAGCTGATGGCGTCGTCGAGCGCGAACGAGCTGCCGCGAACGCTCCGCGAGCGCGTCGAGGCGCTGCCCGGCGATCTGCGCGACCTGCTCGGCGTCCTCGGCGCGGCCGCGACACCGGTCCGGCTCGACGTGCTCTCGAGCGTGCTCGGTCGCGAGTGGTTCGCGCTCGTCGACGATCTGCGCGAGCTCCTCGATCAGCGGATGATCACGATCACCGGCCTGCGCGCGACCGACCACGTCGAGCCGTTCCACGCGCAGGTCGCCGAGGCCGTGCTCGCGCTCGCGGACCCCGCGTCGCTTCGCCGCACGCATGCGCGCCTCGCCGAGACGATTCCCGACACGCAGCCCGAGCGCCGCGCGCTGCACTGGGCATGGGCCGGCGAGGCCGAGCGCGCCGCCGACGAGGCGCTCCGGCTCGTCGCCTCCGCACGTCACGCGCTCGCGTTCTCGCGCGCCGCCGATGTCTGCGAGGCCGTGCTCGCCCTCGACCTCGCGAAGCCGACCCGCGCGACGCTGCAGCACGCCTATGCGGACGCGCTCGCCGGATCCGGCCGCGCCAAGCGCGCCGCGATCGCCTATCGCGATGCCGCCGCGACGGCCGATGGCAAGGAGCGCCTCGACCTCGAGCGCAGCGCCGCCGAGAACTTCCTGCGCTGCGGCGACGTCGCCGAGGGCATGGAGCTGTACGACAAGGTCGCGAGCGCGATCGGCTACCGCGCCGGCCACTCGCCCGTGACGGCGATCGCCGCCCTGCTCGTCGAGCGCGCGCGCCTCCGCATGCGCGGTCTCGTGCCTCGCCGCGGCGACCTCGATGCCGAGCTCGCGGCCCGCTCCGATGCCTGCTACTCGCTGTCGACCGGTCTCGCGATGGTCGACGCGATCTCCGGCGCGCTGTTCCAGTCGCGCAGCACGCGGTTCGCGCTCGACTCCGGCGACCCGCGTCGCGTCTGCCGCGCCCTGTCGCTCGAGGCGTGCTTCGTGTCGGCGTGGGGCTCGCGTACACGGCGACGCGCGGAGCCGATCATCGAGGCCGCGACTGCGATCGCGGCAGAGCTCGGCGACCCGTTGATGGTCGCGTTCGCCGAGACCGCGCTCGGCGTGTGTACGACGCAATGGGGCATGTTCCGCAAGGGCATCGATCACTGCGATCGCGCGCTCGCGATCTTCCGCGAGCACTGCGCCGGCGTCGCGTGGGAGGAGCGCACCGGCGAGATCTTCTCGATCTGGTCGCTGTCCTGGACCGGCGACTGGGGCGAGGTTGCGCGTCGCTGTGAAGCGCTCGCGCGCGCCGGCGAAGCGACCGGCGAACGCTACGCGATCATGCACTCCGCGATCGGCAGCGCGATCAATGGCGTGCTTGCCTCCGACGACGCCCAGCGCGCGCGCGACCGCATCGCCGAGGTGATGGCCGACTGGCCGCGCGATCGCTTCGACTTGCTGCGCCTCCGCGAGATCGTCGCGCTCGCCACCATCGAGGCGTACGAGCTGCGCGGCCGCGAGTGTCTCGCCCTGCTCCGCACGCACTGGCGCGCGCTGACGCACGGCCGGATGCTCGACCTCGAGCCGGTGCGCGTCACGCTCGGCGACATCCGGATGCGCGCCGCGATCAGCGCCGGCGAATGGGACGAGGTCCGCGCGTGGAGCAAGCGCCTCTCGGTCGTGCCGTTCGCGAAGGGGCTCGCGCACCTCGCCAACGCGGCGCTCGCGCGGCAGGCCGGCGACACGCAGGGCACGCTCGACGCGCTGGCGACCGCCGAGATCGCCGCGCACGTCGGCGGCATGGAGCTGCACTCGCTCGCGGCGCGCCATCAGCGCGGTGTGCTCGCGGGCGACGGCGATGCCGTCACGTCCGCGATCAGGGGCGCGCGCGAGCTCGGGATCGTCAATCCGCCGCGTGCGTTCGATGCGCTCGCGCCCGGCCTCGCGCCGTGACTACTTGACGCTGCCGCCGAGCACGATCGACGGCTGCTTCGCCGTCTTGCTCGCCCACACGAACAGCACGTCGGGGTTCTCGCCCCACACCGCGGAGAACATCAACCCGGGCTTGAGCCACTTGCCGGTGCGCGCGGTGACCGAGAAGTCATCGGGCGTCGTGTCGTGCTTCACCGAGCCGGTCTTGTCGCAGATCGTCTGGTACACGGGTCGCCCCGCCGTATCGAAGTCGACGATCTTGTTCGTCTCGTGCCACTTCACGCAGTCGTCGCTCACGTAGGACGACTTCGGCGAAGTCACCTTGATCTTGTCACCGTCGGGCTTGAGCGACGCGACGATGAACGTGCGGCTCCCCGTCGGGCTGCCCGGCACGTGGAACGGCTTGTCGCCCGGCCTCGCCATGTGGAGCTCCTTCGTCGTGTCGTCGAGCTCGAACTTCTGCGTGAAGATCGTCTGGAAGCCCATGTTCCGCGGCCCGCGGAAGCCCGGCATGTTGTCGACGAACGACGCGAGATACTGGGCCGTCGTCACCTCGGGCTGGCACATCGCGAGCGCCGTCCCCGCGAGGTTCATGGCCGGATCGCTCGCGAAGATCGGGCCCGCCTTCGCCGCGACGCCACCGTACGGGTCGTCGTGCTCGTCGCGGAAGCCCTTGTACGAGCTCGCCGGGATCTTCGACGCCGCGTCCGCCACGAGCTTGAACGCCTTGTCCTCGCATCCCGCGAACTGCTTCTTCGAGTGGAAGTAGACGGCGGAGTCGAGCTGCGCGAGCAGATCGAGCGCGTCCTTCTGGCTCGCCGCGAGCTTGCTCCACTCGCCGCGGCCCTTCGCGGCGTTATCGAACAGCTTGCCGTACGCGTCGTCCTTCTTGACGAGCTTCTTCGCCTGCTCGGTCGCGTCCTTGACGTGATCCATCACCTCGGCGAGCTTGATGTGGAGCGCGGTGCGCCACCAGTTCTTGTGCGCGGTGTCCGTGCGCAGCTCGGCGGCGACCTTGTTCGGATCGAGCTTCGTCGCGTCACCGGCGCAGATCGCCCACTGGATCGGGTCGATCTCCCCGCCCCTGCCAAGGCACGTCTCGACGTACGCCATGCGTCCGGTCTCGGTGAGAAACGCGTCCATCGAGTCCGCGAGGTAGTGATTCGACATGTGCGCCGAATCGGGCGGCTCCTTGATCGCGCGGTACTGGTCCATCGGCGTCAGCGCGGCGAGCGTGTTCGCGCTCAGCTCGATGTCCGAAAGCGTGTGCTGGGCGCCGTGCTCCTTGACATAGTCGACCGCATCGCTCCAGTCGGCGTCGTTCATGTAGAGACGCTTGGTCATGTCCGCGAGCCCCGCGCTCGCCGCGGTCGCATTCTTCGGATCCTTGACCTTGGTCGAGCACGACCACTTGACGACATCCTCGATGCTCGACCGATCGTCGCCGTCTCCGGACGGATAGTGAAACACGCCGTACTCGCCTTCGCCGCTGTCGTAGCCCTTGCACCACGCCGGCACGCCAGCAAAGACCGTCGACGACCATGCGAGCGCGACGCCCGCGACCAACAGAACCCTCGTCTTGCGCATTTCGCCACGCTAGCGCGGGGCGTTTTACGACGTCAATGGAGGCGAGGCGAGAGTCGACCGACGACGACCTTCGCCGGCCGCAGCAGCCGATCGCCGAAGCGATAGCCCGGCTCGATCTGATCGACGACGACGCCGTGCGCCGACGGATGCGAGACCGGGACGACGGAGAGCGCCTCGTGCAGGTTCGGATCGAACGGCTGGTGCTTGGCATCGATGCGCTCGACGCCGTAGCGAACGAGCAGCTGCTCCATCTGCGAGCGCACCAGGCGCACGCCGTCGACCACCGCAGGCGCATCGCCGTGTGCGGTCGCGGCCGCGATCGTGCGATCGAGGTTGTCGAGCACCGGGATCAGGTCGAGGACCAGCTTGCCGCGCAGCTCGTCGGCGGCGCGCAGGGCATCGCGCTCGACGCGCGCCTTGGCGGCCTCGAGGTCCCGCAGCGCCCTGGTCATCGTCGCGCGATCCGGTTCGGTTTCGCGCACGTCTGCTTCCGCTTCGGCCGTCGGATCGAGACCTTCAGGCAACATCGGATCCCCAGTGGTTCAAGACCCGTGCCGCGTGGTAACAATCCGCCCCGTGAGTGGCCAACTTCCCCAGAATTACTTGTTCCACACGGTCGTGATCGCGATCGTCCTTGCCGTCGTGATGGTGCTGTTCCTGCGCCACGCCTGGGGCTGAGCGCTAGCTCAGATCTTCGACGACGCGCTCGAGCTTCGCGAGATCGACCGGCTTGACGAGGTGGTCCGCGAACCCCGCGTCGGCCGATTTCTGCCGGTACGACTCGGCGCCGTACGCGGTGACCGCGACGACGTGGAGCTGCTTCGCCGAGATGTTCATCGCGCGCAGGCGGTTCGCGAGCTCGTAGCCGTCCATCACGGGGAGTCCGATGTCGAGCAGCGCGACCTCCGGCCGGAACGTGCGCGCGACGGTCAGCGCGACCGGGCCATCGTGCGCGATCGCGACCTCGTAGCCGAGCGTCTCGAGCGCGGTCTTGAGCGCACGGGCGGTGTCGTCGTTGTCCTCGACGATCAGCACGCGCTTGCGCGTGCGCGTGTGCGCCGCCTTCGGCTGCGGCAGGACAGCCGTCTGCTCCGACGGCAGGTCGATCACGATCTCGGTTGCCGCCGTGCTCGTGCTCGCGCGGATCGTGCCGCCGTGCATCTCGACGAGCGAGCGGGTGATCGCGAGCCCGAGGCCCAGCCCGCCGCGCGGACGGTCGAGTCCCTGCGGCTCCTGCACGAACGCTTCGAACAGACGCGCCGCGACCTCGTCGGGGATCTTGCCCTCGTTGCGCACGGAGAGCTGCACGCGCCCGACCGTGCGCGTCGCGTCGATGCTGACGCGTGAGTCGGGCGTGCCGTGCTGCGCGGCGTTGACGATCAGGTGCGAGATCGCGTTCGCGAGCCGATCGACATCCGCGACCACCTGCACGCCGACACGCGGCCCCGCGACGTACACGCGATCCGCGAAGCCGCCCGACATCTCGAGGGCACGCTGCACGACATCCGCCAGCTCGACGCGCTCGCGCCTGAGCGTCACCGCGCCGCGCGCGATTCGCGAGTACTCGAGCAGGTCGTCGAGCAGCTGGTTGAGGTGGCGCATCGGGCGTTCGAGCGCCGCGAGCTCGTCGGTCTGGCCGCGCACGCGCATCACGTCGAGCGTCGTCAGGACCGGAGCGAGAGGATTGCGCAGCTCGTGGGCGAGCATGCTGAGGAAGTCATCCTCGGCGCGCGCGTGGGCCGTCGCGTGCGCGGCGCGGGCGACGAGATCCTCACCGATGCGGGCGACGTCGCGCAGAAACGCGCGGTAGGCCTCATCGCTGGGCCGATGGGGGCTCGGCTCGACGACGAGCGTTCCGTCGGGTGCGAACGACGCCGAGCCAATGCCGGCGTTCGCGCGCACCACACGGAGCACCGCGTCGCGCGTCTCCTCGACCGTACGGCCGACCACCGACGTCGCGGCAAGCGCGCGCAGCGTCTCGAGTCGGCGGCGCTCGACGACGTCCTGCGTCGTCTCGAGCCAGTTGATCGCGATCCCGCCGTCGAGCTTCATGACGATCAGCGTCGCGTAGATTTCCTCGCTCGCGACCGCACGGTCGAAGACGAGCCTCACCGCATTCGCCACGCACGGGGCGCTCACCACGAGCGGCTCGAGCACAGGCCACAGGTCGGCAAACGCTTCACGCGCAGGACGCCCGAGCGCGGCTGCGTGGCGCGCCGGCCCGATGAACGGAGCAAACGCATCATTCGCGTGAACTTCGAGCGATTCACCGACGAGGACGGTGGTCGCCACGGGCGCGGTGAGGCACCAGCGCATGTGCTCGGGGATCGACATCGTGAGGCACATGACCATTGATTGCGTTCGACGGCAAGGTTCGAAGAACTTCTCACGCGCGCGGCACCGACCGTGCAGTACCGCCACTTCATGAGCTTGGATTTTCCGATCAGACTCGCCGCGCCAGACGACGCGCCGGAGGTCGCGCGTCTTCTGCACGTCGACGACATCGGCGGCTTGCCGCTCGCGGTGCTCGGCAAGCACTACCTGCTCGTCATCGACGCGCCCTACGGCGGGCTCGCCGCCGCCGCCGTCGTTCGCCTCGAGGCGCCGCGCGCAGATATCCGGGTCCTCGCCGTCGCGAAGGCCTACGAGGGCCACGGCCTCGAAGAGCGCATCGTCGGCGTCGTCGAAGAGATGTCGGGCGCGTTCGGGTGCACGCGCGTGAACGTTCCAGCCCGCGCTGCCTGACGCTGTGCGCCGGCGCCCACTCCGGACAGAGTGAGAGGAATATTCTCTACTTGCCGGTGGTGCCGTGCGCGTGGAATAGCTGAGACGTGCTGGTGATCGTGCATTCGGGTCAGACGGGCGTCGAGCGAGGAGCGCACCGCGGCGCCGTTGCCGCCGGCATTTCGATCGCGGGCTTCATGCCGATCGACAAGCGCGACGAGCTCGGCGCAGTGCCCGAAGAGGTCGCGCAACACCTGACGACGTGCTTCGAGCGCGGTCCACGCGCCGCGGTTCGCGCGAACGTCGCGCTTGCTTCCGGCGTTCTCGTCGTCGTCCCGGATCGCCGCCACGTCGACAAGTTCACCGCGATGCGCGCCGTCATGACGGCCGTCCGCAGCGCGCGTACGCAATCGCTCGTCTGCGACCCGACCTCCGATACCGATGAAGTCGCCGCGTGGGCGCGCCAGCTACCCGAGACCTCGGGCTCGGTCCGCGTGCTCGTCACCGGTCCGCGCGGCACGCGCTGGTCCGACGGCGAAGGCGTCGCGCGCCGGCTCGTCACGGCGATCGCGATCACCTGACCGGCAACCCCGGCCGCCACCCGGAAACGACTGTCCCGAGGGACGCCTGACATCAGCGTTCGCGCATGTCCGCGCAGCGCCTCGCGATCGCGCGTGGCACATCGGGTGCTCTTAGGGCCGGCATGTCCAAGCCCATCCTCGCTGCCGCCGTCCTCCTGGCGCTGGTCGCCCCCGCGGCGGCCGACCAGGGCCCCGTCAACCTCAAGCTCGGCCAGGCGTACGACCTGCCGCAGCGCGAGCACAAGAAGCAGCTGCCGAAGGACAGCGAGACCGCGAAGCCGAAGATGCTGTCGCTCGCGCAGGTCGCCGCGGTCGTCAAGGCGCGCGGCGAAGAGGTCGCGTACTGCTGGGATCGCCTGCCGCCTTCGCAGCGCGTCGCCGGAACTGCCGTCCTCAAGTTCTCGATCGAGCCGACCGGCAAGGTCGCCGACCTCGCGATCGCGGGCGACGCGCCCGACGCTGCCGTCAGCTGCCTGTCGGACTGCGCGCGGCGCTGGGCATTCCCGGCCGCCGATGCGAAGAGCGAGCTCGAGTATCCGATCCGCCTGAAGTAACCCTGGGCGTCGCTGGCCCAGAGGATCTGGCCCCAAAGAACCCAAAGAACCCAAAGGGAAGAGAACTGGCCCGGTTCTGATTCTGATCTTTGGGCGCTTTGGGTTCTTTGGGGCTCTCGATTCTGGTTCTGCTCAGTCGCCGCTCTTCACTTCCACGCGGAGTGACAGCGCGAAGCACACCGGCTGCGCCTTGCCGTCCTTGTTTGCGTAGGGCTTGTAGCGCCAGCCCTGAAGCGCGCGCGTCAGATCCGATGGCATCTGCGCGGTCGCGCGGACGACCTTGACCGACGTCACGGCACCACCGTCGTCGATGCACATCTTCACGAGCGCGTCGCCATCGGAGTCGCCGCGGATCGTCGGTAGATCACCGGAGAGCTTGGTCACCGCCGATGCGGCGACGACCGGCGTGCGCGCCGGCGCCTTCGGCGTCTCGACCACCGGCGTGACGTCGGGCTTCTTCACCTCGACCGCCGCATCGGGCTTGACCTCGGGTGGCGGAGGCGGCGGTGGCGGCTCCGCGACCGCGGCATCGGCCGGAACGGCGGCGGTGACGTGCTTCGTCGTCGTGCCGTGATGCTTCGGCCGCGTCGTCGGCGTCGTCGGCTTGTGCGTTTCGGTCGGCGTCGGTTCCGGCGTCTCGTGATCGTCGGGCTTGAGCTCGTCGTTCGGATCGTGCTGCGGCTCGACCGCGGGCATCGCGGCGTCGACGGTCACCGTCGCCATCGCGACCGCGGCGGAGCCGGTCGGGGGCGGCGCCTCGGGCGGCGGATGCTTCATCGACTTGAGGATCAGCACGCCGCCACCGGCGGCCGCGACGAATGCGAGGACGCCGACGACGAGAAAGCCCTTCTTCTTCGGCTCCGCCTCCGGTGGCGGCGCGTAGCTCGGCGCGGAGACCGGCGGCGTGTGATGCGCGGGCGTGCCCTGCGGCATCGGCGAGCTGCGTGGACGGCCCGGCGCGGTGAGCTGGAGGTCGGCGAGGCCCGGCGCGGTCGACGGCGAGAACCGAACATCGGCGGCGGCGGGCAGCGCGAGACCGGAGAGCGTCGGGACTTGCGCGCCCGCTGAGATGTCGACGGAGAAGTCGGGGCCGGCCGGCGGCGCGGAGCCGACGGTCTGCGCGTCCTCGCCCCAGATCTCCGTCGCGAGCGCGATCTCGTCGACCGAGCGCTGCAGGCGCTGCTTCGCCGACGGGCGCAGGATCGCGGTCGACGACTCCGGCGGCGGCGTGCGGCCGCTCGACCGCGAGACGAAGTCCTCGGGCTGGAGGAACTGCTGGATCCACTCGGCGACCGCGCGCGCCGAGACGTGGATGCCGTACTTCGCGGCGATTTCGTCGAGGCCCTGCCGGAACGCGGACGCGCTCGGCAGGCGGTGCTTCGGATCGCGCTCGAGCGCGGCGAGCACGAGGCGATCGAGCTCCGGCGGCGAGCTCGGGTTGTGACGCGATGGCGGCGCGACGTCCTGCTCGCGGATCTTCCGCATCGTCTCGAAGTCGGTGCGCGCCGAGAACAGCGGCGATGCCGTGACGAGCTCCCACGCCACGACGCCCATCGAGAACACGTCGCTGACGGGACCGCTCGCGATGCCGAGCGCGGCTTCCGGCGACATGTAGCCGAGCTTGCCTTTGACCTGACCGCTCTCGGTGTGGAGCTGGCGCGCCGACGCCTTTGCGATGCCGAAGTCGATCACCTTGAGGTGACCGGTCGCCGCGATGATCATGTTCGACGGCGAGATGTCGCGATGGACGATGTTGAGCCGCGTGCCTTGCTCGTCCTTGCACGTGTGCGCGTACTCGAGCGCGTCGCACAGCTCGCCGAGGATCGACAGCACGACGGGCAGCGGAATCGGCTCGTTCGCGCGGTTCGCGTAGCGGAGCAGCTTGCGCAGGTCGAAGCCCGGCACGAGCTCCATCGCGATGTAATAGATGCCGCCGATGCGACCGAAGTCGTAGACCTGCGCGATGTTCGGGTGCACGAGCAGCGAGACGACCTTCGCCTCGCGGATGAACGACTCGACGAACGAGCTGTCCTCGGCGAGGTGCGAGAGCATTCGCTTGAGCGCGACCGAGCGCTCGAAACCGGCCGGCCCGCGCTTCTTCGCGCGATGGACCTGCGCCATGCCGCCCATGCCCAGGCGTTCGTAGACCTCGTACGGCCCGAACGTGTCGGGCGCCACGGGCTCCGTCGCCGGCTTCACTCTCCCATTGTACTAGAACGTCAGCTGCAACTTCCCGTAATAGAAGCCACCATTCATGCCGAACTGCGACACGTTGCGGCTGTACAGGAAGCGGCCGAAGTTCTTGTTCGCGTCCTTGGTCTGCGCGTCGGGGAACGTGTCGAACAGGTTGTCGGCGCCGATCCCGAAGTACACGTTCTTGTTGGGCGAGTAACCGAGGTCGGCGTCGAACAGGACCTTCGCCCCGAACGTCTCGTCGTTCGCGGCGTTGTCGGGCTTGAAGTAGGCCTTGCCGTAGTAATTCGCACGCACCAGCGCCGACACGCCGTTCGCCGCGTAGCGCACGGCGAGAAAGCCCTTCTCGTGCGGGATCAGATCCTCGAGGCGGTTCTTCGCGCCGCGGCCGAAGAAGAACGTCTGCAGCATCTGGTCGTTGCCGAAGCGCGCCGCGAGCGTCGACGGTACGTTGACGTGCGTGACGACCGTCTTCGAGAAGTTCGCCTTCGCCGTGAATGTCAGCGTGCCCGACGCCAGCTCCTGCGCGTAGTCGGCGACGACGTCGGCGCCGCTGGTGTCGGTGTCGACCGCGTTCGCGAAGAACTGCGCCTGCGACACGCCGGGGAACGGCGCGAGGATCTGCGCGACGGTCGGGTCGGTGCTCGCGAACTGGCTCGTCAGCGCGATCCGATCGCGGATACGGATGAAGTAGCCATCGGCGGTGATCGACAGGTTGTCA
>JAFAOG010000558.1 GCA_019237945.1 Deltaproteobacteria bacterium | reverse complement strand
GTTGGACTCTCTCATCGCAGATCCTCGAGGTAGGCGGCGAGCGGCGCGGCGAGGTGGCGCGGCGCGCGCACCAGATCCGCGGCGCGGCGGCAACCGGTGAGCAGGCTCACGCTGCGCATCGCGCCGATCGCGTGCTCGAGGAACGCGCGCACGGCGGGCTCGCCGCCGGCTCGCTGCGCGCGCAAGACCGGCGCGGCCATGCCGCCTGCCTTCGCGCCGAGCGCGAGCGCGCGCGCGACGTCGAGCCCGCTGCGCAGGCCGCCCGAGGCGATCGCATCGAGCCCGGCGCGCGCGCACGCGACGACCGACACGGCCGTCGGCACGCCCCAGTCCCACAGCTCCGTGCCGAGCGAACGCGCGTCGCTGCCGTCGGGCGCGCGCACGGCCTCGACGGCGACCCAGCTCGTGCCGCCGGCGCCCGAGGTGTCGACGGTGGTCACGCCTTCGCGTGCGATCGCGAGCGCGGCCTCGCGCGACAGGCCGCAGCCGGTCTCCTTGACGATGATCGGCACCGGCGAATCGTCGACGAGCTTGCCGATCGCGCCGACGAGCCCGCGGAAGTCGCGGTCGCCGTGGTCCTGGATCAGCTCCTGGCCGACGTTCAAGTGGATGCACATCGCGTCGGCGCCGATCCGCTTGCCGAGCTCGATCACGCGCGCCGTGCCCATCGCGAGCGCTTGCACCGCGCCGACGTTGCCGAACAGCACGACATCCGGCGCGACATCGCGCACCAGATACGTCGCCTCGAGATCGGGATGCTCCGCCATCGCGCGCTGCGAGCCGAGCCCCAAGGCGACGCCGGCGGCCTGCGCGGCGACCGCGAGGTCGCGATTGACGGCGGCCGCCTCGCCGGTGCCGCCGGTCATGCCGGTGATCACGAGCGGGGCCGCGAGCCGCTTGCCGACGAGCTCGGTCGTCAGGTCGATGTCGGCGAGCGCGAGCTCGGGGAGGGCCTGGTGAACGAGCGCGACGTGCTCGAGCAGCGTCGAGTGTGTGGCATCGGCGCGCCCCGAGGCAGCGACCTCGAGGTGGTCGGCCTTGCGCCGGGCGATCGCGGGCTCGTCTGCCACGCCACCGTTGTACGCCATCAGCGGTAGATGATGTAGAGGACCGTGCCGGCGGCGAGCACGAGATCCGCCAGGAAGTAGGGATCCTTGAGCATCGCCTCGGTCGGCGGGTCGTCCTTGGGATACCAGAGCGCGAGGAACAGGAACCGCACGACGCCGATCGCGACGAACGGCGCCGAGTAGACGAGCTTGTCGGTGCCGAACGCCTCGACCGTGCGTGGCGCGATCGTGTACGCGACGTACGACGCGCACGTCAGGATGCCGAGCACTGCCATCAGCACGCGGACGACCGGGATGCGGTAGCCGGCGAGGGCGGCGCGCGTCGCGCCGGATTTGCCGGTGCGCTGGGCCCACGACAGCTCGTGCGCGCGCTTGCCGAGGCCGAAGAACAGCGCGAGCAGGCCGGTGCATAGCAGCAGCCAGCGCGATGCCGGGACGTGGATCGCGGCGGCGCCGGCGAGCACGCGCAACAAGAAGCCGCTCGCGATCAGGCCGACGTCGATGAACGCGACGTGCTTGAGCTTCACGCTGTACGCGACGTTCTGCGCGAGATACAGGGCGGCGATGATCGCGAGGCGCGGCGACAGCGCGAGGCAACCGGCGAGCGCGATCGTCGCGAGCACGCCGGCCCAGATCAGCGCCGCGCGTTCGCCGAGCTCGCCGGCCGCGATCGGGCGGAACTTCTTCGTCGGGTGCTGGCGATCGGCCTCGACGTCGCGAACGTCGTTGAACGCGTACACCGCCCCCGACAGCAGGCAGAACGCGAAGAACGCGCCGGCCGTGCGCGCGAGGTCGTGCGGGCTGTCGAGGCGTCGCGCGAACACGAGCGCGGCCCCAACGAACACGTTCTTCACCCACTGGTGGGGTCGGATCGTGCGGATCAACGCCCGCGGAGACATGCTACGGGCTGGCGTTGGAGTCGACCCAGGTCGACACCTTGTCCTTGATGCACGCGTCGACGCCGGTGTCGGGCGGGCTGATCTTGCAGTTCGACACGTTGAGGAACAGCTCGCGGCACGTATCGACGTCGGTCGCGTTCGCACAATCGGCGAGCTTCTTGACGACCTGGTTGCCGCTCTTGGGGTCCTTGACCGGCGCGCCGTCGCTCGTGACGAGCGGCACCTCGGTGACGAGCACGATCTGCGATGCCTGATCGTCACTCGACTGGACGTTCGAGACGACCCACGCCGCGATCGCCTTGTTCGCGCAGGCCTTGTCGCCCTTGCAGTCCTTGACGTCGAAGAACACCTTCTGGCAGCCGCCCTTTGCGATCTCGTCGGTGATCGCATTGCAGTCGTCGAGCTTCTTGACGATCGGCTTGCCGCCCGGGCCCGGCAGTGGAGTGCCCGCCGCGTCGACGAGCGTGACCTCGCGGACGACGGTGAGGTCCTCGGCCGCCATGTGAACGATCTGCGCGAGGTCCTGCACGCGGCCCGTGCGCTCGGGCTCCGGCACGACCGTGAGCTGCGGGACGTACGTGATCGTCAACAGCGCGACGATCATCACGATCAAGAACGGAATCGTCGCCCACATCACCTCGGTGATCGGGCGCTGGAACTTCACGCTCGTGATGAACAGGTTGAGGCCGACTGGCGGGTGCAGGTAACCAACCTCGAGGTTCAAGAGGAAGATCACGCCGAGGTGATACGGGCTGACGCCGAACGCGTGCGCGATGCCGAGCAGCAGCGGCACGACGACGACGATCGCCGAGAAGATGTCCATCACCGTGCCGACGATCAGCAGGATCACGTTGATCGCGAGCAGGAAGACGACCTTGCTGTGGACGTGCGCCGACGTCCACACGACGAGCTTCTGCGGAATCTGCGCCGTGACCATGTAGTTCGTCAGGATCTGCGACGCGTAGATGATGATGAAGATCGCGCCGATCATCGCCATCGCCTCGCGGCTCATCGACCACAGCACCTTGAGGTCGAGCGTGCCGCCCCACGGGACGTTGAGCTTGAGCAGCGCGCGCGACACGACGAGCTCGAGGATCAGCGCGTAGAGCACGGTCAGCGCCGCGACCTCGGAGAGCTGATAGCCCGTCGCGAGGCCCGCGATCACACCGAACGGGATGACGAGCTCGGGCAACGCGATCAGGAACGTCTTGACGAGCGTCGCCGCCGAGAACTTCGTGCGCGGCATCTTGCGGACGATCGCGATCGTCACGGCGAGCGCGCACAGCATGCCGATCAGCACGAGGCCGGGGACGATGCCGGCGACCAGGAACCGGCCGCCGTTCCACTCCCAGTTCGGATCGAGGCGACCCCACTCGGCCGGGATGTTGAGGCCGGCGATCGTGCCGTAGATGAGGAGCGGCAGCGCCGGCGGGAACAGCAGGCCGACCGAGCCGGTGCCCGCGATCAGGCCGATCGAGAACTTCTGGTCGTAGCCCGCGCGCATCAGCGCCGGCATCAGCACGCCGCCGAGCGCGATGATCGTGACGCCGGAGGCGCCCGTGAACACGGTGAACAGCGCGCACGTACCGACGGTGACGATCGCGAGGCCGCCCGGCACCCAGCCGAGCGCGGCGTTCGCGAACTTGACGAGGCGCTCCGCGGCGCCCGACTCGGCGAGCAGGTAGCCCGCGAAGATGAACAGCGGGATCGTCGACATCACCTCGGCCTGATCGCCGAGGCCAAGCGGCAGCATGCTCGCGGACATGCCGCCGAACTCCGCGTCGAACGAGCGGGGCAGGCTGAGTGCGCCGAGCACGGCCGCGCCGACCATGATCGTGAACAGCGGTGCTCCGCTGACGAACGCGAACGTCAGCAGCGCGACGGGGATATTGACCAGCAGCGCGATCGCGATGACGAGCACCGCGAGGATCGCCCAGCCGATGGGGCTTCGCTTTGGCATCGCCATCTCAGTGCCCCGACCTTGCCCGCTCGGGCAGCAGCTTGCCGCGGACCAGGTAGTCCGCCTCGATCACCGCGTGAAGCAACGAGTGCAACACGATCAGCGCGCCGCCGATCGGGATCACGCACAGCGCGTCCTTCTCGGTCAGCGTGAACAGCGACAGGTCGAGGCGCGGGCCGGCGTGGTGGTCCGCGTGATCGTGCATGTAGAGGCCGATGTAGACGAGCACGCCGGCGACGACGACCGTGAACAGCTTGAGCGCGATGCCGAGGATCAACCGGCCGCGCGGCGACAGCTTGCGCGAGATCAGGTCCATCGCGAGCAGCCGCTGCTGCTGGGTCGCGTAGGCCGCGCCGAGCAGCGCGATCGCGAACGTGCCCTTGCGGACGACCCACGTCCACCACAGGCCGATCTGGTGGTGCGCGAGGTGCTCGCTCAGCGCCGACAGCGACGCGACGGCGACCACCGCGATGAAGATCGCGAGCAGCACGCCGAGCTCGATGTTGCCGACGTAGTGGTCGATCTTCCGGACGAGTCCGGAGACCGGACCGTCATCCGGGAATCCCGCGGCGCCATCGAGCGACAGCTGGCTCGAGCGCGCGGGAGGTTCTAGCTCATGCTTTCGGGTCGGCGGTACGTCCGCGGGTGCGGGCGCAGCATCGTCCTTCTGGTCGTCCACCCGCCGACGATACTACGTCTGCGGCTACGGGTGCTTCGCGCGGTACTCGTCCCGGAACTTGAGCACCATGTCGAGCTCCTTCTGCGAGTAGATCTTGCCGACCCCGTCGGTCCAGGCTTCCTTCGACAGCTTCGTGAACTCATCGACCATCGTGACCGGCGTGTTGACGACCGTGATGCCCTTGCGGGTCATCGTCGCCTGCGCGTCCTCGTTCGCCTTGCGGATCACCTTGCGGAGCTTCTTCGCGTTCGCGGTGCCGATGTCCTCGACAATCTTCACATCGTCCTTCGAGATCTTCTTGATCGCATCCGTCGAGATCACGGTCGCGCCGATCGCGAAGCTCATCGGCATCGACGTCATGTACTTGACCTTCGAGTACCACTGCAGCGCGACCGCCGCGACCGGCGAGCCGTAGCACGCGTTGATCTTGCCGCTGGTCAGGCCGGCGTCGACCTCGGGCACGCCGAGCGGCACGCCGTTGATGCCGAGCTTCTTGAACATCGCGCCGACGAGCTGGTCGTCGCCCCACATCCACACCTTCTGGCCGCGGAGGTCGTTGAGCGACTCGACCTTGTTTTTCGACAGGAAGTAGATCCAGCCGACCTCACCGCGGTCGTTGAGCCGGAACCCCTTGGCGGCGAACTTGTCCTGGAAGTAGGGCCACATCTTGTCGGCGACGTAGTCGAGCTCCTCGGCCGACTTGAACATCATCGGCAGCTCGAGCACGCGGATGCTCTCGTCGATCATCGCGAGGCCGATCGCGGTGACGGCGGCGCCGTCGAGCTGACCGAGCTTGATCTTGCGGACGAAGTCGCGCTCGTCGCCCTGCTGACCGCCCTCGAAGTACTTCATCGTCACGCGTCCGGCGGTCTTGTCCTTGATCTGATCGGCGGCCTTGTCGAGCACCTGCATCCAGGGGCTGCCCGACGGCGCGAGCGTCGCGATGCGCAACTCGACCGGATCGGCTTTCGCAACGGGAACCATCGCGACGGTCGCGAGGGCGGCAAGGGAGAGCAACGTGGTCAACCGACTCATGGCAAGAGCTCCTTGGGGCGTGATCTGCGCAACACTATTAGCCTTTCCGCGTGGCTGCAACGCGCACAAGGCGATTTGTCCCGAGCTAGACGTCCGGTGGTCGGCGTTCATTCAATATGATGAGGCGGATGCGGGTCGTGGTCGCGGTGCTCGTCGTGTGGTGCGCGGTCGCGCGGGCGGACGATGCCGGCGACAAGGCGGCCGCGCTGTCCCGCGAGGCGTTCGCGCAGGTCAAGGACGGCCGGTACGCGAGCGCGATCGATCTGTTCCAGCAGGCGTACGACCTGACGAAGGACATCCGCTATCTGCTCAACGTCGCGGTCGCGCAGCGCAAGGCGGGCCTCGTGCATCAGGCGGCGCAGACGTTCCGGCGGTACATCGCGGAGGGCGGCGACAAGCTGACCGACGACGATCGCGCGCAGATCGCGAAGGAGATCGCGCTCGTCGAGCAGGAGGCCGCGCATGTCACGGTCACCGTGCACGGCGGCGATGCGGAGGTTGCCGTCGACGGCTACGTCATCGGCACGGTGACCGCGAACGGCTCGCTCGTCGTGCTCGTCGCGACCGAAGGCGGGCGGGAGCACGTGATCCGCGCGGCGCGCGCGGGCGCCGCCGAGGACACGCAGACGCTGCGCGGCCTGCAGCCCGGCGAGCAGCGCGCGGTCACGCTCGAGCCGAAGTCGACCGGCACGCTCGCGATCACCAGCGATCCGACGGGCGCGACGATCACGCGCGGCAAGGCGGGTGCGGCGCTGGGGTTGGCGCCGGTGTCGCTGCAGCTCGCGCCCGGCAGCTACGAGCTGTGGGGGAGGCTGCCGGAGCGCGAGCCGGCGGTGCACAACGTCGTCGTGCGCGCGGGCGAGACCCAGCAGGTGACGTTTCATCTGCGGCCGCTGCCGACGTGGTGGGAGCGCAACCGCACGCTCGTGATCATCGGCAGCGGGCTCGCGGTCGTCGCGGCCGGCGTCCTGCTCGCGCCGACGGTCAACGATGCGTTCGCGCCCGATCGCGGAACGGTGCGCCATGTTCCGTAGCGTCGCGCTGCTCGCGCTGGTCGGCTGTTATGACAATCCGGCGGTCGTCATTCACGTGACGCGCGCGTCGGCGTCGCTCGACGGCGACATCCAGACGTGCGACGGCTCGGGCAGCGCGTGCGACCCGTCGCCGTACCTCGAGGGCGAGGCGCGCGTGTTCGGCGGCGGCGCGACGGCGCTGAAGCGCGATGTGTCGATCTTCGACGATCACGGCGGCACGCTGCGCGTGCGGTACATCGACGCGTTCGACACCGCGAAGTTGTGCGTCGACATCGCGCTGACGGGACACGCGCTCGAACGCACCATGACGCTCGATACGGCAGGCCCGACGTGGGGCGGCCCCGAGACACCCGACACGACGTGCGGCCCGAAATGACGGCCGTGTTCGCGGTCGGATCGGTGATCGCCGGCAAGTACCGGCTCGATCGCCTGCTCGGCGAAGGCGGCATGGGCGCGGTCTACCTCGCCGAGAACCTCGACATCGGCCGCCCGGTCGCGATCAAGGTCCTGCGCGCGCAGCTCGGCCGCGACGAGGCGGTGATGTCGCGGTTTCGCCAGGAGGCGCGCTCCGCGGCGGCGGTCGATCACCCGGGCATCGTCCAGGTGCTCGACATGGGCCAGGCCGAGAGCGGCGAGCCGTTTATCGTCATGGAGCGGCTCGACGGCGAGACGCTCGGCGCGCGGATCAGGCAGCGCGGTCGGCTGTCCGCGGACGAGACGCTGACGATCATGATCGAGGTGCTCGACGCGCTCGCCGCCGCGCACGCCAAGGGCATCGTTCACCGCGACCTCAAGCCCGACAACCTGTTCCTCGTGTGGCGGCCGCGCTGGGCGGTCAAGGTCCTCGACTTCGGCATCTCGCGCCTCGCGAACCCCGACGAGGTCCGCATCACCGAGACGAACCAAACGATGGGCTCGGTGCTCTACATGCCGCCGGAGCAGGCGCGCGATGCGCGAAGCGCCGGCCCGCCCGCGGACCTCTACGCGATCGGCGCGACGATGTTTCACGCGCTCGCCGGCCGCCCGCCGTTTCTCGGCGAGAACTACACCGAGGTGCTCGCCGCGGTGCTGTCGGATCCGGCGCCGCCGCTCGCGAGCCTCGCCCCGACCGTGCCTGCGCCGCTGGCCGCGCTCGTCGATCGGATGCTCGCGAAGGCGCCAGGCGACCGGCCGCAGAGCGCCGCGGCGGTGCGAGACGAGCTGCGCGCGCTCGGCGGCGGCAGCGTGCCCGCGCGGAGCCCGTCGCGAGTCGATGAGCTCGGCGCGACGGCGGCGCCCGTGGCATCCGATGCACTGGCTGCGACCGCCGCGAGCGAGCCACCGCGCCGCGCGGACATCGCACTCGGCGCCACCGCCGCGCCCGAGAAGCTCGGCGTCACCGCCGCGACCGAGGCCCCCGCAACGTCGCCGCCGATCGCGCGCGCACCGAGCGCACGTCGCCGGGGACCCGCGCTGCTTGCCACCGTCGTCGCCGCACTCGCGCTGATCGGCGGCGGGATCGCGATCGTGATGCGCGGCTCGTCGCGCGCGGCCGCGCCGCCCGATGCGCCTCCCGTCGCCTCGCCGGCGGCGTTCGATGCGGCATCCGTCACGATCGCGCACGACGCCTTGCCCGCCACGACCGATGCCGCCGTCGCCTCCGCGGATGCGAGCGGCGCGGATGCCAGCGCTGCGCCCGCCGATGCGGCGCGACGCCATGTGCCGCCGCCGCCCGTGCTCGATGCGCAAATGCCCGATGCGGCCGGCAAGCCCGACGCCAGGCTTGCGCCCGACGCGCCCGGTGTCGAGCACGTGCAGTTCGCGCCCACCGAGGGGAACCAGTGATCTACGATGGGACCTTCGGGAGGTGCCGATGCGGTTCTGGTCGACGTGTGTGCTCGTGGTGGTGGTGGCGGGATGTGGCTCGCCGAAGTCGACGCAGACTGCGCCGCTCGGCGAGCTGATCGGCCGCATCGAGATCGATCAGGACGTCCCGCAGCCGGGCTGCAAGGTCTACGTCGATGGCACGCCTCGCGAGGCGACGTGCGACGACGCCGGCCAGTTCGACCTGCGCGGCATCGAGCCGGGGCACGTCACGTTGCGCGTCGTCGCGAACGAGGCGGACTCCGCGATTCCGGCGCGCACCGTCGCGACCGCCGCGAATCCCGGCTTCATCACCGACCTCGGCGCGGTCCGCATCGCGAAGCCGGGAAGCATCGGCGGCCACGTGATCGCGCCGCCGGGCGTCACCGTGCCGTTCTCCGTGATCAGCGTGCCCGGGTTCTCGGCGGCGACGAGCCCCGATCCGAGCAACCTCGGCTACGTGCTCGATCACGTGCCGCCCGGCGTGCACGAGGTCGTGCTGACGACCGACACGGGCGCCGTGATCCACGAGCCGGTGACCGTGTTCTCGGCCGACATCACGCTCAACGTCAACTTCGACCTCTCGCAGGCCGAGCAGACGACGGTCAACGTGCAGGGCACCGCGCAGATCCAGGGCCAGACCGATCAGCACGGCATCACCGTCGATCTCGTCGAGGTCGTGCAGGGCCAGGTCGTCTCGACGATCACGACCGGCGCCGATGGCTCGTTCTCGCTGCCGACGAAGGCCGGCACGTTCCTCGTGCGCGCGCACGCGCCCGGCCACATGGCGGCGGCGACGATCCCGTCGGTGCTCGTCTACGGCTCGCGCGACATCCTGCTGACGAGCACGCTCGTGATCCCGACCGATCCGGATCTCGACGGCGACGGCATCCCCGACAGCATGGATCCCGACATCGACGGCGACGGCACTCCGAACGCCGACGACGCGTTCCCCTACGATCCGTCGGAGGCGAAGGACACCGATGGCGACGGCGTCGGCGACAACGAGGACCTCGACAGCAACGGCGACGGTCACGTCGATCACGCGGTGTCGACGCCCGATACCGACGGCGACGGCCTGCTCGACTTCGAGGACAACTGCCCGATGGTCGTCAACGCCGATCAGGCGGACTCCGACGGCGATCGCGTCGGCGACAAGTGCGACAACTGTCCCGGCGTTCCCAACCACGATCAGGCCGATGCCGATCACAACGGAGTCGGCGACGCGTGCGAGCCGTGCATCGCGGGGACGCAGTGCACGCCGGCGAACGCATGCGACATCGGCCTGACGTCGTGCACGTCGAACGGCGCGATCTGCAACGACACGCAGCAGCCCGCGCCCGACGGCCAGGCCTGCGGCAACGGCCTCGTGTGCCTCGCCGGCGCGTGTCACGCGTGCACGAACGGCGATACGTGCTTCACGTCGCCGGGCGGACCGTGCGTGCAGGGCGTCGTCAGCTGCTCGAGCGGGCAGGGCCAGTGCCTGCAGACCGCGACGCTCGTCGCGAACGGCACGCCGTGCGGCAGCGGCCTCGTCTGCGACAACGGTTCGTGCGTCGCGTGCAGCAGCGGCGGCAACTGTCCGCTCGGCGGCGGCAGCTGTCACGTCGGCTCGCTCTCGTGCGCGACCGGTACCTCGACGTGCGTCGACTCCGGCGTCAACGCGGCCGACGGCTCGAGCTGCGGCGGCAGCAACGTCTGCCTCGCCGGCGTGTGCGGCCCGTGCAACATGAGCGGCTCGTGTCAGCCGCAGCCGTGTCGCGCCGGCAACTGGGACTGCTCGCAGACCGGCACCGCGGTGTGCACGCCGACCGGCGGCAACGTTCCCGACGGCACCGGCTGCGGCACCGGCAAGTACTGCACCGCCGGCAGCTGCGTCGCGTCGCCGAACACGCTCGCGACCGTCAGCGGCTATCCGCAGACCGGCAACGTCAACGGCTACCTGTCGCCGACCGTCGTCGTGCTCAAGGACGGCGCGAATCAACCGATTGCCGGCAAGCAGATCACGGTCGTGCCGCCGCCCGGCGGAATCGTCGCGGTGGCTCCCGGCGCGACCGACGCGAGCGGGCAGGCGAGCTTCACGCTGCGGCTCGGACCGACCGCGGGCTCGCAGATGTTCGAGGTGCAGTCGCCGGTGTCGGCGCCGCTCGACCTGACGTTCACGGCGAATGCATCGCCGCCGGGCTCGACGTACTCGGTCATCGATGTCGATCACGTCAACCAGACGAGCGGCATCCCCGGCGCCGCCGTCAACGCGCACATCCGCAATCCGGTCGGCCTCGCGGTTGCCTCCGACGGCACGCTCTACGTCGCGGCGCAGACCGACCAGATCATCTACAAGGTCGATCCGGCGGGCATGATCAGCGTGCTCGCGGGAACCGGCGTGGCCGGCTCGACCGGCGATGGTGGGCCCGCGACGCAGGGGACGCTCTACTACCCGCATGGGCTCGCGCTCGATCCGACCGGCCGCTACCTCATGGTCTCCGAGCAGCAGGCCGGACACGTGCGGCGCATCGATCTGCAGACGGGCATCCTCACGACGTTCGCGGGCGGCGGCAGCGCGACCGGTCCGGGCTTCGGCGATGGCGCGACCGCGACCGCGGCGACGCTCAGCCTTCCCGAGAGCCTCGCGTTCGATCCGAGCGGCAACCTCTACATCGCGGACACCGGCCACACGCGCATCCGCATGGTGACACCCGGCGGAACGATCCTGCCGGTCGTCGGGGTCGGCGACTGCCTCAGCGATATCGCGCTCTCGAACTGCTCGAGCACCGCGTGCGGGCTCGCCGTCGACAGCGGCGGCCGGCTGTTCATCGGCGCGCAGATCTGCGGGAACCTGCCGGGCAGCAGCACACCGGGCGTGATTCGCCGCGATCCCGATGGCAGCCTGCACCACATCGCGGGCAACGCGACCGGAACGACCGGCACGGGCACGACCGCCGACAACACGCTCTTCAGCACGATCCAGGCGCTCGCATTCGACGCGGCGGGCAACCTCGTCATCGCCGACCGCGCCAATAACCGCGTGCGGATGGTCGACGGAGTCACCGGCATCGTGTCGCCCGTCGCGGGTACGGGTACCTCGGGCGAGGCGGCCGAGTACGCGACCGCCGCGACCTCGCCGCTGGCGACACCCGACGGCATCGCGTTCGATCACGGCGACCTGTACATCGCGGAGTACCCGAACGGCACCGTGCGTCGCGTCACCGGTGTCGCGGCCTCGACCTCGACGCTCGCGATCACGGTTCCGACGCCGACGGTGTCGACGCCGATCGATCAGCTCGTCCCCGCGCTGACCGCGCACGTGCCCGTCTCGGGCATCCGCATCGCGTGGAGCGGCGTCGAGACGAACGAGGCGGTGCTCGCGAGCTACTCGCGCACGAACCCGTCGGGTGACGCGACGGTCGCGATGCGGCCGGGCGTGGTGCCGGGCGCGTATCACGTCCTCGCGACCGTGCAGACGATCCACGGCGCAAACATCTCGGGGAGCCCGGCGACGTTCACGGTCACCGCGACCGCGCCGAGCGCGGGCACGATCTTCACGTCCGTCAACGTCGCCCACACCAACGCGGGCGTCGGCCAGGGCATTCCGGGGCCGGCGATGATGGCGCGGATCAACAACGTGCGCGGCATCGTCACCGCGAGTGACGGGACCGTGTACTTCAGCGACAGCTCGAGCCGGATCCGCAAGCTGACGACCGCCGGCATGCTCAGCGACGTCGCCGGCAACGGGACAAGCTCGCCGCTTGGCGACAACGGACCGGCCCTGTCCGCCGGTCTCAACGCTCCCAGCGGGATCGCGCTCGACGACGTGAATCACTTCCTTTACATCGCCGAGCAGAGCAACAACCGCGTGCGCGTCGTCGACCTCGTCGGCGGGACGATCTGGACGTTCGCCGGCGACGGCACCTCCGGATCGCTCGCGCCGTATGGCGACGGCCAGTCGGCGACCTCCGCGCAGTTCGCCAGCCCGTCGCGGCTGACGCTCTTCAACGGCGGCCTCTACATCGTCGACGGCGGCCACACGCGCATTCGTCGCGTCGAGCTGCAGTCGCCAAACGTCGTCTCGACCGTCTACATCGCGAGCACCGCGACGTGTGCGACCAGCCCGTCGCTGGTGATGGCCGGATGCAACGCGCCGGCGTGCGAGACGTTCACGATCGGATCGACGCTCTACCTCGCGGCGTCGTTCTGCGGCGGAGCGATGGGCGTCAACACCGCGATCGGCATCGCACGCGTCAATGCGGATACGAGCCTGACGCTGATCGCCGGTGCATACAGCGGCTCGACGGCCGACGGCGTCGCGCCGACGGCGGCATCCTTCCCGACGCTCGTCGACGTCGCGGTGAGCTCGACCGGCGACATCTATTACATCGAGAGCCAGAGGGTGCGAAAGATCGCCGGCGGCGTCATCACGACCGTGACGGGCAATGGCACCTCCGGCTTCGGAGGTGACTACGGCCCCGCGACCGCTGCGCTGATCAGCAACGCGGGCGCGCTCGGCATGGCCGCCGGCGATCACGTGTTGATCGGCGACGGCGGCAACGCGTGCGTGCGCGAGGTCTGGTAGCGACCCTTACTGGAACAGATCTTTTTCGTGCGACAGGTAGCGGCGCGCGCGGCGCTGGGCGACCTCGTTCGCGAGGCGCTGCTCCGGCCAGATCGCGGGGTCCGTGTTGAGGACCTTGCTCAGCTGGTCGTGGAATAGCTTGCGGTCGTTCGTCATCAGGCCGATGCGATAGGCCATCAGCACGCGCGCGAGCAGCATCTTGCCGTCGGGGTGCTGCGCGTCGGCCGTGATCCGCAACGCGATGTTGAACTCGTCCATCGCGCGCTTCGCATCGCCGCCGAACTGCGCGCTCGCGGCGCTGTAGACCATGCCGAGCGCGATGTGCGGCAGCGCGAGGTGGACGGTGCAGCTCGCGTCGCACGGGACGTGCTTGGTGCCGTCGATCTGGCCGCGCTGCGCGGTGTCGATCGCGACGACGCGCTCGAGGATCACCTTGACCGTCGGCAGATACGACAGCATCTCGACGCGCGTCAGGTTGTGATTGATCATGCCGCCGAGGCCAACGCCGACCCACATCAGCGGCGTGCGGTGCGAGAGGCCGGTCGAGTTGACGCGCTTGGCGGCTGCCTCGGGCGTGCCGAACAGGTCCTTGTCGAAGCCGCCCGGCATGTCCTGCAGCGCGTAGTTCATGCAGCGCGTGAACATCTTGCTCGCGCGCACGTTGTGGTACTCGACGTCGTCGAGCTTCTTCGCGAATTTCGCGACCTCCCACTCGTCCTCGACGAATGCGGTCGCGTACTGGCAGTAGCCCTCGGTGAGGATCTCGCGCAGCGCGGGCTGCTCGTCGGCGACGTAGAAGCCCTCGATCGTCTTGAGCGCACCGGGAACGGCGCGGCTCGCGAGCTCGTAGTCGGACTCCATGTTCAGCGACGGCTGCGCCTTCGCGAGGATCTGCGCGGTCGTGCCGGCAGCCATGTGCTGGATGCCTCCCTGGCAACCAGCCACCGCGACCACCAAAGAAGCCAGACAAGTACGCATCATGGCAGGGACGCTAAGTCAGCGAATGGTCGGAGTCAACGGTGGTAGAGTGGCGTCGATGCGGCGGGCCTGGCTCTCCCTCGCGATCGCGAGCGCTGTATGCGGCTGCGATGCGACGCGGGTGCCTGCGCCGCACCGTCGCGATCCGGGTGCGCTCGTCGTCGCGCAGGCGGCCGATGTCCAGGCGCTCGACCCGGTCACCGTCACCGACAGCGAGTCGATCGAGTTCGGCGAGATGGTCTTCGAGGGCCTCGTCGGCTGGAAGCCGGGTACGACCGATATCGAGCCGCGGCTGGCGACCGGCTGGTCCGTCAGCCAGGACGGCAAGACGTGGACGTTCCAGCTTCGCGACAAGGTCACGTTCCAGGACGGCACGCCGTTCGATGCGCCGTCGGTCGTGTTCTCGTTCGAGCGCCTGCTCGACGCCAAGCACCCGAGCTTTCTCGGCGCGAGCGGTCAGTACTGGCGCGCGCTGCTCCACGATGTCGAGAAGGTCGTCGCGGTCGACGCGCACACCGTCGAGATCCACACGTCGCGGCCGTACTCGCCGCTGCTCGGCGATCTCGCGATGTTCCCGATGGTGTCGCCGTCGGCGGTGCGCCAGTGGGGCCCGAAGTTCAGCGAGCATCCGGTCGGCACCGGGCCGTTCCAGCTCGTGTCGTGGACCAAGGGCGAGCACCTGATCGTCAAGCGCTTCGACGGCTACTGGGGGCGGCGGCCGGGCCTCGATCGGATCGTGTTCGAGGTCGATCCCGATGCGCGCCAGCGCCTGATCGATCTCGAGTCGGGCTCCGTCGATCTCGCGACCGCGATCCTCCCCGACGAGCAGCCGTTCGTCGAGCTGCACCCCGACCTCGTGCTGTTCCACACGCCGGGCAACGACGTCAGTTACCTCGCGATGAACTCGCTGCACAAGCCGTTCGACGACGTGCGCGTGCGGCGCGCCGCGAACTTCGCGATCAACAAGGAGCCGATCGTCAAGCTCGCGTATCAGGGGCGCGCGCTGCCGGCGGATTCGCCGCTGCCGCCGAGCGAGTGGGGCTATCACGAGCCGCGCGTCCGCTACGGCTACGATCCGGCGGCGGCGAAGAAACTGCTGGCGGAAGCGCAGGCCGATGGCACGTTCGATCCGAACCAGGTGTTCAAGCTGTACGCACCGTCGACGCCGCGCCCGTATGTGAGCCAGCCGGAGCGCGTCGCGCGGTTCCTCCAGGCCTCGCTCGAGCAGGTCGGCATCCACACCGAGCTGGTGCTCCAGCCGTACGCGCAGCACCGCGCGTCGGTCGAGAACGGCGAGCACGACCTCTGCATGTTCGGCTGGGTCGGTGACACCGGCGACCCCGACAACTTCCTCTACGTGCTGTTCCACAGCGACAACGCGGTCGTCGGCGCGGCGCAGAACGTGGCGTTCTATCGCGACGAGACCGTCGACAAGTGGCTCGACGAGGCGCAGGGCGTCGCCGACGAGACGACGCGCTCGGGTCTCTACGCGGCCGTGCAGGACAAGCTCGCGACCGATGCCCCGTGGGTGCCGATCGCGCACAGCGAGCTGGTCGTCGCGGGCCGCGCGGAGCTCGAGGGCGTCGTGCTGTCGCCGACCGGGCATCCGCTGTACTCGCTGATCAGGCGCGTCGCGCGATGAGCAGCATGCGAACTCCGACGCCGCCGGGCCTCGACAAGAAGACGACCGGCTCGATCCGCCGGATCGGCTCGGCGATGTTCCGGATCCCGCCGCGTCCGACGACGCCGGTGCCGCTGCCGCCGCCGCCGCTGCGCATGAAGCTTCGCCGGCAGATCGTCGTCGCGATGATCGTCGCCGCGCTCGTGCCCGTCGTGATCGTCGCGATGATCGCGACAGGCGTGATCCTGTCGTCGCTCGAGACCGGGTTGCGCGACGATGCGGATCGCCAGCTCACCGTCGGTCTCAACTTGATCCTGCGCTCCGTCGAGCGCCTCGGCGACGAGACCGTGCAGCTCTCCGAGAGCAGCGAGCTCGTCAACGCGATCGACAATGGTGCGCCCGCGCTCGAGGCGTGGCTCGCCCGCGAATCGACGCACGTGCCGAGCGCGCGCCTGCAGCTGCTCGACAAGTCGGGTGCGCTCGTGTTCGACCACGTGATCGGCGGCGCGGACGCGCGGTTCGCCGATGTCGGCGTGCAGCCCGGCGACGTCGCCGTGACGGCCGGCCAGACGTGGACGCGCGGCATCATGCTCGTGCCGATCGGCGATCGCGTCGTCGTGCGTGCGGTGTCACCGATCGTCGACGCGGGGCTCACGCTGCGCGGCGTCGCCGTGCTGTCGTTACCGCTCGATGGCGAGTTCGCCGACAGCATCAAGGGCGCGCTATCCGCCGACGTGCTGCTCGGCGGCACGACCGGCCGGCTCGCCGTGACGTTTCGCTCCGCGCTCGGCCGCCGCGCCGATCCGGTGGTGCTGTCGCCCGCCGATCGCGACGCGGCCCTGAAGGGCCAGCGCGTGATCCAGTCGATCAGCGTGCCGACGGGCGAGTACGAGATCGCGGCGACCGCGCTGCAAGAACAGAAGGGGCATCCGGTCGGCATCATCGCCGTTGCGGTCGATCGCGGCTCGCTCGCGGCGACGAAGGCGCTGTCGATCCGGTCGCTCGCGATCGGCGGCGTCGGCGCGCTCGCGTTCGCGATCCTGCTCGCGCTGTTCTGGTCGCGACGTCTCGGGGCGCCGATCAGCGAGCTGCATCGCGGCGCGATCGCGGTGTCGCGCGGTGACCTCGACCACCGGATCGACATCGAGGGCGAGGACGAGCTCGCCGACCTCGCCGAGGCGTTCAACCAGATGACGGCGACGCTCAAGGACAACCAGGCTCGCCTCGCCGCGCGCATGAAGGAGATCGTCGCGCTGCACGACGCCGGTCGCGCCGTCTCGTCGGTCATCGATCTCGATCAGGTGTCGCGCAAGATCGTCGACGCCGTCGCGCGCACGTTCGACGTTCGCCTCGCCGCGCTGTGGCTCGCCGAAGGCTCCGCGCTCCGCGCATCCGCCGCGCGCGCCCGCCGGCAAGAAGTCTCGTCCGCGCTCGCCACCGAAGAAGCGCTCGCCGCCGCCGAGGGCCTGCGCGCGGTCGCCGATCGCGTGCGCGAGTCGCGCCAGGGCGTCCGCCTCGTCAGTGCCGGCGAGGATCCCGCGCTCGGGGCCGCTGCTCGCGAGGCCGGCGTGCCCGGTCCGCTCGTCGCGCTGCCGCTCGAGCGCAAGAACCGCATCGTCGGCGTGCTCGCGGTCGCACGCGCGCAGGATGCCCACGAGTTCTCCGATGCCGACCTGAACCTCCTGACGACGTTCGTCGACCAGGCGGGCGTGGCCGTCGAGAACGCACAGCTCTACCAGGAAGTCCGCGGCGCCAGCGAAGAGCTCGAGAAGAAGGTCCGGCTGCGCACCGCCGAGCTCACCGCGATCAACACCGAGCTCGGCCGCGCGCTTGCCGATCTCCGCGAGACCCAGGCGCAGCTGATCCTCTCCGAGCGCATGGCCGGCCTCGGTCTGCTCGTCGCCGGCGTCGCGCACGAGATCAACTCGCCGTCCGCGGCGATCCGCGGCTCGATCGATGGCCTCGGGAGCGCGCTCACGCGCGTCGCCCGCCACTCCGCCGAGCTCGCGCGCCTCTCGGATCGCAGCCAGCAGCTCGAGGAGCTCGTCGAGCGGCTCGCACCGCGGCTCGCCGATCGCCCACTCGTCACCGGGCTCGTCGCGCGCAAGGTCGCCAAGGATCTCGCCGCGCTCGTCGACGCAAGCGCCGCGCAGGAGCTCGCCGATCTCGGCGCGACGATCGATGACGCCCGCGAGCTCGTCGAGGCACTCGGCCCCGATCGCGCGCTCGCGCCGCGCGTCGTCGCCGCGCTCACCGACCACGTCTACCTTCATCGCACCACCTCGACGGTTCGCCACGCCGTCGGTCAGATCCAGCGCATCGTCGGCGCGCTCAAGAGCTACAGCCACCTCGATCAGCAGGCGACGCGAACGGAAGCAGATCTTCACGAAGGTCTCGAGACGACGCTCGCGCTACTGCACCACACGCTGCGTGATATCGTTGTTGACCGGCATTACGGGACGCTTCCGCGGGTGCCGGTGTACGTGGACGAGCTCAACCAGGTGTGGACAAATCTGATCGCGAACGCGCAGCAAGCCTTGAACGGCAAGGGCACGATCGCGATCGAGACGCTGGTGGAAGGTTCCACCGCCGTCGTGCGCGTGATCGATGACGGCCCGGGCGTCGCACCCGATGCGATGCCGCGCATCTTCGAGCCGTTCTTCACGACCAAGCCCAAGGGCGAAGGCACCGGCCTCGGCCTCGGTATCTGCCGCCAGATCATCGCCAAGCACGGAGGCGAGCTGCGCTGCGAGTCGCAGCCCGGCCGCACCGTGTTCGAGGTCCGCCTGCCGATCGAGGCCGCCGCGTGACCCGCAAGGAAGTCATCGTCTGCGTCGACGACGAAGAAGGCGTGCTCCGCGTCCTGCGCGCGCAGCTCGGCGCCCGCTTCGGTCACGAGTGCCAGGTCCTCACCGCGCGCTCGGGCGACGAAGCGGTTGCCCTGTTCGACGAGCTCTCGCGCGACGGCGAGGCGATCGCGCTGGTGATCGCCGACCAGATCATGCCGGGCATGAAGGGCGTCGAGCTGCTCGAGATCGTCGACCGCCGCCTCCCCGCGACCACCAAGATCCTGCTGACCGGCCAGGCCGGCCTCGACGCCGTCGTCGACGCGATCAATCGCGCCCACCTCAACCAGTACATCGCCAAGCCGTGGGACGAGACCGCGCTGCTGCTCTCCGTCGAGAATCTCCTGCGCCAGTACCGCCTCGCCCACGAGAATCAGCAGCTGATCGCCTCGCTCTCCGCCAAGAACCAGGCGCTGCTCGAGATGAACCGCGAGCTCGAGGCGAAGATCCACGAGCGCACGCACGAGCTGGCCGAAGCGAACACCCGCCTCGCGCAGCTCGCGGTCACCGACGGCCTCACCGGCCTCTACAACCACCGCCACTTCCACGAGCGCCTCACGCTCGAGGTCGAACGCAGCCAGCGCTCCGGTCTCCCGCTCTCGCTCCTGATGCTCGACGTCGATCACTTCAAGCTGTTCAACGACACCCACGGCCACCCCGCCGGCGACGAGGTCCTCCGCCAGCTCGCGCGCGTCCTCACCGACACCCGCCGCGCCAACGACGTCGTCGCCCGCTACGGCGGCGAAGAGTTCTCCGTCATCCTCGTCGACACCGCGAAGTTCACCGGCGCAAAGGTCGCCGAGCGCGTCCGCGAGCGCATCTCCGCCCATGACTTCTCCGACGCCGCCCAGAAGGCGAGCAAGATCTCCGTCTCGATCGGCGTCGCGACGTTCCCGGAAGACGGCACGGACGCCGAGGGCCTCGTGCGCGCCGCCGACACCGCGCTCTACGCGGCCAAGCGCGCCGGCCGCAACCGCGTCGTGCTGTACACCGAGGCGCTGGGCGCCACCCCGTCGGTCGGCTAGCGGCGACGTCAGCGGCTCCCATCGGCTTGTCGACGGCACGATCGCCGTCCGCCTCCAGCTGCCGTAGCCTGCCTCGGGCGTGATACGGTCGCCGGCCGTGAGCGATATCGCGGTCATCGGCGCCGGCAGCTATGGCACCTGCCTCGCGATGCTGTTCGGCCGCGCGGGACATCGCGTCTCGCTGTGGGCGCGCAATGCCGAGACCGCGGCGGCGATGCAGGCGAGTCGCACGTGCAGCTATCTGCCCGGGCATTCGCTGCCCGCGACGATCACGGTGACGAGCGACCTCGAGGCGGCGGTGCGCGGGAAGCAGTTCGTCGTCGGCGTGACGCCCTCGCATGGCGCGCGCGAGGTGCTCGGCAAGGCGGCGCAGTGGATGGATCCCGACGTCGTCGTCATCAACGCGAGCAAGGGACTCGAGGACGGGACGCTGTACACGATCGATCGCGTGTACGAGGAGATCTTTCCCGAGCGCATTGCGATGCGAGCGACGTACTTGTCGGGGCCGACGTTCGCGACGGAGATCGCGCAGGGGACGCCGGCCGCGATCGTGCTGGCGGGGCGCGACCACCGGACGACCGAGCTGGCGCAGGAGGCGCTCAAGACGCTGCACTTCCGGATCTACCGGACCGACGATGTGATCGGCGTGCTGATCGGTGGCGCGCTGAAGAATGTGATCGCGATCGGCGCGGGCGTCAGTGACGGGATGGGGTTTGGCAGCAACACGCGGGTGGCGCTGATGACGCGCGGGTTGGCGGAGATCACGCGGATCGGCGTTGCGATGGGCGCGAACCCGCTGACGTTCATGGGGCTGAGCGGGATGGGCGACCTCGTGTTGACGTGCTCGGGCGATGCGTCGCGCAATCGCCGCGTCGGGCTCGCGCTCGGCAAGGGCAAGAAGATGGCCGACGTGCTCGCGGAGATCGGGCAGGTCGCCGAGGGCGTGAAGACGGCGAAGGTCGCAAAGGTGCTCGCCGACAAGATGGGCGTCGATGCACCGATCATGCACGTGATGCACGCGGCGCTGCACGAAGGCATGCCGATCAAGGATGTCGTCGAGGCGCTGCTGTCGCGTCCTGCGAAGGGCGAGCGCGACTGACGATGACGACGCTCGGCTACGTGCTCGACGAGATCTTCGAGCAGCATCGTGCGCCGTCGGGACATCCCGAGAGGCCGGCGCGCGCCGAGGCAGTGCGGACGGCGCTGAGCGCGGCAGGGATTCGCGACCGCGGGACGCAGATCGCGATCCGTCCCGCGACCGACGAGGAGCTCGTGCGCGTGCACGCGGCCGGGTATCTCGGCGACCTCGAGAAGGCGCTGCCCGGCAAGAGCGGCTGGATCGATCCGGATACGTATTTTTCGCCGCGCTCGTGGGAGGCCGCGCTCGCGGCGGCTGGTTCGACGAGCGAGCTCGCGCTGCGCGTGCTCAAGGGCGAGCTGGCTCACGGGCTTGCCGTCGTGCGGCCGCCCGGGCACCACGCGACGATCGCGCAGGCGATGGGGTTCTGCTTGATCAACAACGTCGCAGTCGCGGCGGCGGCGGCGCGCGCGGCAGGCGCGGCGCGGGTCGCGATCCTCGACTGGGATGTTCACCACGGCAACGGCACGCAGGACATCTTCTGGAACGATCCGAACGTGCTGTACATGTCGGTCCACCAGTTCCCGTATTACCCGGGCAGCGGCGCTCCGACGGAGCTCGGCGGCGAGGCGGCGCGCGGCGCGACGATCAACGTCGGGTTGCCGGCGGGCTCGCGCGATGCCGACTACATGGCGGTGTTCGATCACGTGTTCCTGCCCGCGCTCGCGAAGTTCAAGCCGGATGTGCTGTTCATCAGCGCCGGCTTCGACGCGTTCGAGCACGATCCGCTCGCCGGCATGCGCGTGACGAAGCAGGGCTTCGCGCAGATGGCGGTGCGGTTGCGCGCGGCGGCCGACCGGTGGTCCGGCGGTCGCATCGTCGCGGTGCTCGAAGGTGGCTACGATCTCGACGGGCTCGCCGGCGGGATGACCGTGACGCTCGACTCGCTCGTCGGCGCGGCGCAGCCGATGCCTGCGATCGCCCCGCTTCCCGACGAGACCAGCCTCGCGCGCGCCGCGATCGAGGGCACGCTTGCCGCGCACCGGGCGGCCGGCGTGGCGATTCCTCCGGCGGAGACCGCGCGATGAAGCGCCACATCACCGCGGACCTCGAGCCGACGAGCTTTGGCGGGCGGTACACGCTGCTGCGCCGGCTGGCGGTCGGCGGCATGGCCGAGATCTATCTCGCGCGTCAGGCGGCGATGGCCGGCTTCGAGAAGGAAGTCGTGATCAAGCGGCTGCGCCAGGAGCTCGCCGATGATCCGCGGATCATCGAGATGTTCCTCGACGAGGCGAAGATCGGCGCGCAGCTCAACCATCCCAACATCGTGCACGTCTACGACGTCGACGAGAACGAGGGCATCCCGTACATCGCGATGGAGTACATCGTCGGTGAGGAGCTCAACGAGCTGTGCCGCCGCGGCATCTCGCACGGCCGGTTCCTGCCGCTCGAGCACGCGGTCGAGCTGATCCGCCAGGCGGCGGCCGGCATGGGCTACTTCCATGCGAAGCGCGGCGCGGAGGGCACGAGCCTCGCGCACGAGCCGCTCGACATCGTCCACCTCGACATCTCGCCGTCGAACCTGCTCGTCACGCAGGACGGCTTTCTCAAGGTGATCGACTTCGGCATCGCGCGCGCGAAAGGCCAGGCGTCGCGCACCGACGTGCTGCCCGGCAAGCTCAGCTACATGTCGCCCGAGCAGGCGGCGCGCAAGGACGTCGATCACCGCAGCGACATCTTCTCGCTCGGCATCGTGCTCTACGAGATCACGGTCGGGCGCCGGCTGTATCGCGGTCCCGCGCAGGAGGTCGTGCAGAAGCTGATCGACGGCCAGGTCGAGCCGCCGACGTTCGCGCGCCGCAACTTCCCGCCCGCGCTCGAGTCGATCGTGATGCGCGCGCTCGAGAAGCATCCCGAGGATCGCTACCAGACTGCGTACGACCTCGCCGACGACCTCGAGAGCTTCCTCCGCGACGAGAAGCTGCACTCCGGGCCCGTGCGCATCGCGCGCTACCTCGACATGCTCGCGATCGCGAGCGGCGGCACGCGGCGTCCCGAGCTGATCAGCGAGGCCGAGGCGCGCGCCGGTGGCGACGAGCTCGACTTCGACAGCCAGGTGTTCGACGGCTACGAGCCGAGCGAAGGCGCGCCGGGGCCCGAGCAAGCGCCGCTGTGGGAGGACGTCGAGCAGCCGGAGTCGGAGATCGCGGCCGCGCT
>JAFAOG010000092.1 GCA_019237945.1 Deltaproteobacteria bacterium | reverse complement strand
ATCTTGCCTTCCTTCGAGCCGGTCTTCGCGGCGCCCGAGGCCTTCTTGACGCGCTTCTCGGCGCTCTCGACGTCGGCGAGCGCCAATTCGAGGTCGATGATGTCGATGTCGCGCATCGGATCGACCGAGCCCGACACGTGGATCACGTTCGGATCGTCGAAGCAGCGCACCATCATCAGGATCGCGTTCGTCTCGCGGATGTTCGCGAGGAACTTGTTGCCGAGGCCTTCGCCCTGCGACGCGCCCTTGACCAGGCCGGCGATGTCGACGATCTCGACGATCGCGGGGATGATCTTCTGCGTCTTGATGTGCTTCTCGATGCGCGCGAGGCGGGCATCCGGCACCGGCACGACACCGACGTTCGGGTCGATCGTGCAGAACGGATAGTTCGCAGCCTCGGCCTTTCCCGCGGTCAGCGCGTTGAAGACCGTGCTCTTTCCCACATTGGGGAGACCGACGATACCGACCGACAGGGCCATGGAGCTGCAATGCCTACCCCGGAGATCCTCGCCATGGCAAGCTGCCGCGATGCGTGCCGTCCTAGCCGCCCTGGTGGCGCTGGCAGCCTGTGGGGACAACAAGGCCCCGGCCCCCGACGCGTCCTCGGACGCCGAGCTGCTGGCCAAGCTCCGGGCGTTGCCCCACGTCGCCGATGCGACCGAGATGGCGACCCAGACGATCGGCTACCACTACATCGTCCTGCACTTCACGCAGCCGGTCGATCACGCCGACCCCAGCAGCCCGACGTTCCTGCAGGAAGTGTCGCTGATCGCGAAGGACACGACGTCGCCGCTGATCGTCCATACCAGCGGCTACTGGGACTACTACACCGATCATCCGGTCGAGCTGACGGTCCTGCTGGCGGCGAACCAGATCTCGATCGAGCACCGCTACTTCGCGACGTCGCGGCCGGCGAACCCCGACTGGTCGAAGCTGACGATCGAGCAGATGGCGGATGACGAGCACGTGATCGTCAGCGAGCTGCGCACGGTGTTCACCGGCAAGGCGCTGTCGACCGGCGGCAGCAAGGGCGGGATGACCGCGATCTTCTATCGCCGGTTCTTCCCCGACGACGTCGATGGCACCGTGCCGTACGTCGCGCCGATCTCGTTCGCCGCGCCCGACACGCGCTATCCGCCGTTCATCGACATGGTCGGCACCGACACCTGTCGCCAGGCCGTGCGCGACGTCGCGACCGAGCTGCTGAAGAATCGCCGCGCCGCGATGGAGCAGCGCACGATGGATCAGGCGACCGCGAACAACTTCACGTACACGCGCGTGCTGATCGGGCCCGCCGTCGAGAGCGCGATCGACAGCCTCGAGTGGTCGTTCTGGCAATACTACGGCATCACCGAGTGCCCGAACGTTCCCGCGCTGACCGCGACCGACGACGCGATGTTCAAGTGGCTCGACAAGATCTCGCCGGTCAGCGAGAGCGACGACAACGAGGTCGGTCTGTTCGACGCGTACTACTACCAGGCGTACTTCCAGCTCGGTTATCCCGACGGCGGCGCCGCGTACCTCAAGCCCTATCTGATGTACAAGGACGCCGATTACGCGAACTCGCTGCCCACCGCGCAGCCGATGTACGACGGCGGCACCGCGATGCACGACATCGACAACTTCGTCGAGCAGCAGGGCGATCGCTTCATCTTCGTCTACGGCGAGTGGGATCCGTGGACGGCCGGCAAATTCACGCTCGGCAACGCCAACGACGCGCTCGAGCTGATCCAGGCACAGGGCACGCACAACTCGCACCTGACGCGACTCGCGACGACGGATCGCGACGCGGCGTTCGCGAAGCTCGCGGCATGGACCGGCGTAACGCCCCAGATTCCGGGCGCGCGCGAGATGCCGGTCGAACCGGTGCGCCACGTGCCGCCTGCGCTGCTGCGCACGTCGCGCCTGTTGCGATAGATTCGCGGCATGGCCGACCGCGTCGTCCTCGTCACCGGTTCCACCGACGGCATCGGACGCCACATCGCGCGCCAGCTTGCCGCCGGCGGCATGCGCGTGCTCGTTCACGGGCGCAGCAAGCCGAAGGTCGATGCCGCGCTCGAGGCGCTGCGCGGCGAGCTGCCGGGGGCCGAGCTCGACGGCGTCAGCTTCGATCTCGGCCGACTCTCCGATGTTCGGCGCGGCGTCGAGCAGATCGGCAAGCTCGGCGCGCCGCAGGTGCTCGTCAACAACGCCGGCATCTTCGCGACCGAGCGCGCGGTGACCTCCGACGGCCTCGAGATGACGTTCGCCGTCAACCACGTCGGTCCGTTCCTGCTGACCGAGCTGCTCGCGAGCGGCCTCGATCGCGTCGTGAATGTCTCGTCGGTCGCGCACACGCGGGGGCGCATTCACTTCGACGACCTGACGATGGCGAACGGCTGGACCGGCTACGCGGCGTACGCGCAGAGCAAGCTCGCGAACGTCATGCACGCGATGGAGCTGCAGCACCATCACGCGGGCATCACCGCGTACAGCATCCATCCCGGCACCGTCGCGACGAAGCTGCTGCGCGCCGGGTTCGGCCCGATCACCGGCCTCAAGCCGGAGGCCGCCGCGCCGCCGATCGCACGCCTGGCCGCCGGCGATGCGAGCGAGCCGACCGGCACGTACTTCAGCGATGGCGTCGCGACGCCACCCGCCAGCGCCGCCCGCGACGACGCCGCGCGCGATCGGCTGTGGGACGTCTCCCGGCAGCTCGCGAAGATCTGACATGGACGACCTCGCGGCCATCACGCGGCACATCGGCTGGCCCGCGGGTCGCGACGTCGACCTCATGCCGTGGCTCGCGCGGCTCGGTGCGATCGCGGCGGAGCGAGGCGCCGTACAGCTCGCCGAGCTGACCGAGGCAACGGTCCGCGATCCGGACAGTCCCGACCGCCTCTACGAGCTCGGCTACGCGCTGATCGATGCCGGCGCCCCGCAGATCGCGGCGAGCGTGCTGTGGCGGTGCCTCGCGCTCGTCGGCGACTCGGAAGAAGTGGTGTGCGAGCTGGTCTCGGCGCTCGAGAGCGCGCTGGCCTACCGCGACGCGTTCGCGATCCTCGAGCAGCACACCGCGCTGCGCGCACGAAGCTTTCTTTGCCAGTACCTCTACGCGTTCAACGCCGCGATGGCCGGCCGCCTCGACACCACGCGCGCCGCGCTCGCCGAGCTGCACGCCGACTCGCCCGAGACCGAGCGCATGACGCAGGTGATCGCCGCGATCGTCGAGCGGGCAGACCGGATCGCGGGGCCGCTCGGCATCCACGACCTGCGCGGCTGGCAGTACGTGCTGTCGGGCACGCTCGTGCTGCACCAGTCGCCCTACGGCTACGACGACCCGATGCACGGCCGCTACGCCTGGCTGCAGGACGGATTGCCCGGCATCGCGTTCGGCCTCGATCGCGCGGCCTCGCTCGTCCGCGGCGCGCCGTGTGTGTACGCGCCCGAGGGCCGCGGACACGGGATCGTCGCGACCGCGCTCGCGCGCCTGCTCGGCGTCGAGGTCGCGCCGTGGCCGGCGGTCGGCGTGCCGGCTCCGGGCGTCGTCGCGGTGCACGATCTCGCCGAGCTCGCTCCCGGCGATGCCGCGCGTCTCGTCGAGCGCCGTCCCGATCAGATCGTGTTCGCGCACGCCGCCCCCTGGACGACCGATAGCCCGATCGCGCCCGAGCTCGTCACGCTGCTCTACCAGTCGCTCGTGCCGCCGTGGACCGACGATCGTTCAGACGACGAGCTCGTCGATGCGCTCGTCACCGGCCCGCGCTTCGATCCCGACGAGCTCGCCGCCGACGAGCCCGCACGGTTTGCGTCGCTCGTGGAGCGCGCGTGGCCGCCGCAGCCGGGGCCGCGCTCGCGCCTGTGGGCAGGCGGCCCGGTGCCTTCGAATCGCTTCGATTGATGCTAGCCTGCCGGGGTGAAGAAGATCCTCGTCGTCGAGGATGACCCGGTCAACCAGATGATCCTGATCGACTTTCTGGCCGCCAATGGCTACCAGACCGTCGCAGCATCCTCCGGTCCCGAGGGCATCGAGCGCTACGATCGCGACGCGCCCGACCTGTGCCTCGTCGATGTCCAGCTGCCGCGCAAGAACGGCTTCGAGCTCGTCCGCGAGATCAAAGGCCGCGCGCTCAAGACGCCGGTGCTGCTGATGTCAGCCGTGTACAACGAC
>JAFAOG010000031.1 GCA_019237945.1 Deltaproteobacteria bacterium | reverse complement strand
ACGTCGCGATCACGATCCGCTAGCGCGGCTTCGCATCACACGTCGCGATCACGATCCGCTAGCGCGGCTTCGCATCGCTCGCGTGCTCGAGACGCGTCGCGAGCGCGGTCAGCTCGTCGCGCAGCCCGGCGAGCGCGTTGACGCCCTTCGGCTTGTCGAGATCGAAGCCCGCGAGGCCGGCGAGCGCGACCGGTACCTTCTTCGCCTTCGTGCGCAGGGCACGCCCCGCATCCGTGAGGTAGATGCGCACGACGCGTTCGTCCGCGGTATCGCGGCGGCGCTCGACGAGCCCGCGATGCTCGAGGCGCTTGAGCAGCGGTGTCAGCGTGCCCGAGTCGAGCGACAGGCAGTCGCCGAGGTCGTTGACGCGCTGGCCGTCCTCGGCCCAGAGCCGCAGGAACACGAGGTACTGCGGATACGTCAGGCCGAGCGGCTCGAGCAGCGGCGCGTACGCTCGCGTGAGCGCGCGCTGGGCGCGGTACAGCGCGAAGCACAGCTGGCGATCGAGATCGAGGACGGGTTCGGCGGCCATCGCAGCGCGAGCCTACGCCACTCGCACGTCGACAACGATGTTGCCGCGCGTCGCGTTCGAGTACGGGCACACCTCGTGCGCCGCACGCACCAGCGCCTCCGCCTGCTCGCGCGGCAGATCGGGCAGCGACGCGACGAGCTCGACCTGCAGGCCGAAGCCCTTGCCGGCCGGCCCGATCGACGCGTTTGCCGTCACGCTGATCGGCCCCGCGTTGATCTTCTGCGCACGCGCCACGTGGCCGATCGCGCTGCCGAAGCACGCCGCGTAGCCCGCGGCGAACAGCTGCTCGGGGTTCGTGCCGGTGCCGCCCGGACCGCCGAGCCCCTTCGGCACGGCGAGCTTGACGTCGAGGTTGCCGTCATCGCTCTTGGCGCTGCCGTCGCGGCCGTGCGTGGCCGTGGCGACGGCGGTGTAGAGCTTCTGGGCGAGGGGCTGGGCGGTGTTGTTCATGCCCTCGATCTACGCACGATTCCGATTGTCGTCAATTAGATTGTATACAATTTATTAACACACAATCAATTCGTCAACTTGCGCCCCCGGCCGCTACTTCAGCCGCGTGATGATCTCGCGCGCGACCCGGCGTGACCCGAGCATCGCGACGTGGCCGAGGTCGTCGAACACGATCCGCTCCGCGCCCGGAATCTCGGCCTGCTGCGACGCGGGGACGAGCGCGTCGCCGTTCGAGAGGATCGTCGTCAGCCGCGTGACGACGGGCCGGGGCGCCGCCGCGAGGCGCGTCAGCAGCTTGCTGCCGATGAACAGCTCGCGGTTCGCGTGGCCGATGCCGATCCGCGAGACATCCGTCCCGCCGTGCGGCGAGCCGATCGTGATCAGCCGGTGGACCGCGCCGTCGCCACCGCCGAGCGCGACGTAGTACCGCGCGACGACGCCGCCCATCGAGTGGCCGATGATGTCGACCTGCGGCGAGCCGGTCATCGTCTGCACGTGCTCGACGAACCACGCCAGCTGGCGCGCCGCCGCCGCCGTGCGGCCGAGCGTCCAGTACTCGAAGCCGACGATCGGTCCGAGTCCCTTGCGCGACAGCCGGAACGCGAGCGGAACGAAGTTCGCGCGGTTCATCGCGTAGCCGTGCAGCACGATGATCGGCCGCGGGCCCTCGCTGCGCGCGCCCGGCAGCGGGAAGAAGCCGACTGGTCGGGCCGCCGATACCGCGGCCGACATCCCCCACTCCGCGAGCAGGGTCTTTGGAGCTACCCGGCCCCGCACGAGATGCGGAACGACCGGGTACAGCCCCGAGAACATCATCGCCTGCGACACCACCGCCACCCCGCTCCGCCAGGCGAGATGGCGAATCGAGTGCCGCTTCTGCATGGGAAAGTCTACGGCTCCAGTCCCGGGATGTCCGCCTCGATCTCGACGGCGATGTCCGCGGGAATGCTGAGCATCCCGCGCAGCCGGTCGAGCATCTTGCGCTCGGCGTGGGCGAACACGTGGTCGACGACCGCCATCCGGCACGCCGCTCGGTAAATCCCGCGCCGCGCCTCCGGGTTGACGTTCGTCAGCATGACGTCGGGGAGATCGGTGCGCTGGTCGAGGTACCGCGTCGCGCCACTCCGCTCCTCCGGAGTCAGATCCGCGCTGCGGATCAGCCGGCGCAACCCCTCGGCCTCGGCCTCGGCCAGGACGCCATCCGCCCATGCCACGGCTGCCCACACCCGGATCACACTCAGAATCTGCGACTCGGCCATGTGCCGACGATACTACAGCCGGACGTCGAGACCGACGTGCTCGCGCAGGAGCCGCGTCAGCGTCGAATGCAGCTCGTCGCCGGACTTCGAGGCGACCCATTTTCCGTCGGAGCCCGGGTCGAAATGCCAGGCGCTCGCGACCGCCGCCATCCAGATCTGCCCGGCGGCCCGGTGGCTGTTGATCACGATCTTCGTGCCATCCCGCAAGTCTAGCCGGAGTACTCCATCGCTGACCGAGACCTCGACGTCGTCGGGGTCGACCTCGGCAAGTGCATCCTCGAGGTGCCGGAGCTCCTCGCGTGCGATCCGGTCGAACGTCGACTCGTCCATGCGGTCCTTATAGTACGATGAGGTAATGCCGACTACGTCCGAAAGCGATCTCGACGTGGGGGAACTGGTGGAGCGGGAAGGCCACGAGACGCTGTTGCCTTCGGCGACGCGTTCGGTGCTCTCGACCAAGTCCTACGTCGCGGGCGAGCTCGATGACGCGCCCTCGGCGACCGGCTCGCAGGTCGAGTACGCGGACGACCCGACGCTCGTCGGCCCCGACGGCCGCCCGCGCGGCGCCAAGATGACCGACATCATCGGCGGCCGCTACATCGTCGATGGCCAGCTCGGCCGCGGCGGCATGGGCCGCGTGCTCCGCGTCCGCCACCAGGCGCTCGGCAAGGCGTTCGCACTCAAGCTGATCAAGAGCGCGCTCGCCGTCAACCCGCGCATCCGCGAGCTGTTCTATCGCGAAGCCCGCCTCGCCTCCGCGCTCTCCCACGACAACATCTGCTCGATCGTCGACTTCGGTCAGGACGACTCGTTCGGCCTGTTCATGGTCATGGAGCTCCTCGAAGGCCAGACCGTCCACGCCAAGCTCCGCCACTCCGGCCCGATGTCCCCCAAGGTCGCGTGCGACATCATGTGGCAGCTCGCGGACGCCGTGCGCTTCATCCACTCGCGCCAGATCCTCCACGGCGACATCAAGACCGAGAACATGTTCCTCGTCCGCACGCCTGCCCAGCGCCGCCTGGTCAAGCTGCTCGACTTCGGCCTCTCGCGAGCCGACCTCGGCCGCAACGACGGCGTCGACGGCACGCCCGAGTACCTCGCGCCCGAGCGAATCGACGGCGGCCCCGCCTCGCAAGCCTCCGACATCTACGCGATGGGCATCGTCTTCTTCGAGCTGCTCACCGGCCGCATGCCGTTCGTCGGCGAGTCGAAAGACGTGATGCGCCGCCAGCTCAAAGAACCGCTCCCCGTCCCGTCCAAGCTCGTCCCGGAGCTCGACGAGCGCGCCGACGTGATCATCGCGCGCGCGACCGCCAAGAACCCGGCCGACCGCCACCCCGACGTCGCGACGTTCATGTACGAGCTCCGCACGCTGATGCAGATGCTGGGCATGGATCAAGGCGGCCCGTCGCGCCGCCGCGCGCTCGCCCCCGACGCAACCCGCGAACGCCGCGAGTACGACCACCGCCTCAAGGCCGCCTCCGAAATCTTCGGCGCCGTCCCGCTCCCCATGGCCTCGTGCGATCCGCAGGGCCGCGTGCGCGCCGCGAACCCCGCCTTCCTCGCATTCCTCGGCGCCGCGGGCGACGCGGGCGGCCTCCAGCTGCGCGACTCCGCGCTGCCCGAGGTCTACCCGTCCCTGTTCGACGACCTGCAGACGGTCGCCGCCACCCGCCGCTCGCTCAAGCGCGTCATCTACCTCAACGAGGGCGGTGACCGCGTGGTCGAAGCCGCGGTCGTGCTCGCCGCCGCGCCGTCGGCGGCCGAGGTAACCGCGGGCGAGATTCACATCGTCCTGCACCCGCTGCGCGCGCTGCTCTCGTAGTGCGCGCCGCCGCGCTCGTGCTCTCCGTCGTGGCGCTGGCGGGCTGCGCATGCGACGCGGTGGGCGAGAGCACGGTCGTGTTCCATTGCCGGTGGCAGGACCCGGTCTCCGCATCGGCAGGCAGTACCGTGAAGATCTGCCTCAACGCGTTCTGCGCGAGCGGAGCTTTCGGACCGGCAGGTTCGCCGACCGCCTCGACGGTCGAGCTCGACGGCGACCTCGGCCCCGTCACCGCGCAGCTCGCAGCGGACAGTAGCGGCAACGGGACCGAAGTCACGCTGACGATGACGGGCGGAAACGGACGCTACACGAACGCTGACACCTGGACGTTCGACATCGCAGAACCGAGCGGCGGCGGAGGCTTCTTCGCGTCGCAATCGGTCACGTACGTCACGCGCGATGGCCCGTGCGGCAGCACGTATCAGACGCTCGACCTGGCGATCATCCAGTCGCCGTGATCCGTGCGCAGCGTCAGCGCAACGGACCAGGCACGTCGAACGCGCTGATGCGACCGTGCCGCTCCCAGCCGACGCGCAACAACCACGACTCCGGCGAGGCGCACGGTAACGGCTCGTAGCCGGCCGCCGCGTGGTGCGCCGGTACCGCGAACACGCCCTCGCGCCAGCCGCGGAACGCGATCGCCGTCGAGTACGGGTCGAGCGCCGCACGCTGCGCGGCCTCGCTGCCCTCGTCCTCGTCGTGGCGGCGCCAGTTGTTCAGCACGTACGACAGCGCGTTGCGCATCTGCCGCGGGCTGGCGATCGCGGTCGCGTGATAACGGAACGCGAAGACCTTCCCGCTGCGACCGAGCACCTTGTTGATCGCGCGCGCCGCCGTGATCGCGAGCGAGCGCATGCCGTGGCTCAGCGCCGCCGCGTCGTTCGCCTCGATCAGGAAGTGCAGATGATTGCGCTGGATTGACGTGTGGCAGACGCGAAACGCGGTCTCGCCGAGCGTGTGCCGAAGCGCGCGCGCGATCGCCTGGTACGTCTTGCCGCGGCGCAGGCGCGGGAGGTCCTTGCGCGTGCGCAGCACCACGTGCTGGACGTCGTACTTGCGGACGGCGGGGCGCGCGCGGTGAGGCGCGTCGCTGCAGCGACCCGTCTTCTTGCGGCCGGCGCCCTCGCGCTCGCCGCCGCGCTTGTCCGCGCGCCAGTCGAACGGAAGTTGCTCGTGAGGTCGCTGCGCCCGCCGCATTTGATTAGGGCTATAATATTTGTCTAACGAGTTCCGTCAAGGACAGATCAGCGCGTGGCGTGTGTCGGTCGCCGAACCAACTATCCCGCGCGCTCGAGCGAGCGGTGTGCAGAGCGCGAATGGCGCTGTGGACTTGTGGAGGGCCGCGCGGGCGCCGTCCAATCTGGTATGGCTAGCGGCTGGCGGCCACAGGGTCCCAGGGCCCGACCCTCGAGCGAGCGCTCCGTTCCGGAGACTTAAACAAACAAGAGAGAGAAGAGCGCCTGCGCGAGCGCACTGCAGAGCGCGCGACGCCACCATCCGGGGTCATGGCCCTTGCCAGGCCCGGTCCCGGCTTGATACGTAGGAATCACGCGCCAGCCACTTCCGGCTGGCGTTTTCATTTGGCGCCAGCTACGTCGGCTGGCGTTTTCATTTGGTGCGCCTCGGGCGCCCCGGCGCCGGCTGGGAGGTCGGCGCTTTGCCGTTTCGGCGAAAGGAGCCGCGATGAACGGATCTATGCGCGACCAGTTCGAGCTGTTTGTTCACGAGGAGGGCGCCGGGCGCCCGCTCATCCTGTTGCACGGCGGGCTCGCGAACCATCGCAGCGTGATGGCGTACGCGCAGCCGCTTGTCGCGCGCATGCGCGTGATCGCGCCCGACCTGCGCGGCAGCGGGCGCAGCGTCTTCCATGGCGCGCTGACCTGGGACTTGCTCGCCGATGACATCGCCGAGCTCGCGCGCATGCGCGGGATCGTGCGCGCCGTCGTCGGCGGGGCGTCGTTTGGCGCGGCCGTCGCGACGCGCGTCGCGCTGCGGCATCCGGGGCTCGTCGAGCGGCTGGTCGTGCTCGCGCCCGCGTTCGACGGCGTCGCGCTCGGCGAGGCGCAGCGCGCGGCGATGGATGCGATGGCGGCGGCCGGTGAGCGCGCGCTTGTCGAGGGCGTCGGGGCGCTGCTGCCGCTGTTCGATCGGCTGCCCGCGGCGATTCGCGAGCGCGCGAAGCAGGTGGTGGCTGGCTACGACCCGGCGAGCGCCGCTACGAGCACGCGGTTCATGGCGAGCGGCGTGCAGCCGTTCGGGCCGGGCGAGCTGGCGCGGCTGGAGATGCCGGTGATCGTCGTGCCGGGCCGCGATGCGGAGCATCCCCGCGCGGTGGCGGACGTGTATCGCGCGGCACCGCACGCGACGATCGTCGACGCCGACGACTGGGCCGCGGCGATCCGCGTGTGGCTCGACGGCGACTAGAAGCCCAGCGCGAGGCCGAGCGACAGGTCCGCGCCGAAGCCGGTGTTCAGCTTGGGGGACGCGAAGGCCTGGGAGGTCGTCGCGATCGCGGCCAGCGCGGAGAAGTCCGCGAGGAACGAGATGTTGCCGGAGAGGGCCTTCGTGTAGCCGACGCCCGCGCCGATGAGGACCGGGCCCTGCGCGACGATGTCGGTATCCATGCCCGTCATCGCGTTGTCGAGCTTGATCGTGTTGCGGAGGACGCCTGCGCCCGCCTGGCCCATGATGCGGACGCCCTGGCCCGTCGGCGAGAGCGCGTAGCGGACGCGGAGGAGGACGCCCGGGGCGGCGGTGGCGTGGCCGTCGAGGTTCGCGCCCATCGGGATGCCGATGCGACCGGCGACGCCGACCGCGAGCTTGGACGAGACGAAGAAGCCGATTTCCGGTTGGAGGACGACGAGGCTCGAGCCGATGCAGCAGGACTTGACCGGGTTCATGCCCTCGGTCGTGCCGCTGACGTAGCCGAAGCCGGTGCCGCCGGCGACCGCGAGATAGACCTTCTGCTTCTTGGGGCCGACGGTGACCGACGAGGTGACCTCGCCGCCCGAGGAGGTGTCGCCGCCCGACGAGCCGCCGCCCGAGGACGCGACGACCTTCTTGCCGCTGATCGGGTCCTCGTCGTCCGACGGGGCGGACTTGGAGCCCGGCGCGGGCGCGGTGACCTCGATGATGTTGGGCGAGCCTTCGGAGCCCTTGGCCGCGATCGGCTTGCCCGCGTCGTTGTACGCGGCGACGTAGTAGTGGACGAGGCTGCCCTTGAACGCGGAGGCCGGGATCGAGCCCGTGTACTTGCAGCCGCTCGCGGACATCTTGACTTCGGCGAAGTCGGTCGCGCCTTCGGGGCGGTACTTGATCGAGACCTTCACCGGCTTGACGTCGCTGCCGACGAGCGCCTCGATCTTGAGCGACGAGCCGCCCTTCGCGGTGTCGATGATCTCGTGCTGGAGGCCTTTGACCGACGAGCAGTCGGCCGCCGGGGGGCCGCCGATGTCGCCGCCGCCGGTGTCGCCGCCGCCACCTGCGCTCGCGCCGCTGCGCGCGGAGTCGAGCAGCTTGGCCATGTCGGCCGTCTTGTACGCGGGGTCGATCTGGATCTTGGGGTCGATCGAGGCGGCCGTCGCGAACGCGTCCTTCGCGCCCGCTTGATCACCGTTGACGAAGTCGACGATGCCGAGGTCGAGGTAGGCCTTCGCGCTGACCCCGTCCTTGTCGAGCTTGGATTTCTTGGCAGTCTGGAGCGCCTGATTGAGCAGCTTCTTCGCTGCGTCGTAGTCCATCAGGTCGTACTGCTCCATTGCCTCCTTGATCTTCTTCTCGACGTCCCCGCGCCCGTCGGCGTGCGCGTAGCGGAACGTGACCAAGATCGCGCAAAGCGCGAGGAGACTGCTGGCCCTCATGCGGAGGTAATAACACCGAAGTCAGTGCTCGGTGATGACGAATTCCACTCGCCGATTCTGATCTCTGCCTTCTTTCGTGCGGTTGTCAGCTATCGGTACGTTCTCGCCGTAACCCTTTGGATCCATGCGGTCCGACGAGATGCCTTTCTTGATCAGGTAGTTGCGCACGCTCTCGGCCCGCTTCTGGGACAGCTTGAGGTTGAAGTTGTCGTCGCCGACGGAGTCGGTGTGGCCCTGGACCTCGACCTTGATCTTCGGGTTGTCCTTCATCGCCTGCGCGACATCGTCGAGGAGCGCGAAGCTGACCGGCTTGATCGTCGCCTTGTTGAAGTCGAAGTAGACGGTCTGCTTGAGCTCGATCTTCTTCTCGGTGACGACGACGAGGTTGTACTTCTTCGGGCAGCCATCGGGCGGAACGCCCGGCTCGAGCGGGCACTTGTCGTCCTTGTCGAGGATGCCGTCGCCGTCGTTGTCGGGATCGGGGCAGCCGTCGTCGTCCTGGAACCCGTCCTTGTCTTCGGGCTCGTTCGGGCACTGGTCGTTCTTGTCGGAGAGGCCGTCGCCGTCGTTGTCGGGGTCGGGGCAGCCGTCGTCGTCCTGGAACCCGTCCTTGTCCTCGGGGTCCATCGGACACTTGTCGTCCTTGTCGGGGATGCCGTCGAAGTCGTTGTCGAGATCGGGGCAGCCGTCCTCGTCCTGGAAGCCGTCCTTGTCCTCGGGCTCGTCGGGGCACTTGTCGACGTCGTCCGTGATGCCGTCGCCGTCGCGATCGCCGGGCTTCGGCGGCGCGTGCTTGGGGACGCACTTGTCGCGCGGCGATTTTTCGATCGCGCGTTTCGCGTTGGTCTCGGCGACGTCGGCCTCGCGCGCGGCGTCGTAGTAGTTGCCCTCGTCGAGCGCGTGCTGCGCGTAGTCATTGTGCGACTCGGCCATCGCGAGCTCGACCGGTGCGCAGACCTGCGCGCCGTTATCGCGCGCCGTCGAGATCAGGCCGTCAGTCGATGACGTCTGCGATCGCACCTGCATGCCCGCGCAGCCGACGAGCGCCAGCAGCAGCAGCGCGCGCTTCACGGCGTTTCCTTCGCCGGCACCGGCGCATCGTCCTTCGCCGGCGCGACCGCGCTGCCCTCGTCGGGCTTGGCCGGGGCCGGGCCGCGCGCCGCGCCCTGCTCGGCCTCGGTACGCGCGTTCTTCGCCGCCTCGGTCGCGAGCCGGCCGAACCGGTTGGCGCCCTGGAAGTCCGCGTGCGCCGCGACCTCGCGCGCCATGTGGAGGTACTGCGTCGCGCGCGTCCACCAGTACGGGCTGTACTTCTCGGCGTTCGCCGCGCGGGCCGCCGCGACGGCGTTGTCGGCGTCGAACGTGACCTGGCTGACGTACGCGACCGGGCCACAGCCCGCGAGCAGCGCGACGAGCACCCACCTCATCGCGGTCATCTTATCACCTCGACCGCACCCGCCGCCCGTCACGACCCAGCTCGATCGCGACGTAGATCGCCGATCCGAACATCGCGAGCAGCGACACCATGAACGCCCAGCCGAGCTGCACCGCGAACAGCGACACCCCGTGGTGCGTCTGGTAGCCGAGGAAGTCCGCCGCCGTCGCGAGCCGGCTCATGCCGCCGACGACGAGCACGAGCAGCGTCAGCGCGAGCGCACCGCCGACGTAGTAGAGCGCGCCCTGCAAGTTCTTGCGGATCAGCACCGCCGCGAGATACCAGGCGCCGATCACGAGGCCGGCGTGGCCGACCATCAGCGGCAGCACCGCGATCCCCGACAGCTTCTTCGGATCGAGCCAGTACATCCACGCCCACGCGGGGTGGACGGCATAGAAGTACAGCGCGACCGGCGCGACGACGGCGCCCGCATGCAGCACGACGAGATGAAATGCCGGCGCTGCGAACGGGCCATCGGCCTTGATGCGGTCGCGTGCGATCAAGGCGAAGCCGATTCCGAACAGCAGATTGACCAGCGCGACGACCGGAATACCGGGCCTCCAGCGCGGACGTTAACTCACGAACGGTTCGGGAGGGGCTTTCGGCTCTCGATCTCGATCTGCGGCGTGCGGCTACCGGTGTCGGGATCGGCAGGATCGGGGCTGCCGAGCAGCGAGCTCGCCGCCGTGAACTCGACGGCGGGCGTCTTGTCGGTCTGGCGGATCTGCGGCGCCGGCGTCGGGACGTCGATCTCGCCCGCGACGAACGAGTTCTCGCTGAGCGCGGGCGCCGGCGTG
>JAFAOG010000018.1 GCA_019237945.1 Deltaproteobacteria bacterium | reverse complement strand
GAGTACGTCGTGATCCACGCCGCGCCGCGCCGGTACCACGGGCACCTCGAAGTCGTCGTCGAAAGGCTCGATCAGATTAGGTTCTCGGAATTGGCCCACGCGCCCGCGCCCGCGCCCTGATATAGGAGGCGCCGATGCGCGCAGCTGCCCTCGTCGTGCTCGCCGGATGCGCGAGCGCACCTGCGCGTGGCCACTGCGTCGAGGCACTCGAGCCGGGGGACCTCGTGATCAGCGAGGTGTTCGCGAAGCCGGCGGCGACCGGCGCCGAGTGGTTCGAGATCTACAACGCGAGCGGGCGGCCGCTGTCGCTCGAGGGGCTGACGCTCGTCAACAGCCGTGGCGACGGCTCGAGCGCGAAGGCGCACGTGATGAGCGCGGTGATCATCGCGCCCGAGCAGTACTTCGCGCTCGGCAACGTCAGCGAGCTGCCCGGCTACTTGCAGTACGCGTACGGCAGCGACCTCGGCAGCCTGTTCGATACCGGCACCGGCAAGCTCGCGCTCAAGTGCGGCGACAACGAGATCGATAGCGCGCTGTACGACTCGGTGAAGGCCGGGCACTCGCGCGAGCTCAGCGATGCGCAGCCGCCCGATGCGTCGTTCAACGACGATGCCGCGAACTGGTGCGAGGAGAGCGATACCGAGTTCGCGGCCGGGGACTACGGCACGCCCGGCGGCGAGAACGACTGCACTCCGCCCGTGCTCGGCGCGTGCAGCGACGGCGCGACCATGCGCGAGATCGTGCAGCCCGCGCCCGGCGACCTCGTGATCACCGAGGTGATGCCGAGCCCGACGCGCGTGCCCGACATCGTCGGCGAGTGGTTCGAGGTCGTCGCGAAGAAGGATGTCGACCTCAACGGGCTCGGCCTCGATCGCGCGAACGACACGCTGCCCGCCGACGTGATCACGTCCAGCACGTGTCTGCGGCTCAGCGCGGGCAGCTTCGCGGTGTTCGCGCGCTCCAGCGACATGACGCAGAACGGCGGGCTGCCGGCGGGCTCGGTGCTCGGCACGTTCACGTTCTCGCTGGTGGCTTCGGCGGGCGATGTGCAGCTCGTCAACGGCGCGAACGTCGTCGATAGCGTGCGGTGGACGTCGTCGACGAACGGCAAGGCGATCCAGCTCGATCCCGACCTCGAGGATGCGGTCGCCAACGACATGCAGTCGAACTTCTGCGACGCGCAGCATTCGTACGGGCTCGGCGACCTCGGCACGCCCGCTGCGCAGAACGATCAGTGCGCGCTGCTCCCGCAGCCGGGTATGTGCGACGACGGCGGGACGCCGCGCGCGATCGTGCCGCCCGCGATGGGCTCGCTCGTGATCACCGAGGTCATGCCGCACCCGAACGCGAACAACAGCGGGCCGGCCGAGTGGTTCGAAGTCACGAACACGGGCAGCGCGGCGTTCGACCTCAATGGCCTCGGGCTCGATCGCGCCGGAGACAGCCGCGCCCCGGACGTCGTCAGCGGCGCGAAGTGCCTGTCGCTCGCGCCCGGCGCGTTCGCGGTGTTCGCGCGCGGCGCGGATCCGACGACCAACGGCGGCATCGCCACGGTCGCGGCGACGTTCGGGCTGTCGATGGTCGACACGGCGGGCAACGTCCAGGTCGTCGATCCGGCGAGCTGCGGCACCGCCTCGCCCTACACGTGCACCTCGATCTACGACGCCGTGAGCTGGTCCTCGTCGACGAAGGGCGCGTCGAGCCAGGTCAAACCGGGCATGTACACGACGACCGCCAACGACTCGGCCGGCAACTTCTGTCCCGGCGTCGCGACGTACGGCAACGCGGGCAATCTCGGGACCCCGGGCGCCGACAATTCGTGCATGTAGCGTCGGGCGGCACGTGCTAGCGTCCGCCTCATGCGGATCCCTGCTTCGGTGATCGTGATGTCGCTCGTGACGGCGGTGCCGTTCGCGCTCGCCGTGCGCGACACGATGAAGCCTCACACCAAGACGCTCGACGAGATGACCGACGAGGAGCGCGAGGCGCACTTCGAAGAGGAGATGCGCAAGGAGGCCGAGCAGGATGCGCAGCGCGAGGCCGCGCGCACCGCGAAGCGCGAGCAGACGTTCAAGACGTTCTTCGGCAACAAGCCGGCGCAGCTCGGCACCTACTTCGGCGGCGTGCACTTCGGCATGAGCTCGGGCGACCCCGCGATCGCCGCGCTGCCCCTGAACGACGAGGACGCCCGCCCGTACATCGGCTACGACGGCGCGATGACGATCAACAACGTGCGCATCCCCGGCGAGGACCACTGCGACACGCTGCACGACGCGATGGTCAAGGCGTGGGGCGACTCGCCGGACGGCGTGTATCTCGATCCCGCGAGCCACGTGCGCGCGAAGTACAGCGACTGCGAAGTGAATTTCGACCGCTATCTCGAAGTGAACGAGTGGCTCGACAAGAAGGACAGCGCGCCAGCGCCACTGACGCTCGTCGGCAAGCCGCTCGAGAAGCTGCAGGCGCTCGTGCCGCACGCCGACCAGGACGACGGCGAGATCATGATGTGGACGGTGCCCGGCATCGGCCGCGGCACGGGCCCGGCGCGCGTCACGGCGACGATCGAGAACGACAAGGTCTCGCACGTGTCGATCAGCGTCGTCACCGACGCGCCGACGATCGATGCGGTCAAGGCGCGCCTCGTCGGGATGTTCGGCAAGGGCACGACCACGCCCGACGACCCCGACACGATCGAGTGGAAGGGCAAGGGCCGCCTCTACTCGACCGAAGACTCGCTGACGATCGATCTCGGCAAGGACTGAGCGTGCGGCTCACCACGATCGTCGTCGGCTACGACCTGTCGGTGCCGAGCGAGCAGGCGGTCGATCGCGCCGCTGCGCTCGCCCAGCTGCACGGCGCGCGGCTCGTGCTCGTCCACGGCCAAGCCGATGACGCGCCGCTGCCGAACGCCGACAACGCGATGCTCGAGCAGCTG
>JAFAOG010000520.1 GCA_019237945.1 Deltaproteobacteria bacterium | reverse complement strand
CCGATCGCGGTGCCGCAATCGATCCGCTTCGAGCTGACCGGCAAGCTGCGGCCCGGCGTCAGCGCGAAGGATGTGATGCTCCACATCCTCGCGACCTACGCGAAGCGCGAGGACACGTTGAACCGCGTGATGGAGTTCGGCGGCGACGGGCTGTTTGCCCTCAGCCCCGACGAGCGCGCGACGCTCGCGAACATGGCAACCGAGTGCTCGGCGCGCGGCGCGGTGATGGAAGTCGACGACACGATGCTCGCGTGGATGGCGGCGCGGCGCCCCGGCGTCACCGTCGAGTCGCTGCGCGGCAAGGTCGTCACGCCCGATGCGGGCGCGGAGCACGCGGGCGGCATCCATCGCATCGATCTCGCGAGCATCACGCCGATGGTCGCGACGCCCGGTGATCCGGATCGCGGCATCGCGAGCGATCCGAAGAATGGCGCGCTCGTCTCCGAGATCGGCCGCGTGAAGCTCGACATCGCGTACGGCGGCTCGTGCACGGCCGGCAAGCGCGACGACGTCGACATGTACGCGCGCGTGATGGCCGATGCCGAGAAGGCGGGCAAGCGCGTCGCCGACGGCGTGAAGTTCTTCATCCAGTTCGGCTCGCAGGAAGTCGAGCAGTACGCGAAGGACAAGGGCTACACGGAGCTGTTCGCGCGCACCGGCGTCGAGGTGATCAAGCCCGGCTGCGGTGCGTGTATCGGCTGCGGGCCGGGCGTCAGCGATCGGGGGGACCAGGTGACGGTGTCGGCGATCAATCGCAACTACAAGGGCCGGTCGGGCCCGGGCAAGCTGTATCTCGCGTCTCCGCTGACCGTCGCGGCATCGGCCGTTGCCGGCGAGATCGTCGAGTACAAGGACGGGATGTTCGGGGCGAAGAAGTGAAGTCCCGCGTCAAAGCGAAGCCGAAGAAGAAGAAGCCGGCCGCGTCGAAACCGAAGGCCAAGAAGAAGGTCGTCCAGAAGGCGAAGGCCGCGCCGAAAAAGGCCGCGCCGAAGAAAAAGAAGCCGGCGCCGAAGAAGCGCACCGCGACGAAGAAGAAGGCGCCGAAGCCGGTGGTCGTCACCGCCGAAGGATCCGGCGCGGTTCCGATCGCGATCCCGACGACCGAGACGTCGCGGCGGCGGCTGCTCGCGCGCGATCGAATGGCGCGCAGCTCGCCCGTCGTCGAGATCCTCGACGATCCGCACCCGATCGTCGCGCTGCGCAGGTTCCTCGAGAGCATCCGCGGCGAGGCGACCCAGCAACAGGCGCAGATCGCGCTCGGCGCCGCGCAGCTGATGCTGCTGCCGATCGCCCGCGAGCATCGCGGCGGCAGCGAGGTCAAGGAGCTCGTCGACCTGATGCTCCATCGCTGGGATGACTTCGGCGGCCGCCGCGATAGCTTCCACGCGCGCGAGTTCCTGCGCCATGCGTTGCAGGCGATCGGCGTCGATCGCGAGCGCATCGCCCGCCTCGCGCTGGTCGTCCCCGACGATGCGAGCGCCGAGCTGCTGTTCGATGTCGCCCGCGCGCACGCCGTCGCCCGCGACAAGGTGCAGATGATGTACGCCGTCGAGCGCGCACTCGAGGCCGGCGCCACCTCGGCGCAGTTCCGCCGCGACGCCGACTTCATGGCGTACCAGCACGATCCCGACTTCGCGCTGCTGCTCGCGCGCGCCGACGTCCCCGCGATCCCGGTCGACGTCGATCCGTACGTGCACGGCGTGCGCACTGCGCTCGACAGCCTCGTCGGCACGCTCAAGGAGCTCGGCGAGAAGGTCGAGCTGCGCCCGCCGGTCCGCCTCGACGCGATCCTCGACGCCGAGCGCACGCGCCGGATCAGCCTGCCGAACGACTATCGCGCGCTGCTGACGATCACGAACGGCATGCGCCTGTGGGAGCACGAGTTCCTCGGCGCCGGCGACTACCGCGAGACCACGCCGCTCGCCGCGCGCGCCGTTCACTGGATGCAGAGCTCCGGCCTCGCGGATTGCGTACCGCTCGCGTGCTGGGGCGACCCGCACGACTGGCTGATGTACGACCCGCGCGGTCGCGTGCGTGGCGGCGAGCCCGGCTACGTGCTGATGCTCGACAAGGACGAGCACCGGCTGTTCGACCTCGCGGCCGCGCTCGCGCACCTCGAGGACATCGCGCGCGAAGTGCTCGGCACCAATTAGCCCGCTTTGACGTTGCGGACGAGCAGCTTCAGCATGTCGAGCAGGCCCTGCGAGTCCTGGCCCTTGCGAAACATCGGGCGGCCGGGCGCGACCGGCCCCGAGTCGTCGGCATCCGCCTCGCTGAGGAAGATCACGCGGCTCGCGAGCGCCGGCTTGTTCTTCAGGATCCAGCGATAGACGTCGGCGCCGCTCCCGTCGTGCATGTTCCAGTCGAGGATGATCGCGTCGAAGTCGCGCAGCTCGAGCCGGATGCACGCCTCGCCGCCGCCTTCGGCCGTCGTCACGCTGTATCCGGAGTCGTGCAATAGCCCGGCGGCCGCCTCCATCACGAGCGGATCGTCCTCGGCGAGCAGCAGGCTCGGCCGGTCCGTCACGATCGGGTAACCGTGCGGCGGCGTGCGGCCGCGGCGGACGATGCCGTGCGCGACGCGCACCAGCTCGTCGAGCGCCGACAGCGGCACCGCGAGGCAGCGCCCACCGACGACGGCATCGAACTCCGCCGGCACCTCGTCGGCGATGAACACGAAGCGGTTTCGCAGATCCGGCCGGTTCTGCAGCACCCAGCGGTACGTCTCGCCGCCGGCGGCCCGCGTGATGTCCCACGGGGCGATCACGACCTCGACATGGCGCTGACCGTCGAGGTGGGTGCGCGCGCGAAACGCGCTCGGAGCGGCCATCACCTCGAACCCGGCGCCCTCGAACAGCCTGGTGAGCAAGTCCAGGACGTCGCCGTCATCGTGGATGACGAGAGCGGAGGCTCGGCCAGACATCTCGCCGGATCATAACGGGCCTGGCGTTTGATTTGGTGCCGTTCGCATCCTACGCTTTCCCGTATATGCGAAAGCCGTTCGCGCTCGTCGTGGTCGCCGCCTGCTCGGGCGGGGCCGGCGGGAAGTCACCCGCCAAGCCCGTTCCCCCGCCGCTACCCGGCAACCTCGCCGCCACGGAGCTGCCGAACATTCCGGCGAAGATCGAGGTCGTCACCAGCGCCCCGACCGACGCGAGCGCGCCCGACAAGAAGTCGCCGCTGCTCGACGTCATGAAGGCCGAGAACGAGCGCGAGATGGCGGCGCTCGCGAAGACGGGCACGCCCGCGTACTACCTCGGCTACCAGCTCGTCGAGCAGCGCATCGTGTCGCTCGAAGCCGAGGGCGGCGCGCTCGTCACGGATCAGGATGATGTCGCGCGCAACCTCGATGTCGAGGTCCGCGTCGGCTCGCCCGAGCTCGACAACACGCGCCAGCTCGCCGACGACACGAATGGCCTCAACGCTCCGCTCACTCGCCGCGGCGACGTTCCGTTCGGCGACGACAAGGAGGCGATCGCGAGCGCGCTCTGGCTCGAGACGGATCGCCGGTATCACGAGGCCGTGTCGGCGCTGAACTACGTCAAGCAGGACCAGCAGACGCTGCAGAAGGCGAAGAAGTACGATCCCGACTTCGCGCACGAGCCGACGGAGACGCACATCGAGGCGCCCGCGAAGCTCGAGTTCGACAAGGCGCAGTGGGTCGATCGCCTCAAGCGCTGCTCGAAGGGGGCGCTGAAGGGGGCCGCAACGCGCGGCACGTGCGGCGTCGTGTTTCAGCTCAACACGAGCTACTTCGTCAACAGCGAAGGCACGGTGCTGCAGACGTCGTGGACGAACGCGCAGCTCAGCGTCTCCGTCGGCGTGAAGGCCGATGACGGCATGAACCTGTCGCGCCTCGAGCAACGGTTCGGCGTCGCGCCGAAGGACCTCCCCGGCGACGGCGAGGTCGACAAGATGATCAAGACGGTCACCGACGACCTCGACGCGCTCCACGACGCGCCGCTCGCCGAGCCGTACGTCGGTCCCGCGATCCTGCAGGGCCGTGCCTCGGGCGTGTTCTTCCACGAGGTGTTCGGTCACCGCATCGAGGGTCACCGCCAGAAGGACACGACGAGCGGTCAGACGTTCGCGAGCTACGTCGGCAAGGACATCGCGCCGGAGTGGCTCTCCGTCTACGACAACCCCGAGATCGAGACGCTCAACGGCATCCAGGTCAACGGCTTCTATCGCTTCGACGATGAGGGCGTGCGCGCGCACAAGGCGCAGCTGATCGATCACGGCAAGCTGGTCGGCTTCGACATGGGCCGCAATCCGATCGCCGGGTTCCCGCACAGCAATGGACACGGGCGTAGGTCTCCGGGGCTGCCGCCGGTCGCGCGCCAGGGCAACCTCGTCGTCGAGGCCGCGAAATCCGTCGAGTACGCCGACCTCGAGAAGATGCTGATCGAGGAGGTCAAGAAGCAGCACCGCCCGTACGGCATGGTGTTCACCGACATCAGCGGCGGCTTCACGAACACCTCGGCGTTCGCGCCGCAGGCGTTCAAGGTCAACCCGGTGATGGCGTATCGCCTCTACCCCGACGGCCACAAGGAGCTCGTGCGCGGCATCGATATCTCGGGCACGCCCTTGGTGGCGTTGCAGTCGATCCGCGCGGCGTCGCGCCAGATCGAGACGTTCAACGGCGTGTGCGGCGCCGAGTCGGGCTGGGTGCCTGTCTCCGCGTCCGCGCCGTCGCTGCTGATCGAGAAGCTCGAGATCGAGAAGGGCTTCATCCCGCCCGACCGGCCGCCGATCCTCACCGCGCCCGCGATCCAGAAGGAGAAGCCGTGAAGTCCCTCGCGCTCGTTATTCTGTTCGCGCCCGCGCTCGCGTTCGCGAAGAAGCCGCCCGAGCCGCCCGCCGGTCCGCCGTCGAAGGCGGTCACGAATGAAGTCCTCGACGAGATCGCCGAGGAAATGAACCGCGACATGAAGGAGCTCGAGATCCCCGGCGCGCCCAAGCCGTACTCGATCTCGTACAAGGTCACCGAAGTCGACGTCAACGATGTGTCGGCCGAGCTCGGCCAGACGATGTCGAAGCGCAACCGGCACTTCGTCAACCTCGAGGCGCGCGTGCGCGTCGGGAGCCCGAAGCTCGACAACGGCAACTTCGTCGTCGCCGAGGCGACCGAGATCGACGGCACCGCCGCGATCAACTTGCCGCTCGAGATGGACAAGCGCCTCGCGAAGCGCTCGACGTGGCTCGTCACCGATCAGGCCTACAAGGAGGCGCTGATCCAGCTCAACGCCAAGCTCGAGGCGCGCAAGGCGGGCGGCACGCTGCGCCCCAGCGACGTGCCCGCGTGGACCGAGACCAAGCCGGTCGTCTCCGAGGAGCCGGTGCTCGTGCCGCCGCTCGAGTCGCTCGACGAGCTCGAGACGCGCGCGAAGACGATCTCGGCGACGCTCCGCGAACAGGCGGGCCTGCGCGAGTCGCACGTCGCGCTGACGTCGTACCTCGAGCGCCGCTGGTACATCACGACCGAAGGCACCGCCGTCACCGATACGCGCCGCGCCTCCGGCGTGCTGATCGAGGTCGAGGGTCAGGCCGACGACGGCCAGCTCGTCCACAACTACTTCATGCGCTACGGCCACACCGGCAAGGACCTGCCGACCGACAAGGACCTGACCGGCGAAGCGAAGCACCTCGGCGAGTCGATCGCCGCGCTCGCGAAGGCGCCGGTGATGGAGCACTACACCGGCCCGGTGCTGTTCGAAGGGGAAGGCGCGGTCGGCCTCGTCCGCTTCTCGCTCGCGCCGAACCTCGGCGGCACGCCGGTGCCCGAGGGCCTCTCGCCGCAGGAAGCACGCACGTTCGGCGGCGCGCTGACCGACAAGACGGGCCTGCGCGTGATGTCGCCGCAGCTGAGTGTCACCGACGATCCGACCGCGAAGGACGGCGACAACAAGGCGCTGATCGGCGGCTACAAGATCGATGACGAAGGCGTCGCCGCGCAGAAGGTCGACGTGATCAAGGACGGCGTCTTGAAGACGCTGCTGCTGTCGCGCACGCCGTCGCAGAAGGATCAGGTCAGCAACGGCCACGCGCGCCGCACCGCCGACGGTGGCGCGTTCCACGGCAGCGCGACGAACCTCTTCTTGACCGCGAAGGGCGGCGTGGGGCGCAAGGCGCTCGAGTCGCGCTTGATCTCGGCGGCCAAGGGCGAGGGCCTCAAGTATGGGGTCGTCGTGCGCCGCTTCGACGACGCCGCGATCACGGGCGCGCCCGAGTTCACGCGCCGCGAGCTCGTTCAGATGATCAAGACGACCGACATGCAGCTGCCGCCGCCGCTGATCGTCGCCTACAAGGTCTATCCCGACGGGAAGGAGGAGCTCGTGCGCGGCACGCAGCTCGCCGAGATTCCGATCCGCGTCTGGAAGGACATCATCGGCACCTCGACGGAGCGCACCGTCTACAACTTCCTCGCCGCGACCGAATCGCAGCTCTCGCTCCGCCTGCAGGGCGGCACCGACGACGGCTTCGTCCCGTCGGGCGGCATCGAGAGCGCGATCATCACGCCCGACCTGCTCGTCAAGGAGCTCGACGTGTTCGGCTCGACGGCCGGCGAGCGCCCGACGCCCGCGGTCCCGCGCCCGACCGGAAAGTGATGACGGCGCCGCGCGTCCACGCGATCGAGCCTCGCTCGCGCGCGAACGGGCCGGGCACGCGGTTCGTCATCTGGTTCCAGGGCTGCACGCTCGGCTGCGCGGGCTGCTTCAACCCGTCGACGCACGCAGGCGGCGGCCGCGAGCTCGCGCTCGAGACGCTCGACTTCGGCGACGTCGACGGCATCTCGCTCTCCGGCGGCGAGCCGATGCAGCAGCCCGAGGCGGCGCTGGCGTTGCTGCAGCTCGCGCGCACACGGGGCCTCTCGACGTTGATGTTCTCCGGCTACACGCGCGCCGAGATCGAAGCGATGCCGCTCGGGCCCGATGTCCTCGCGCACCTCGACGTCCTCGTCGACGGCCGCTACGTCGCGGGCGAGCGTCTCGCGACCGGCCTGCGCGGCTCCGCGAACCAGCGCATTCATCTGCTGACCGCGCGCTACACGCTTGCCGATGTCGAGGCGACGCCGGTCGCGGAGGTGCGCATCGGCCCGACGGGCGAGCTCGTGTTGACGGGCGTCGACCCGCTCAAGCTTCGCGGTAGCATCAAGAAATGACCGACTTCCCGCAGCCCGACCTCATGGATCAAGGCGGTCGCGCGAAGCGGCTGTTCCTCGCGCTGCTCGCGGGCGCGGCGGCCGGCACCGGCACCTATCTCTACTGCTACCGCCTCGCCGATCCGGATCACCAGGCGACGTACGGCGGCTACAAGTTCGTCTACTTCATGACCGCGTTCTTCGGCGCGTCGGCGTTCCTGCTCGTGCTCGGCCTGCTCAACAAGCGCGCCGACAAGAAGTACAAGGAATCACTCGTCGCGAAGGCGAAGATCGTCGAGTAGACATGTCGGCGGGGGTCGCATGTCGCGCGGCACACCAGGCGTTGATACCGTGGGGCTATGCCGACGAGTCTTGGCCGCGCCACGGTCGCGTTCGCGCTTCTGCTCGCAGGCTGCGGAGGCCACAAGGGCAGCGGCGGCGGCGATGGTCCGCCGATGTTCGACACGCCGCTCAGCGGTGGCGCGGGCTCCGGCGCGCCAACGACGTGCATCGTCGGAACGCAGGGCTGTCTCTGCGACTCGACCGGCGGCTGCGCGCCCGGCCTGACCTGCGAGACGCAGCCGTCCCCGCGCCCGCCGCTCTGCTGCAACGGCACCGACTGCTCGAGCGTCAGCGGCACCGTCGGCGGCACCTGCAGCATGAACACGGGCGCGCCGTCGTGCACGCCCGGCGTCACGATCCCGCACGCGTCGGGCACCAACGATAACTGCGGCTATCCGGCGGCGAGCTTCGTCGAAAGCACGACGCTCGTCGGCATCGAGGCGTCCGGCGGCGGCCAGCAGCCCGCGATCATCCACGTCTGGTACAACGACGAGCACGCGCTCACGCTCGGCTGCGCGACGGCGAGCAATCCCGTCACCCCGCTCTCGCCCGACCCCGCGGCCGTCCACTATCCGCAGACGGGCGATCCCGCGTGCACCGACACGATGGCGCGCCCGCTTCGCCCCGTCATCTTCATCACCGACCTCTCGGTCGACCCGAGCTGCAAGGCGGGCGACATGCAGAACGGCGGCCCCGCCTACGACCCCGTCGCGATCTTCGGCTCGTGGAAGAGCGCGGCCGAGGACGCGAGCCACGTCGGCACGCCCGCGACGGCCGACCCCGCGGCCAACCACTGGAACCTGACGACGCAGGCAGACCCGGTCCCCGCGATGGTCATGTCCAAGGGCACCCAGGCCTACAGCACCGAGCTGCGCTTCGAGGTCGGCCTGATCTCCGGCCACTCGTACCGCATCCAGGTCATCGCGCACGACGGCGATCAGAACCATGGCGGCGACTCGGGCGAGCTGTGCGCGACGTTCTGCGCCGGCACGGGAATGCTGTGCGACCCGGGCGTCATCCAGTGCGTCGACAACCCGGACGGCGCCTCGTGCCCGAACGGCACGTCGTGCGTGCAGGGCTGCTGCTTGCCGGTCATCCAGTAGCGGGGACGCTTTCTCACTTCGCAACCCACGCTTCCCCGCAGTTTCGCGGTCTTACCCGGGGACGCTTTCTCACTTCGCAACCCAAGGTCCGGTTGGCGTCCACGCCACTCGGAAACATGGTTGAGAAGTGAGAAAGCGTCCCCACTCAAACATGCGAACTTGCTCGGTTCACATGGTTGCGATGTGAGAAAGCGTCCCCGGCTTCTTCCCGGTCAACGCGTCATCAGCGGCCGAGGTGCCACGCGCAGCCGAGCTGGCGGAACAGCGCGCGCGCCTGCGTGTCGTGACCGTCGGCACCGAGCTCGGCGAGCGCGGCGTGCGCGACCGCCTGGTCGTACGGCATGTGGAGACGCTCCGCCAGCGCGAGGCCCTTGCGCAGCAGGCGCGCGGCGCGCCGCGGCGAGCCGGTGCGCAGGGCGAGCGTGCCGGCGAGCGTGGTCGCGGCGGGCGCGGCGATCGGGAAGATACGCGAGAGGCGCGCGAGGTTCGCGACGGCGGTGCGCGCGGGCGCGGCGGCGGCCGCATCGCCGCGGCGGAGCAGCTCGAGGTAGGCGTCGGCGGCGCCGATGAAGCCTTCGCTGATCGTGAAGACGGGCGCGCGGCGCTTGCCGATGCGTTCGGTCGTCGCGTCGGCGACGGTGCGGGCGCGCTGGGTGTCGCCGGCGCGGGCGAGCGCGGAGGCGAGCATGCCGCCACACAGGATCTGCGAGGCGTGGTCGGACTGCGACTCGAGCAGGCGCATCGCGGCCTCGAAGTCGCGGATCGCGGCGTCGAGATCGCCGAGGTACAGCGCGGCGCGCGCCTGCGTGTAGATGCCCCAGGTGCGGTGCTGGAGGTTGTCGCGCGCGTGCGCCGAGTCGTAGAGGCGGATCGCGGAGCGGCGCGAGCCTTCGTAGTCGCCCGTCGCGAATTCGACATGACCGAGGATCGTGTGCGCGACCTCCGCTTCCTGCGGGTTGCGCAGCTCCGTCGCGATCTCGAGGCCGCGCGCGGCGGCGGTGCGCGCCGGGTCCCACGCGCCGACGCCAACGTGGAACGCCGCCTCCGAGTAGAGCGCTTTGCCGAGCCCGACCGGATCGCGGGTCGCATCGGCGGTCGCGCGCGCCTTCGTGAAATATGCGTTCGCGACGCCGTGCAGCCGCGCCAGGCCCGCGATGTAGCCGAGCTGCGAGTAGATCTCGGCGATCGGGACCTCGTTGCCGGCGCGCTCGGCGAGGTTCGCGGCGGCGAGCGCGGAGCCGACGAGGCCGAGCGAGTCATCGTTGAAGAAGAAGCACGACGTCATGCGCGCGGCCGCGAGCGCGGCCTCGACGGTCTGCGGATCGGTCTTGCGCGGGCGGCGGCCCAGCGTGCGCGACCACAGCTGGCGCGCGATGCCCGACGCAACCGTCGCCGTCCAGCCTGCCTTCGTGCGCGGGAGCGAGCGCCCGAGCTGACCGAGCGAGTCCTGCATGTGCGACGCGCAGCCCGCGAGATCGCCGAGCGCGAAGCACGCCTCGCCGAGCTGGCGGTTCCACCGCGCGCGACGCGACGGCGGTACGGTCAGCGGCAGCGCCATCAGCCGGCGGAGCAGCGTGCGCGCCTCGCCGAACGCGGCGGCCGCGAGCGCCTGGTCGGCCGCCAGCTCCAGCTCGTCGACGGCACGCTCGAGATCGCCGGCGTGCTCGTGATGGTGCGCGAGCTCGGCGTGACCGGCGCGCGTGGCGAGCGCGGAGGCGGCGCGCTTGTGATAGCGACGGCGCGCGATCTCCGACAGCTCGTCGTACGCCTGCTCGCGCAGCTTGTCGTGGACGAAGCGGAGATCACCGTCGGGCAGCTCCTCGAGCACGTGACGCTTGATCAGCTCCGCGATCGCAGCGCGCGACACATCGCCGGAGGCATCGGCAACCTCGGCAAGCACGACGGGCGCGCACGTGCGGCCGAGGATCGCCGCCGCATACGCCACCTCGCGCGCACGCAGAGGCAGCCCGCCGAGCCGGCGATGGATCAGCTCCTGGACCGACCCCGGCGTCGGCAGCTTGTCGTACTCGCTGCCCGCGCCGACGCGCCACCGCCCGTCGAGATCGCGATGCAACAACCCCTCGTCGACCGCCGAGCGCACGTACTCGGCCGCGAACAGCGGATTGCCCGACGAGCGCGCCGAGATGAAGTCCGTCAAGGTCGGCGCGTCGCTCTCGAGCGCGAGCATGTCGCGCACCAAGGAGCCGATCGAATCGCGGCCGAGCCGCGCGACCTCGACGCGCTGCGCATCCATCGCCTGCAGCGTCGCGTCGAGCGCCGACGTCGACTCCTCGGCGCGCACCGTCGCGAGCACCATCACGTGCGACTCGGCGAGGAACTTCGGGCGCAGCGACTGCAGGAACGCCATCGTCAGCTCGTCGGCGAGCTGCAGGTCGTCGATCACGAGCAGCACGCGCTCCTCGCGCGCGAGCTCGACCAGCACGTCGCGCAGCACGGCGAGCACGCGGAACCGCATCGTCACCGGATCGATGTGCTCGTCGAGCGGAGGCACCAGCTCCGCGAGCGACGGCTCGTACGCCGCGAGCACCGACGCCCCGCGCAGCGCCCGCTCGCTCGCCCCCTCGCGCCACACATCGGCGATCGCCCGCAACAACGGCCGCAGCGAGTGCAGCGGCGCGCCGTGCACCTCGTCGCCGACCGGCTCGCACTCGCAGGTGATGACGCGAATATCCATCGCGCTCGCACGCGTCGCCACCTCGGCCGCGAGCCGCGTCTTGCCCGCGCCGCTCTCGCCGATCAGCGCGACCGCGCCGCCGAGTCCCTTGCCGAGCCGCAGCAGTAGCTTGTCGAGCCCCTCGAGCTCGGTCGTGCGTCCCGCGAGCGACGGCCGATATGTATACGAGCGCGGCACGACCGGCGCCGTCACGGGAGCCGCGCCGAGTCGCTCGAGCGCCGTCGCCACGTCGCGCGCATACCCGAGTCGATCGCGCGGCGCCTTCGCGAGCATGCGCAGCAGCAGATCGTCGACGCCGCGTGGCAAGCCATCCGCGAACGTGCTCGGCGGCTGCGGCTCGACCTCGAGGTGCGCCATCACGACCGCCAAGGCCTGCTCCGCGACAAACGGCGGCCGCCCCGTCAGCGCCTCGTAGAGCATGCACCCGAGCGCATAGATGTCGGATCGCGCATCGACAACCTCACCGCGCACCTGCTCGGGCGACATGTAGTGCGCCGTGCCTCGCATCATGCCGCCGACCTCGAGGACGTCGCGCGAGCTGCCCGCGCGGAACTGCGCCGCCAACCCGAAGTCGAACAGCACCGGCCGATCTGGCGCGAGCAGAAAGACATTCACCGGCGACAGATCGCGATGCACGACGCCCTGCCCGTGCACGTACGCGAGCGGCTCGCAGATCGCGCGGAACAACGTCGTCACCCCACCGAACGACCACGGCGGCACATCGCCGGGCGCCGCCGCCACCGCCTCCTCGACGACGCGCCCCGGCTTCAGCAGATCCTTCGTGGTCGCCTCGACGTTCGTCTCCGGAAACCACGCGCGAAAATATTCGCGCAGCGTACGCCCGTGCAGCAGGTCCATCGCGTACCAGGGCACGCCCTCGGCCATGCCGTGATCGCGAATGCCGACGATCGCCGGATGCTGCAGCTCGCGCAGCGTCTGGATCTCGCGCCGGATCGACTCCAGCGTCGATTCCTTCGCCGTGCGCACCGTCTTCACGGCGGCATCACTGCCGTCGCGATGCTGCGCGCGATACACGACGCCCATGCCGCCGCGCCCGAGCACGTCGACGATCCGGTAGTCCCCGATGTGATCCGGCTGCCTCATCGCTGCGCGACCACGACCCCCGGTTGCATGACGAAGTCCATCTGCGTCCAGAACCCGAGGTCCGCGCGCAGCTTCGGTCCCGCGAGCCCGCACTCGCGCACGATCGGATGCGAGTCCGCCGGCGTGATCGAAATATCGTGCGGGTTGACGAACCCGCCGCCGTACCACTTCTGCAAGTGAGCCGGCGCTTCGATCACCGCCTGGTAACACGCGCGGTCGCTATTACTCGAGTCGCGGAACTGCTTGAGGAACACCATCGGCACGTCACCCGTGACGAGATCCTCGGTCATGTTCTTCACGAGGTCCCAGATGAGGTCGAGCGTCGGGGCGAATGAGGACTTTCTCACCGCGCCCCACACCGCCTCCGCCGCGTCCTTCATGCCGCTCCACTCCGCGCCGCGCGCCGCCGCACCGCTCACGGAGGTCATCTCCATCAGCCGCATCACCTTCGCCTGCGACGCCGGCGAATACTTCTCGATCGCGAGCGCATCGATCGAGAACGCGCCCGTCGCCGACGGAGAATCGGGCATCGCGAGCGTCGCGGTCTGCTTGAAGAACCCGAACACCTCGCGCCCGGTCACCATCGCCGCGACGTTGTCGACGAACACGTACGGCAGGTACCACCCGATCCGCCCCGGCTTGCCGCCCTCGTACTTCACGACCGGCACCCAGATGCCGAAGTCGCGCTCTGCCATCCAGCCCTTCGTCGAATCGGGCGGCGTCAGCGAGTACGACTTCGCGATGTTCGCGCACACGATCGACACCATCGGCATCAGCGGCTTGTAGTAGATGCCCAGTTGCGACGTGACCGCGTTCAGATGCTCGTCACACATCTTCGTCAGCGCCGCCTTGTCGGCTCCGACGCAGAACGAGTACATCGTCGCGTTCGTCAGCTCGAGCGGCGGCATCATCGCGAGGTCCCCGCCGCGCTCGATGTACGCGGGCCCGCCCGCATCCACATCGCCCTCCTCGATCGCGAACGTCGACGAGTCATCGCCGACGATCACCTCCGGCCGCCCACAGATCGCACGCGACGCGTGCATGCCGCCCATCGTCGCCGCCTCGACGCACCCGACGTTCATCCCCGTGCGCAGGTAGTCGCCCGCCATCACCAAATTCGCGATCCCCGCGCCCTCCGCGCCGAGCCGCTTGCCGACCGTCCCCGGCAGCGCGAGCACGTAACGGTCGCTCGGATTCCACGTCGCGAGCCAGTACTGCGAGTCGAACCGCGCCGGCCCCGTGCCCGTCCCACCGACCAGCAGCGACCAATCCCAGTTCGGCCACAACCCGCGCGCCGACTTCGTCAGCCAGTCGATCGCGTTCGCCTTCACGCGCGCATTCTGTTTCTGCGCATAGCCGTGCTGGCTGCGTGGCACCGGCTGCGGCGTGTCGTCGGGCAGCGGGCTGCACAGGTACGCCAGATTCTTCACCGCGTCGCCCCAGTCCTCACGCTCGAGCAGGTGGCTCATGTCGGCCCACGTGTCCATCGGCTCGGCGTAACCGTCGAGCACCGGCGAGCACAGCGTCCACCCGAGTCCCTGCAGATCGCACGAGTGCCACAGCTGCGCCGCCTGCGTCTGCGTCGTCCCGAGCGACGCGACCATCTCCGCGAGCGGCGGGCTGTGCTTCATCACATCTTGCGCGATGTACGGGAACACCCCGACCGAGCACCCGAGCACCACGCGATCGAAATCGACGCCGTTCTGCAGCACGCGCTTGCCCGCATCGGGCCACGCCGTCCACCAGTCCTCGAGACACTCGCCGCTCGCCTTCAGATCATCCCCGCGCTCGAGCTGCTCGTACCGCGGCTCGCTCGGCCAGCACGGCAAGTCCTTCACCACCCGCAGCGGCTCGTACGCCGCCCCACCCTTCACCCGCATCTGCTGCGCGATCTCGATCCGATCCACCACCGCGCCATCGGGCGACATCACCAAATTATCGACGCGCGAGAAGAACTCGAACTTCACGCCGCGGTTCTTCAGCACCTCGTAGAGCGGCGCGAAGATCGTGTCGCCCATCCCCGCCTGCATCTTCCACATCACGGCGCCCTTGTACGTCCAGCACATGCGCAGGATCCCGTTGAGCGCCGTGCCCGCGCCGACCTGACCGTCGAGCGAGAACCCGAGGTCGTACATGCCGGTGATGTACGCGGAGTTGACGCTGACGTCCTTCGCGCCGTGCTTCGACAGCCACGCGCGAAAATCCAGACCGTCGAGCTTGAAGTAGTCGTACGGCGGCGTCACCACGCCGTCCTCGATCATTCCCTTGATCGCCGCGACGCCAAGATCGACCGTCACGTAGTCGCGCAGCCAGTCGATGTCGCCGTCGTTGACGTGATCCTTCGCGTGCAGCCACTCGTGCAGCTCGTAGAGCTCCTCGAGCACGCCATCGTGGTCGCGCGAGGCCGCCTTCGCCCGCGCCTCATCGAGGTCCTCGTGGTTGTCGGGCAGCCGCGGCGACTTGATGAACAGCTGCTTGAGCCACCCGAGGATCATCTGGATCATCGCCCACGGCGTCGGCAGCACGCCGCCGGTGCCCGGCTCGTCGCTGTTCGGCGGGAACTCCATCACCCACGGCGTCCACGCCGGCGTGGGCTGCATCAGCACGACATAGTTGTGCGGCTTGAACGCCTTCTGCCACGTCGACAGCGGCGCTCCCTCCGGCCGCCCGAGCTCCGCGTAGCAAGCCTTGAGCACCTTGAATGCGTTCTCGTAGAAGCCGAGCAAGATGTGCAGCCCGTGCTCTTCGATGCGGTCGTGATGATCCGCGTTACGCCCGGAGGCGCCCTTGCCACCGAGCCGCCAGCCGAGCTGGTAGACGGTGATGTCGAACTGGTCCTGCCATCCGGGTGCATCCGTGATCTCGAATGCACACGTGAGGGCCGCCATTCCTCCCCCGAGGATCGCGATCCGCTGCTGCGCCATGTGGCGCGAATCTTAACTGACGACGCCGAAAACGTTCTTCGACTGGCGCTGGATCTCGATCGAATCGCGCAGCTGCTCGAACAGCTGCCGCGACGCCGGCATCCCGACGATCTCCAGATCCGGGTTCGTCGTGTCCTGCGCCACCACCTCGACGTGCGCGATCCCGAGGATCCGATCCACCAGGTTCTGCTTGTAGACCACGTCGCGCACGCGCCACAGCTGGAGCACGTCGATGCGCTTGCTGAGCATCCCGCGCTCGAACTCGATGACGGTGTTCGTCACGCGGAACCGGATCGACTTGCGATACATCGTGATCGCGAACCCGTACACGACCGCGATCGCGACGGGCAACAGCACGTCGAGCACCTTCGTCTTCGTCGACGCGTCGCTCCCCGAGATCGCCCGCGCAACCGCCATGATCACGATCGCCGCGACGACCGCGAGAATGTAGTGCCCGAGGAACGCCTTCCACGACGGGCTGCCGTCGTAGAGCATCTTGCGCTCGACCTCCGTGCCCTTCCCCGTCCCCGCCTCACGCGCGAACGGTGCGGCCGGCTTGTCCTCTGCCGCCTTCGCCGCCGGCGCCGCCCCCTTGTCGAGCATCGATCCGCAGAACCGGCACTTGATCGCCTCGTCCTGGATCTCCTCGGCGCAGTATGGACATTTCTTCATGGCTACATCCGGTAGCCAACGCCGACCATGAAGTCTAGGCGCGTGATCGACTTGATGTCGGGGCGCAACCCTTCCTTCGCCGGGCTGTACGTGAACGCGATCGGCATGATCGTCGCGAACACGTTGTTCGTCACCAGATAGTCCGCCGACGCCGCCGCGCGCACCGCAAACGTCGCCAGCGCGCCACTCGTCGGAGCGCCCATGTCGGTGAACGGGTTCCCCGCGTCGCTGATCCCGCCGAGCGCCTGCACGCCGACGCCGACATCCGCGCGCAACCCGATCCGCGGCGCGACGAAGTACGTCGCTCCCACGTCGGCGAGCGCCGAGATGAAGTTGCCCTGCTTCTTCTCCATCGTCATCGTGTTCTGCCAGGGCAGCGGCGTGAACCCGAGCGCGAGACCCGCATCGATCTCGAGCTGGTTCTGCACGAACACCGGATACCCGGCGACGAGCGAGAACGACGCCTGCATCGGAATCGTCAGCTCGGTCCCGGCGCTGATCTTCGCCGCGCCACCATCGAGCCGCACGTTGAGCAGCTTCGGAGGCGTCAGATTCGTCGGCGTGGTCGGCTCCTCTTCACCGTCGCTCCCCTCCTCGCCGCCACCACCACCCTGCGCGACGACCTTGCCTCCCGACCCCGCCCCACCACCGGTCGGCACCACCACCGGCGTCGCCGAGCCACTGCCCGCACCATCGGGCGGCAGCGTGTTGCCGGGCGGCGTCTGCGCGTTCGAGTCGAGCTTCTTGACGCACTCTTCCTGCTCGGCGATCAGCCGCTCGGTCTGCTCGCGCTTCTCCGCGCTCAACGGCTTCGCCGTATCCGCATCCTTGAGCGCGAGATACCGCTTGTAGAAGAACAGCGCGTCGCGGCACTTGCCCTCCTGCCGGTACGCCTGCGCGACGTTGTACAGGTACGACGCCTTCTTGCTCTCGGTCGTCTCGAGTGCGAACCCCTGCTTGAACGCATCGGCCGCCTTGTCGAAGTTGCCGAGGTTGTACTGGGTCTCGCCTTCCTTGTACCAATCGTCGGCCGACTTCGGCTGCGCGAGCGCCAACATCGGCACGAGCAGCGCTCCGCACACAAGCGTTCTAATCCGCATCACAGTCCCTTTCAGGCTATTCGGGGCGCTCGAGACCATCGACGTCGTGGTGGCCCGTCCCTGTCTTCCCGCTCCCCTTGCCACTACCGGTGTGACCGCCTCCCCCAGGCGGCGTCACCGTATAAACCTTGAGCGTCACCGCCTCCTTCACCTCGTCCCCACTGTCGAGCGCGACGTTGTTGATCATCGCATCGACATACCCGTGAAGCTTGAGCCGGATGTTCGCCTTGACGTCCGTCTTCGGCACCGTCAGCGTCGCCGGCGTCTTCTTGCCGGTATCGACCGCGTTCAAGTAGATCTCCGCGCCCTGAGGCGTCGAGTCGATCGTCAGCTTGAGCAGCGTGACATCGGGCTTCACGACCGCCGCGGCCGCATCGATCACCGGCGGAGGCGGCGCGACGGCCGCATCGACGACGACCGGCGGAGGCGGCGTCACCGTCATCGCGCTGCCCGACCCGTTGTTCATCGACACGACCGAGTCGCTGCCCTGCGTCGCGGGCTGCTCGGTCGTCTTCCCATGGCCCTTGCTCGCGACGAGCGCGATCGCGCCACCCGCCAGCGCCACCACCGCGACACCCGCGATGATGAACCCGGTCTTCTTGCTGCTGCCCCCGGTCTGCTGCCCGGCCGCCGCCGACAGCGTGGTCGGTCCCGGCGTCGTCAGCGTCCCCGGCACGGGCGACATCAACCCCGTCGGCGTCTGCATGTACCCGGGCGCGGGCGTCATCCGCACCGGCGGCGGCAGCGGCGCGCTCGACGGCATCAGCTGCGTCGCGATGAACGACTGCACGCCACCATGCGCCTCGACGAACCCGACCGGATCGCTCATCGCGCGGATGAACTCGTCCATCGTCGGGTACCGCATCTCCTGACGCTTCTCGAGCGCCTTCATCACCACCGCCTCGATGTGCGGCGACATCATGCGGTACTGCGACGGCGGCACCGGATTCTGGGTCAGGTGCTGGACCAGGATCTCGCCGTACCCCTCGCCGATGAACGGCACCCGCCCGGTCAGCATCTCGTACAAGCAAATGCCGAGCGCGTAGACGTCGGTGCGGTGATCGACGTTCGCGCGACCCTCGCACTGCTCGGGAGACATATAGGCCGGCGTGCCGAGCACGAGGCCGGTCCGCGTCTGGTGCGACTTCTGCGCGTCGCTCGTCAGCTTCGCAATCCCGAAGTCGAGCAGCTTGACGAAGTCCCGCTCGCGGCCGCGCTGGATCAGGATGATGTTGTCGGGCTTGAGATCGCGATGCACGATCCCGTGCTTGTGCGAAGCGGCGAGCGCATCGGCGACCTGCAGCGCGATCGTCAGCGCCCGCTCCGGCGGCAGCGGCGCCTCGGCCCGGATCACCTGGCTCAGCGTGACGCCGGCCAGGTACTCCATGATGAAGTAGACCATCCGGTCGCGGCCCGCCGCCCCGGCCTGCAGCACGCCGTAGTCGACGATGTCGACGATGTTCGGATGACCGATCGCGTTGACCGACTTCGCCTCCGTGAAAAACCGGTTGGCGACCTCGGGGTTACTCGAGAACTCCGCGTGCAGGACCTTGAGCGCGACCTTCTTGCCGATGGTCGGGTGCTCCGCCAGATAGACGGATCCCATCCCACCCTCGCCCAACTTCTGGGTCACCAGATAGTTGCCGATGGTCTGCCCGATCAATAGGTCTGCAGGGGCCCCTTGCTGAGGGTCCATGGATTCTCCGCGAGGCATCATACTAGCCCCAACCGCTCGAAAAGTCGCGGCCGCGGACCCCCGCCGTTATCATAATCGGGCATGCGCACCTTGTTGTTGTGGGTGGTCATAGGTGTGCTCGCAAAACCCGCATTCGCCGACGACCTGCCGGACGTCAAATCGAAGTCCGCGATCGCTATCGACGCAGAGAGCGGCGCAGAGATCTTCGGCAAGGATGCCGACGAGATCCGCGCGATCGCGTCCACCACCAAGATCTTCGTGGCGATGGCGGTCCGAAAAAAGGGCCTCGATCTCGACGCCTGGACAGCAATCTCCCGCTCCGACGCGCGCTACGCCGCCGGCGGCTCACGAACGCGCCTCGACGTCGGAGATACGTTCAGAAACCACGACCTATTGCGCGCGATGCTGATGGCCTCCGACAACCGCGCCCCGACCGCGCTGGCCCGCGCCGCGGGCATGACTCCGGATGAGCTGGTCGCCGCGATGAACGGCATCGCGAAGGACCTCCACCTCAAGCGCACGAAGTTCACGGACCCGACCGGCTTGCGGGGGAACGTCTCGACCGCGCGCGAGATGGCGTTGGCGTTGCGCGCCGCTTTGGATGATGACGTGCTGCGCGCGATCATGAACGACCCGTTCGAGCAGATCGTCGCCAAGGGCGGCCGCCCCAAGATCAACTACGGCTCGACGAACCAGCCGCTGGTCGCCAAGAAGTACGACGTGATCGGCGGCAAGACCGGCTACACCGAAGCCGCCGGCTACTGCTACATCACGGCCGCGACGTTCAACGGCCGCGAGGTCGTACTGGCGTTCCTGGGCGCCGAGGGCAAGCAGACGCGCTTCGCTGACTTCAACCGCGTCGCCGCGTGGCTCGATCGCGGAGCGCCGGGCGCAAAGGTCTCGGTGAAGGCGACGCCGCGGCCCGCCCTGCACGTCGACACCGACGTCCACGGCCGCATCGCGAAGCCGTAGTCAGACCTCGACGAGCTCGCGCACCGCGATCTCGAGATCGGGAAACGCGAGCGGCGGCACGACGTCGCCCGCGCGATGCGTGGTGACCGTCCGCCAGATCGCCCGCTCGGGATCCCGGTCGCGACGAACCTCGAGCTCGCCATGCACGAGATCGACGATCCAGTACTCGTCGACGTTGGACAGCGCGTAGAGCGCCGCTTTCTCGTTGCGGTCATACGCGAGCGAGCTATCGGCAACTTCGATCACGAGCGCGGCCTGGCTCACCCAATCCTCGGATCGCCGATCCGAGCTCGTGATGTAGAAATCCGGCTCGGGCAGAGACTCCCCGTCGGCGCCAAAGGTCACCTGGCAGTAGACGTCCGCACGATCGCCGAGCCGGGTGACGAGCACCTTGTTAAGCACTCGGACCGATTCGCGCTGACGACGGTCGAGCTTGCCCATCTCGACGACCATCCCGAACACGAGCTCGACACGCTGGTCACGGAACGCGCCCTGATTCGCCAGCGCCAAGTACTCGACGCGGCTCAACCGGCGAAGCTGCGCGTGCTCCACGGGGATGTTCATCGCACCGCAAGGATACTCCTCCGCGTCCAGCAGCGCGGCTTGGATATTTTCTACATTGATTACGAAAACTCTGAGTGAAACCTATCCAAGCCCGACCGAGGAAATCACTTGTCCCATCGCCATGTCGCGACGTTCCAGCGAGATCCTTCGCCACTCGCAAGGACCGGTTCGAGAAACGCGCGCGCGGCTTCGAAGACTTCATCGAGTGTGGCCCACGGAAGCGAGTCCTCCGTGGCCATCGCCGCGTACGGCGCCCGCCATTCGTCCGGCGGTGGCGGCAGGACAGCAGGCCGGTCGTGCGTCGCGCGAAAGGCGAAGGTCTGATCGATGGCGGCTCGAACGCGAGCTCCCTCGAGCGCACGGACCGTGGCGAGTAGTGCGAGATCCGGCAGATCCTTGACGCGCGAGTTAAGCGTCCTGCGCGGCAGCGTATACGCGTGTAGCTTCTCCGCGATGTGCGTTTCGATCGGATAGAGGCGAACGGTGGGCGGTGCGATGCCGGCGAAGCCGAGAATGTCCGAGGCGACGGCGCGTTCTGGTGCATCGAGGATCGGATCACCGAACGCGACATCGACGCCGAAACGCTGGCCGTAGAGCTTGCCCGCAAGCTTAGCCTCGGCACGGAAGCGAAATCCGTCGTACTTCATCCCGTCTGCCTCGATGCCCGGTCGACGGGGATCCGCCGCAATCTCGAACGACATGAAGTCGCCCAGGTCGAGCTGTCCGGCGCGCTGAAGCCGTTCGAGGATTCCCTCCGGCGCGCCCATCACGCGCAGATCGATGTCCTTCGTCGTGCGTGCTCGCTCGAGTCGTAGCTCCAGAGCAACGCCGCCTTTGAGCGTGACCGCGTCTCCGAGCTCGATCGCGACCCGCGCCAGAAACCGATCGAACACGAGGAGCTGTCGCGTGCGCGCGACCGCCGTTCCGACGGGCGTCGCATCCTTGAGTCGATGTTCCAGTGCCTGCTTGAATGCCGCCGCCGATTCGTATGTCCTCGTCACGCGCCGAGCTCCCCATGCCCGCGCAGAGCTCGCCGAACATCGGCAAGGTCGCGCTTGCTCACGAGCCCCCTAGCAAGCGCCTCGTTCGAGGCCTGCCGCAGAAGCTCCGGAGAGATAGCATCTCGAGCGCAATCAGCTAGCGTTCGCACGACTGACGTCGCGGGGATCGCACCGAACCACGCGCGCTCGCTCTTCGCGACATCCGCGTGATGAACGGTCACACCGGCGCGCACCCGGAGTCGTCGCGCCTTCCACGATGCAGGCACGGACACGTGGATCTTCGCGGGCAGGACGTCGGACAGACCGTGAAGCCCGAGTGCCGTCTGGTGAGAGAACACGCCGGCACGTTCGGTCCACAGCCACACCACGACGAGCTCTTCATGGTCGCCCGCGGGAAAGTGGACGAGCCGATAGATCCCGCGCTGGATCCGCGTGAACCGCCCCGCCACGACGTGCTTCCGCACGAGCTGAGGCGAGTAGCCGGCCTCCAGCGCCTGCTGCGCTGAGAAATGGCCCTCCTGCTCGCTCGCGATTTCGAACAGGCGATCCCAGCTCGGCTTTCGAAGGGCGACCACGCACGAAACTTAACTCCGAGTTTAGTTTTGTGCAATCGGGCCTCGCGCACGAACATAAACCTGTGGTTTAGTTTTGTGTGCAGACGACGTCTTAACCCCGCGAACCAACACGGCCCGCACCTCTCCTGATAGCCTCGCCTCGTGACCTGGAACCGGCGCGAGGTGCTCGCGACGCTCGGCGTCGGCGCTGCCCACGCCCTGCTCGCCTGCTCGTCGCCGCCGCGCGGCCCACAACGGCCGGCCGTCTACGCCGCCGACGTCCGCAGCTGGCTGCACGACGCGATCGCCCGCCTCCACGCCGCCGGCTTCACGCATTCGCGCGCGCTCGCCGTGACCCGCGTCCGCACGACGACCGCGCTCGACGTCATGGGCGCGGGCATCTCGTCGGCGCGCACCGATGGCGTCGTGCTCTCGACGGGCACCGCCGACTACGTCACGACGGATCTCTCGCGCGCCGGCATCCAGGCGGGCGTGCGTGCGCTGGTCGATCGCACCCACGCGCCCGCGCCGCTGGATTTCGGCCCGCCGCCCGCCGTCGCGCGGGAGCCGCACCAGCTCGCCGAATACGAGCTGCTCGATCGCGTGACGGCGCTGGCGAACCGCGACCAGGACCTGTCCTCGCGCATCGTCTACTCGGCCGCGCTGCTCGAGCTCGACGACGCGCACGTCTGGGCGGTGGCGGCGGGCCGCGACCTCGAGCAACGCATCCAGCGCGTGCGCAAGTCGATCACCCGCGTCGCGTGGAACGGCACGCGCCCGGTCGTCTCCGAAGTGACGCGCGCGTGGGCGGGCGAGGCCGACGAGCACGACCTGAGCGACGCGGACCTCGTCGCGGCGCGCGAGCACGCGCTGGCGCTGATGACGCCGACGTCGTTCCCCGACGGCGACCACCAGGTGACGCTCGATCCGCAGCTGACGGCGATGCTGATCGACACGGCGGTGCGGACGCTGATGACGTCGACGGCTGCGCGGCGCCCCGAGGTGGCGAGCCGGTTGGCTGTTGGCCGGCGCGTCGCGGCGCCGCTGCTGTCGCTGGCCGATGATCCTTTGGCGCCGGGCGTATACGGCGGCTTCGCGTTCGACGATCGCGGCGACGCCGCCGTGCGCACGCCGCTAATCGACGCGGGCCAGGTCGTCGGCGTGCTCGCGCCGCGCACGCGGGCCGGTCACCTCGGGACGCTGGAGGCCGCGCCGTCGCATCTGATACTCGCACCGGGAACCACGCCGGTCGCGACGCTGCTCAAGGATGGCTTCGAGCTCGAAGGCGCGCTCTCCGCGACCGTCGATCCGTCCTCCGACCGCGTCGTCATCGCGGCTGCGCGCGCACGCGAACGCAAGCTCGGCACGCGCACCGGCCGCATCTACGCCGACATCGAGCTGGTCGGCGAGCTGTCGCCGTTGCTGGCGGCTGTGTCGGCCGTCTCCGCCGAGACCGACACCTTCGGCATGCGCGACGAGATCGACGAGCTCCCCCGCTTCCGCTCGGTCACCGCGCCCTCGATCCGCACGCGAGGCACGCTGCGCGCGCGCCGGAGAGCCACATGATCGACGCCCGCGCCCTCGGCCGCGCCCTCGCCCGCCGAGGCGCCAGCGCGTGGACCGTCACCGTGCGCGATCAGCACCTCGCGCGCGTCGACGCCGACACCACGCGCACCGAGCAGCGCACCCGCATCCACGTCACGGTCCACATCGACACGCCCACCGGCCGCGGCACCGCGCGTCTCGCCGTCGATGCGCTCGCGGGCTCCGCCGATGCCGTCGCCGACCGCGCGATGGCCCTCGCAAATGCGGGCATCGGTCCCGCGTGGGCATCGCCGGCGCCGGCCGCCCCCGCGCGCGTCGATCTCGATGATGGCTCGCTGCGTGATCCGCTGGCGGCGGCTCGGGCCGCGCTGCCGCATCGTCCGGGCACTAGCGCGGCGGTGACGGCGATGCGCGAAGTGGTCACGGTGACGACGCACGCCGGCTTCCACTACACGTGGCCCGCGACGCTGATCCGTCTGGATGCGCTGGTGACGAGCGCGCAGCATTCGCTCGCGGTGACGCGCTCGTCGCGCACGGCGGATGGCCTGGGAGCAGATGCGGCGTTCGAGGATGCCGCGCGCGATCTGGAGCTGCTGGCGGCCGCAAAGGCGCCGGTCGCGGGTCCGTGCGCGCTGGTGCTGACGGCCGACGCGATGCTGCACGACGGCCTCGGCGTGTGGGCCGCGTTCCTGCCGCAAGCGGATGCGGCAACGGAGCGCCAGGGCCTGACGCGCTATCGCGAGCACGCACCGATCGCCGAAGGCGCCGCATCGGCGGTCGATCCGCTGACGATCGAATCGAACGGCGCGCTCGCCTACGGGCTGGAATCGGCGCCGCTCGGTGATGAAGGCGAAGCGGTGCGCCGCTGGACGCTGGTCGAGCGCGGCGTGGCGGTGGGCCTGTCGCTCAGCCCGCGCGAAGCAGCGCTGCGCGCGCGCGAGCCGAATGGTGGCGTGCGAAACCTCGTAGTGGCGCCGGGCACGTGGGACGGCGCTGCACTCGGCGAGCGCGTGGTCGCGGTGCACCGGCTGCGCTCGCTCGTGCTCGATCCGTACACAGGAGACGCCTCTCTCGAGATCGCGCTGGCACAGGACCACGGCGCACCGATCACCGGCGGGTCCGTGCGAATCGATATGATCGGGGCGCTGGCGCGGGCCCGCCGCTCGTCGACAACGCTAACGCGCGGTGCCTACAAGGGCCCCGAATTACTCGCTGTTGGCGAGGTCACACTCGCCGAATGACTGGCCCATAACCGAACTCGCTAGCTCAGGTTCTCGTCTGTCGTGTAGGGTGGCCCGTCATGAAGATCGCGGTAGTTGGCACGGGCTACGTCGGCCTCGTCACAGGAGCCGGTTTCTCGGATTTCGGTCACGACGTCACGTGCGTCGACATCGATCAAGCGCGCGTCGAGCGCCTGCGCCGCGGTGAGATTCCGTTCTTCGAGCCGGGCCTTCACGACCTCGTTCAGCGCAACACGAATCTGAGCCGTCTGAAGTTCACGACCTCGACCGCCGCCGCGGTCGAAGGCGCGCAGATCGTCTTCATCGCGGTCGGCACACCGTCCGCGGCGGACGGCAGCGCAGACCTCTCCTACGTGATCGAAGCCGCCAAGCAGATCGGCGCCGCCCTGACGCAGTTCACGGTCATCGTGACGAAGTCTACGGTTCCGGTCGGCACCGCGGACAAGGTGATGGCGGCGGTCGCGACGACCGCCAAGCACCCATTCGCCGTCGCATCCAACCCCGAGTTCCTCAAAGAGGGCGACGCGGTCAACGACTTCATGAAGCCCGCGCGCGTGATCGTCGGCGCCGAAGACCCCGCCGCGATCGAGTTGCTCCGCACTCTCTATCAGGGCGTCCTCCGCACGAACGATCGCATCCACGTGATGAACATCCGTTCGGCCGAGCTGACGAAGTACGCGGCCAACTGCATGCTCGCTGTCCGCATCTCGTTCATGAACGAGCTCTCCCACCTCTGCGAAGTCGTCGGCGCCGACATCGAGTCGATCCGCAAAGGCATCGGCTCCGACCCGCGCATCGGCAACAAGTTCCTGTTCGCCGGCGCCGGCTTCGGCGGCAGCTGCTTCCCGAAAGATCTCCGCGCGCTGATCCACACCGCGCGCGAGCTCGACGTGCCGCTCGGCGTCGTCGACGCGGCCGAGCGCGCGAATGAGCGCCAAAAGCGCGTGCTCGCGCACAAGATCAGCCAGCACTTCAACGGCGCGCTGCAAGGCAAGCGCATTGCGCTCTGGGGCCTCGCGTTCAAGCCGGAAACCGACGACATCCGCGAATCGCCCGCGCTTGTGCTCGCGGAGCAACTCCGCTCCGCTGGCGCGACGGTCGTCGGCTATGACCCTGAAGCGATGTCGAACGTTCGCGCACAGTGCGGCGATCTTATCGAGCTCGCGCAGGAGCCCTACGCCGCGGCGAACGGCGCCGACGCTATCGTGCTCGTCACTGAGTGGCACGCGCTCCGCGCGCCGGATTTCGCTCGGCTGAAGTCGGTTATGCGCCAGTGCGTCGCTTTTGACGGCCGGAATGTCTGGCTGCCCAACGTCGCTCGCGAGCACGGCTTCTCGTACTACGGCATCGGCCGTCGCTAGCCGCTCGAACGGCTGAAAGTTGCGACCTTTACTGTTGCCGTCATGTACGTTGATCGTGTCCTACACAATTCTTCACACTGAATGTTCGGCTTCAAACGAGGACAGGCACGCAAGACCCCGCGAGGCGGCAAGACAATGCCCGATCTCGTATGGGACCTCCACGCTCACCTGATTCCAGGCGTCGACGACGGCGTTACGAGTATCGACGACGCGCTTGAATCCATCCGCGGGCTCCAGGCGCTTGGTTACCGCGGAAGCGTCCTCACCCCGCACATCTACAAGGGTGTGTATCCGAACACCCGCGCAACGCTCGAGCCCGCGCTCACCGCGCTCCGCGTCGCGCTCGCGGAAGCCGGCGTGGACTACGCGATTCATATGGCAGCGGAGTACTTTGCGGACGAGCACCTTATAGAACTGGCGTCGCGCGAGCCGCTCCTATCCTTTGGGCCGCCAGCCAGTCCCCACGTGCTGCTTGAGTACCCCTACTCTGTCGAGCCGCTCCTGTGGGCTGACGCACTATCCGCACTCGTCCGCGCAGGCTACACGCCGGTGCTTGCGCACATCGAGCGATACCGTTTCGTCTGCGACGACCCGAAGCTGTGGCTCCAGCGTTTCGCGCAGTTCGGCGTGAAGATCCAGTGCAATATCGGCTCCCTAGTCGGCCAGTATGGACGGCCAGCCCACGATCTCGCTCGCCAACTACGCGATGACGGTGTTCCGGCGTTCTGGGGAACCGATCTGCACCGGCCCTCTCAGATCGAAAAGTTCATCAAGCCGGGGTTGACGCACCTGACGGACATCGGCGTTCTCAATGCGCAACTGACCTAACAAATTCGCGTACTCGCGCCCCCGTCCGCTACCCTTGCTCCGACGACGATGCTTGAGGTCCGGGGCAATGCTTGCTACACGAAGAGACCCTTCATGAGGTGGTGCGTCTGTATGGTCATCGCAGCTCTGCTCAACGCTGCATGTGGCGGCGGTAGCGCTGCGGTCCGCGTGAAGAATCTCCCTTCCGCGGTCGTGTCGCAGAAGGAAGAAGTGCTCCCTAAGGAGTTGATAGACGCACAGCTAAACGCAAAGGACGGCGAGCCATACAGAGTCGGGCCCGGCGACGTCCTGATGGTCCTCGTGTTCGGGCATCCTGAACTCGCCATCGGTACGTACATGCCGGCCGGCGCGACGCTGACGCAAACCTCGCGAACGGTCGGCCTCGTCATCGATAACGACGGGACGATTCAGCTCCCGTTAATTGGAGCGGTGAACGTTGCTGGAAAATCAAGCGAAGAAATCCGCGCGCTCGTAGAGCAGCGGCTCAGCACTTACCTCAAGGATCCACACGTAACGGTGCAGGTCCTCTTCAACGGGAGCATCCGTTACTACCTACTTGGAGAGTTCGCCCAGCCCGGCATCAAGTTCGCCGATCGGCCAATGCGGTTACTCGAGGCCCTATCGCTCGGCGGTTCTGTTCTCTTCGAACAGGCGAGCCTTCGCGGCGCATACCTCGCGCGCGCCGGAAAGAAGCTTCCGATTAACTTCTACCGGCTGCTGCGCGAAGGGGACATGCGACAGAATATTCGTCTCCAGCCAGAGGACACCGTTGTAGTCCCTGACAATCGTAGCGAACAGGTCTTTGTGTTTGGCGGAGCTGCTGGCGGCATGATGAAGGGCGGTCCGGTCCCAATGATCAACGGGCGTCTGGACCTCCTGCAAGCGCTCGCGGTCGCGGGGATCGGATACCAAGAGCGTGCCCAAGGCCGCCTCGACCAGGTCCACGTCATACGCAGTGAGTTCGACCGCGGTCAGCTGTTCGTCGTAAACGCCGACGCGATCATAAGGGGCGACGCGGCACCTTTCCCGCTGGCTGCCGGAGACATCGTATTTGTTCCAGAAACCGCCGTGACGAGGTGGAACCAGGTCATCGGCCAATTGCTGCCATCGCTGCAGGCGATTTCGGCGTTGCTCAATCCGTTCGTGCAGATCAAGTTCCTTTCGCAGTAGGAGAATAGGTGGCGGCTTCGGATCAACACGATAGCAGCAATGGTCGCAGCAACGGCCATGGCGGCGGGCGTGGCAACGGAGATCACGGAACGTTGATGTGGGCTCCCGCCCCTCCGCAGGTGGTGGAAGACGACTCGGAGGTTGATCTCGCGACCATCTTCGAGGTGCTTCGTGATGGATGGCGTGCGATCGCGTTATCCGTGCTGTGTGTCGTCGCTATTGTTATCGGCATCACGCTCGCAGTCCACATGCGATTTCGCGTTACGTCCAGTCTCTATATGGGCGACCTCAAGGCGCAGGGAGGAATGCTGGATACGATTTCGTCCCAATTCGCGCTCGGGATGGAAAAGGGCGAGATCAACACCGAAATCGCCATTCTCCGAAGTCGTAAACTACTGACGAAGGCAATTTTCGCGTCCGGCCTCAACACGTCGCTCCGACCAGACGGCTGGCGCCCTCCCAGGTATTTGAGTTGGAGACTTGGTCATCGAGATCCGCTGATGTTGGAAGGGGCGCCGACTGCACCTCGCGCGGTCTCGACGCAATTAACGGGGCTCAGAGGTGTTGGCGACGAACGTAAGCTCAAGATCAACTTCAAGGAGCACGGCGAGTACGACGTGCTCGACAACGATTCCATCATTGCACGAGGGACACTCGATAAGCCGACCACCGCGCCTGGGCTGGAGCTCACCCTCATTGCCGGTAGCGAGGGCGCGCCCGCCAAGGGCCAAGTGTACGAGCTGACGGTGTTCCCGATCGACAGCATGCTCAAGACTCTCGACGACGATCTTACCATCTCGACCCCGAAAGCCGCACTACTGAGCTCCGAGACGGACATCATTGATCTCGAGATTACGACCAGCTCGCCGAACAAAGCGCGGCTCTTCCTAGAGGAGCTGATGCGCGCCTACCTCGAGCAAAACCTTGATTGGAAAACTGAGGAGGCGGCAGCGGCTGAAGCGTTTCTCGCAAAACAAGTGGAGAACGTCAGAGCGTCTCTTGATAAGGCGGCCAAGGAACTCGCGGAATTCAAGAAGAAGTCGTCAACGGTGGACGTAAGTGAAGCCGCGAAGTCAATGATCGGCGAGGTCAGCACATTCGAGCAGCAACGTGCTGCGGCGCGCCTCGAATTGGAGAGTTTGCAGCAGATCAAATCGCAACTCGCCAAAGGCCACATGCCCCCCGAAGCTTATCTCGTGGGAGAGACACCGGACACCGTCCTTATCGCGATGGGCCAGGCCCTCGTCAAAGCTGAAGCCGATTACAAAGCTGCAACCGTCGATGGCACGACTGCCTACCCGCTCGTGAACCAGGCGAAGACGGCGGTGGACACCCAACTCACCTCCATTCAGAACTATATCGAGGCGCGTTTGAAGCGCGCAAAAGAACAGCTAGCGTCGCTCGATAAATTGACTGGACAGTACCAGGACAAACTGAAGGAACTCCCTGACGCAGAGCAGAAGCTCATCATGCTGACCCAGGAGACCGAAGTTTATGGGAAGGTGTACGAGTTCCTGCTCGATCGCCAACAGCAAGCGGCCCTCACGAAAGCATCGACGATCTCGAAGAGCAGAGTGCTCGATCCGGCAAACTTCGAATCGCTAGAGGCTGCACCAAGGCTCCCTGTCCGCGGAGCGCTTGGTCTCGGCCTTGGGTTACTCGCGGGGATTGTTTTTGTGCTCGGGCGCTGGCGTTACGTCAGTACATTCAGAACAGAACGCGAATTGCGAAAGGCACTCGCACGCTATCCGTTGTTCGCGTCCGTGCCCAACTTCGGCGCGAAACGGCACGACGTAAACGGAGCGTCGCCCATTGAGTTCCTTACTTCTGACATGCGTTCGCCTCTTGCCGAGGCGTTCCGTCTTCTGAGAACGAACATCTACTACTCGGGTGCGCGTGACCGCGACAAGATCATCCTCATTTCGTCGCCCGGACCGGGGGACGGAAAGACGGCAACAACGCTGTGCCTCGCGACCTTGCTTGCTGCGGACGGCAAGCGCGTGCTCGTTATCGATGGCGACATGCGCAAGCCATCGCACCACGTGCTGCTGCGTCGCGCTCAGCATCCAGGTTTGAGCGGCATCCTGACGAACGAGATGCACTGGACCGACGTCGTGCAAACCGTCGACGCGCAGTTCGGGGTAGTCAATACCATCACGACGGGCGTGGTTCCGCCGAATCCGGCGGAGCTACTATCCAGTCCGCACCTCGCAACGTTCCTTGCGGACGCCCGAGCTCAGTACGACTTCATTCTTATTGATTCTCCCCCGTTTCCGCTGGTCTCCGACGCACTTGTCTTGGCCGAGTATGCGGACCGAATCCTGAGCGTCATCCGCACCCGCCGCACGCGTCGCCGCGCCGCCGAAGAGCACGTGCGTCGACTCAGCGGAGCAACAGCGCACTATGGCCTCGTTGTTAACGACGTCGCCGAAGGACGTGGATACTACGGGTACGGGTACGGGTATGGCTACGGGTACGGCGAACGACAGAAGTCCGAGCGTGCCGCCAACGGCGGCGCGTCGCCGTCGGACAAGAACGCGGTCTAGCGTCGCGTGACCGATGAACGTATTCAACGGTCGACCGACAGGTACTTCTATTACCTGTTCGTGATGACGCTAGTTTTCGGCGTCATGTTCTACGACACGATCGGGTTTACGTTCACCGATGAAATCTGCGCGCTCCTCTTGGTCTGCCTGTACGCAGCGCGCGTGGCGACAACCCCATCTTGGCCAACGAATAAGGGCTTGCTGATCACGTTTGCAGTCTTCTCATTCTATTTCGCGTACTCCCTTGCGATACAGAGTAATACGCCCGCTGCGATCGCTACCGACTGCGTCATCCAAATCAAGCCCTACTTGGGGTTCTTCTGCGTTTACGCTATCGCGCCGCGATTCTCCGTGCGTCAACGCCGCACAATCCGTCGGCTCGCAGTACTCTTTGCAGGCTACACAGCCGTCGTTGCAGCTCTGTATGTTAGCTCCCCTGAGACCATCAAGTACACGTTCGGCGGAGAAGCTCGGCTGGCGACGGCCGTAACAATTATCGGTCTCCTCTACCTATATTTCTCTAAGAGCAGCACATTTAACTCGACGGTTTATTTGGCCATCATGGTCATCGGGTTGTTTTCTGGTCGCTCGAAGTTCTATGGTTTTTTCACTGCGTCGTGTTTGACAATGGTGTACATCCACCGCCGACGGCGCGCGTTTAGGATCAGCGCAGCCACGGCTGTCTTCGTCACGTTCGCTTTCGCTGCCGTTCTTTTGGTTGCGTGGGACAAGATAAGCTTCTACTTCGCAACGGCGATCCTGGGCGATAGCCAGTCCACGATCGATCTATACGCCCGAGCCGCGCTGTACATGTTTACTTGGCCGCTGCTAATTCATCATATTCCGTTCGGTACGGGCTTCGCATCATACGCAACATATACGTCGGGTGTCTACTACTCTCCGCTGTACTCATCACTCGGCATCGACAACATTTATGGACTCACGCGCAGCAATCCAGACTTTCTGTCCGACACATATTATCCGGCGTTAGCCCAGTTCGGCTTCGTCGGAATACTACTCTTTGCCAGCTTCTGGTTTTACGCCGCTAAGAAGGCAGCAGGCGCACTGAGGATCGGAGCGCGAAAGGAAGGGTTGGTTGCACTTCTGGTAGTCGTCTTCTTTCTGATCGAGTGCACCTCGGATTCAACCATCACGCACAATCGAGGTGTGTTTATGATGATGCTACTTGGCTTGGTACTTGGTGATATTAAGCGCATGCGCTCGGAACTGTCGTCCGCGGTGGTCGGCTGGCCTGCCCAGGTCGCTCAGCATTAACTGATGACTAATAGGCAAGACACGATGTCTCGGCTGGTATCGCCGAGCAGCGACCGACCCAGTGCCGAACGAAGGCGGGACAATGCTGCGCTAGTTATTTCGCTGTTACTACAGGGCGGAGGTATCGTCATCGGATTCGCTCAGCACGTATGTCTCGCGCATTGGATGCGGAGTGTAGGTGCGTACGGTGAATACACGACACTATTTGTCATTGCGATGCTTATTGGGACCGGCGCCGCACTAGGTTTGCCACTGGCCGCAGTCCGATTCATGGCAGGCCACCTTGCGCATGGAGACGTTCAGGGCTCACGCGCGGTCATAACTGTCGCGCGTCGTCTCGTACTGCGATGGAGCATTCGATTCGCTTCGCTTCTCGGTCTTGGCGCTGCCATTACCGCCATTTTTCTCCACGAGAAGGGCCTCAACCTGTTCGCGGTAGCATGCAGCGTTCCGCTATTTTCACTTGGGTACCTGTACACTGAGGCATCCCGCGCCGAAGACCGGATGTTTCTCGCACTGGTTTTCGATCGCGCGCTCCGTCCGATCCTCGTGACATGCGGGGTGTTCGTACTTTGGTACTGGTGTACAGCGCCTGATTGCACGACGGTAGTTTGGCTTCTATTCGCGACCCTGTTGCTCACGACGGGAACTCAGATCTATTTGTTCCATTCGCGCGCGCCTGCCATCCCGCACGTCGGGGGTTCGATTTCACGGCCGCCGACTAACGCGTCTGAGCTGCTGCGAGTCGGCGTGCCGCTTCTGCTTGCTACAGGCATTGCGCTCCTGATGTCACAAGGGGGCATCGTTATGGTCGCGATGCTGGCCGGCGATCGAGGTGCCGCCTTGTTCGGAGTCGCGTCACGGATGAGCATTATTGCATCCGTTAGCTCACAGGTTGTGAATAATATTGCGTTGCCTCGTATCGCAGCACTCCATGCTCGAGGTGATTTGCCGGGCCTCCGCAGGACCGTCGGAAAGTTCACACACCTAATTTTTTGGCCCGCATTCGCCTGCATTGTCTTGATCGCGGCATTTTCTTCGTCCGTGCTCGGTATCTTCGGCGCGGACTATCGTCATGCCCAATGGCCTTTGATCATTATGCTTTGTGGCCAATTGGTCAACACGGGATGTGGGCTGTGCAGTCCCCTGCTTCAGATGACTGGCTATCAAAATTACGTGCCGCGTGTACTCGCTACTAGCCTGGTCACCAACGTTGTATTGGACGTCGTGCTTGTCCCCCGCTTCGGAGTGGTCGGCGCCGCGATAGCGGACGCGTGTTCGTTGTCCGTCTGGAACGTCTGGTGCGTGGTCCTTGGACGTCGGCATCTTCGTGTGGACTCAAGCATTTTCGGTGCGATCCTGGCCAAGCGAGCGGCGCGAAATGCATGAACGTACGTCGACTGTTTTCGTCTACCGCGGGTATAATGCCCCGACGCCGTACTCTGCACGGGACGTCCCTTCACACGTGCGGTGAGCCCGTGGCGGAACCATGCGCGTGATGCTCTCTAATTATCGGTACTTCGTCTCGGGCGGACCTGAGCGGTACATGTTTGCGGTCATGACCGCTCTTCGCGAGCGCGGTCATGAAATCATCCCGTTCTCGATCGATTACGAGCAGAACGAAGCCACGCCGTATGCGCGGTATTTTGCGCCTCCACTCGGGTCCCGCAGCGAGGTGTATTTCAGAGGACAGCGAAAATCTCTCGGCACAATCGCTCGTACGCTGAAGCGCGCCTTCTATGACCCCGCCGTCGGCGATCTCGTACGTAAACTCGTTGACGATACGAGGCCGGACGTTGCCTATGTCCTGCACTATCTTCGCAAACTTTCTCCATCACTCTTGGTGGCGCTGAAGGAAGCGAAGATTCCAATTGTCGTGCGTCTCTCCGATTATATGATGCTATGTCCGCAGGCGCACTTTCTACGCGGATCGTCGCCCTGCCAGGAGTGCATGAGCGGTTCGCTATTGCCGAGTATCCGCTACCGGTGTGTGCAGGGCAGCACCGGTGCCTCGCTCGTGAATGCGGCCGCGACATGGTTCCACAGATATCGCGGCTATTTTGAGCTTATTGACGCATTTGTCGTAACTAACAGCTTCATGTTGGACATGATGCTCAAAGCCGGGTATCGAGAAGATCAGTTGCATCTTATTCCGACGTTCGTCGACTCTACGGCCTTCAAACCGCGCCAACACAGCGGAGGTCACGGCTATGTTGCGTACGTTGGAAGGCTCGAGCACACGAAGGGCGTGCACGTACTTGTCGAGGCGGTCTCACTTCTTAGGCGGACTCGGCCTGACGTAGGTTGGCGTTTCAAAATCGCAGGTACCGGCAGCCAAGCGTACGTGGAGTTTCTCCACACGATCGCGGCGAATGGCGGCATAGAGGACCGGGTAGATTTCGTTGGGGCGCTTCCAGCAGACGAAGTTGCGTCGTTTACGGCCGATGCGAGCCTCCAGGTGATCCCGTCGATTTGGTTCGAAAACTTACCGAACTCGCTGCTTGAGAGCTACGCGTGCGGAGTCCCCGTGATCGCGTCAGATCTCGGTTCTCTCGCCGACGCAGTGATTCCTGCCGTCACCGGATATAAGTTCGCAGCCGGCGACGCGACAGCGCTGGCCGACAGCCTGTCGAACGCATGGGATGCCCGTGGAGACCTCGCGACTCTCGGCACAAATGCGCGCACCGTCGCGCTGGACGTGTACGGAAAAGAGACGCATTTGAACCGTCTCGAGTTACTGTTTCACAGGCTACGGCCGTCGTCGTAGGCGGCGTCGTAGAGGCCATCGCGCATTGGCCTGGCATCGCTGCAAACGCAGCGAGGCGTCGTTCGCGAATGATGCGCCCCCAGCACCGCGGGTTCGGTTGTGAGAAACCCAACCGTCTCCGCTCGCACATGTCGTGTCGCACTTTCCGCGGCCACCGTTCGCGTTCCGCGTGATGGATTATCACAGCACAAGTCAATCTCTCGGCGTGCTTCGTGATATTGACGACATATGGCCGACGCACGCCGATTGACCGACGACCAGCACTGGACCGAAGTGCATCGCACGAATGGTAGCGACGCAAGCCGCACCATCACCGCGTATGCACGGCGATTGTTGGGGCCAAGCGCCAGCGAGTTCTTCTCTAACGGCGGCTATGCAGGCTACGTCGTCGCGGAGCGCGTGCTTGGTCCATACCTTGACGTTGGCGCGCGAGTGCTCGAGATCGGAAGCGCCCCGGGAGTCCGGCTAGCGCGGCTAGCGAAGCGTTTTCAATGCGATCCATGGGGCCTGGAGTACACCAGCGAGGGCGCCCGTCTGAATCGCGACACTTTCGCGCGATATGGGTTCTCGCCAGATCACGTTATCGAGGGCGACTTTTTCTCTGACGCCGTAGTCGACGCACATCGTGACGCGTTCGACGTTGTCGTATCCAACGGCTTCATCGAGCACTTCACGGATGTCGCGGCGGTGGTTGAGCGCCATATCGCGCTTGTGAGACCCGGCGGCATCCTCGCCATCAGCATCCCCAACCTCCGCGGCGTTAACTACTGGCTGAGCAAATTCTTCAATGCGGACGTCCTCGCTAAACACAACCTGTCGATCATGACGCTGCCTGCATTCAGCGCATTGTTCGAGCGAGAGGATCTTGAGTCGTTGTACTGCGGCTACGTGGGCTGGTTTTTCATGGGACTGCAGAATACGCCACCCGGCTCTCCGAAACGTCATTTGCTGCGCGCCGGAATGGCCATTGAGAAACCGTTCGACCTCGCAGCGAAACGCCTGTTCGGCAGCGAATCGCCGCAGCTGCCAGCGCTGAGCCCGTTTCTCTACTATGTGGGGCGTCGACGTGAGTAGGGGCCCTCGGTCGCATGATGCTCGGGGTTCGCTCTGCGAGTCCGGGCTCAAACGACTGGCGGCCGCCCTGGAGTCGTTCTGGTGCCCGCTGTTCGCTCAAGCTTCCTAAGAGGTACCCGCGTCAATGCGACTAGATCGCTCGATCGGAACCGGTGACTTTTTTCTGGATACCGCTCAAGTAACTCTCATACACCGCTTCTAATCGCGCTGCGGCCGTCGACAGGGTGGCGTGGGATAGAATCCAACTGCGCTGCTGTGCCGCGAGCTCGTTTCGCTCGGCGGCAGCGCGAAGGATGGCGTCTACAAGCGCTTGTGGCGAACGCGTACGCGTTACCTGCCACGACTGTGGCAGGATGCGCCGAATATCAGAATATTCGGTGCTCACAGCAGGGGTACCGGCAGCCATCGCCTCGAGTACGACATTCGGAAATCCCTCGTAGGACGATGTCGAAAACAGAACGTCGCATTGGCTCACGACACTTGCTACGTCATCACGCAGGCCAGCAAACGTGGCACGCCCGTCAAGAGACAGCTGGCGATAACGCGAGTCAACACTCGCACGGTAGCGCTCGTCGCAATGAGCAAGCCGGTCTCCGATGAAGAGAACCCGCCATTCTGGCGAGGTGCGCGTTAGCAGATCTGCGACATCGAGCGCCAGGTGATAGTCCTTGGCCGGCTTTATCATTCCGACGAGGCACGCGACTCTTACGTCCGCACGTCCGAACCAATGTCGTTTGACGTTCACTTGCGCGTCGCGCACATTGCGATCGACCTCGTCGAGATCGATCCCGTTCCAAACCACATGCACACGCGATTCTGGCAGTCGAAAGCGCCGGGTCGCGAACTCTGCTCCCGAGTAACTGTTGGCGACGACACCCGCGACCAACCGATTCGCGAACAACATCGCCACGCGATGCACCAGCGGAACGGAGTAATTGCTACTGCGTTCTGAGTTCAGGACAGGAATATCCAGTCCGAAGCCCGCCAATCTTGCATGGAGGTCGCCATCGAGGAGAAAGCCCTGGATGATGTCGGGACGCAACTCCTGAATCAGTGAGCGAAGGCGACGAAGCAATGAGACGTCGAACCTTCTCTGCTTCGAGTCTTGCACAACCGTAACGCCATACGATTCGAGCTCGGCTCTTCTCGGATTTCGAGCCTGCAGCGTGTAAACCGTGACGGCGTGCCCGCGAGCAACGAGAGCGCGACTTAGCGCGATAAGCTGAGTCTCAGCTCCGCCGTGTATCAACGAGTTGATCACGAACAGAATCTTCATAGCCATTGCTCTCGCCACATCTGAAACGCGAGCACGTACCACACTCTGTTCGTCGATCTAATGTCGCTGGCACCGCCACTTTGAAACGCTTCAACGGCTCGGGATACTGCGCGCACATCAAGCAGGCCCTGCCGACGGATAGCGCCGGGATCAAGGTATTGGTCTACAAGCGGCGCGAGATCACCCTCAAGCCACTTCTTGATCGGAACAGCGAAGCCTCTCTTCGGCCGGTCGACGAGCGCGCGTGGTACATGTTTGTATAGCACCCGCTTCAGAATGTGTTTCGGTCCCAAGCTGCCTCGCCGCATCGACAGCGGCAGCCGGAAGGCAAACTCTACGAGGCGGTGATCAATGAGCGGCTCACGCCCTTCGAGGCTCACGGCCATCGCAGCGCGGTCTACCTTCGCCAAGATGTCGCCCGGCAGGTAGTTTTCGAGGTCCCAGAAGCACATCCGCTCCGCGGCATCGCCCGGGTAGTCATCGGCGAGCGGACGAAATCTCGTGCCAGAGCTCTCAAGAAGTATTTCGTCAGGACGCCACACGCTAAGCAGACTCTCGTAGAGCGTGCCGAACGAATGTGCCCCGAGGTACTCCTGCATTCTTGCGGCACGGCGAGTGAACCGTTCTCCGAGTCGTCGTCGTGCCGGCGTCGCGCGACGCGCGGTTGCCAAGCCTTCATCTATCGTCTTCAAAGGCAGCGAGTTGAGAACCGCACGACCAGTCGGACCCAGTCTCGTCCGCTGGTCTTCGAGGCTCAAGGCGCGCGCGTGCAGCTCGTACCCAGAAAACAACTCGTCCCCTCCGTCCGCGGATAACGCGACCTTGACGTGTCGGCTCGCCAACTTCGAAACGAGGTAAGTGGGGATACCGGACGCGTCCGCAAATGGCTCGTCATAGAGCTGAGACCACGCAGGAAGCACGTCGCGGGCATCGTTGATGCTGATGACGCTTTCCGTATGCGTCGTATCAAGATACTTCGCAACGGACCGAGCATGATGGGACTCGTCAAATTCGGACTCTTTGAAGCCTATTGTGAACGTCCGTAGGTTCGAGAACTGCTTGCGCAGCAAAGCGGTAACAAGGCTTGAATCAACGCCGCCGGACAAGAAGACACCGACAGGAACGTCAGACACCATTCGGAGGCGGAATGCGTCGAGCATTAGATGTTCGAGTTGCTCGGCGAGTTCGTCTTCGGTACCAGTCAACGGGTCTCGTACGCGATCAAGGATGCTCCAGTAACGATGCACAACCGGCGCCGTCCCGGGCCGGAACTCGATCCAATGGCCCGGACGAAGCTTTCGAACGCCCCTGTAGATGGTCCGCGGGGCACCGATATATCCAAACTTGAAGTACTCTCCAAGAGCTTCAATATCGCATTCGACATGCCAATGACGGAACTCTCGGAGGGCCTTCAGCTCGGAGGCGAAACACAACGATTGGTTGTCCGCGGATGCGACGTAATACAGAGGTTTAACGCCGAGGCGATCTCTAATTAGAAGAAGGCGGCGCTCATGGTGGTCCCATAGCGCGATAGCGAACATCCCAATGAATCGCTCGATCGCCGATTGGATTCCCCAAGCCTCAACTGCCGACAGGATAACTTCTGAGTCACTCGTGCTTGTGAATACTTCTCCTTGGAGTTCAAGCTCCGATCGCACCTGAGAGAAGTTATAGATCTCGCCGTTATACACCATCACGTAGCGTCCCGAGTGCGACGCCATAGGTTGGTGTCCGCCACTACTAAGATCGAGAATCGACAGACGCCGATGCGCCAGTCCGGCGACCGAATCGGTCCAGACGCCTTCGTCATCCGGTCCGCGATGCGTGAGAGATCGGACCGCGGCGCCGAGCTCAGCGCGCCATTCGTCGCGGCGAATGGTACTAGCGAAGCCTGTTATGCCGCACATATCGGGACTATACCTCTTGTGAACAATAAGGCACTCACGCTGTCTCTCTATAGCGTCTCAGTCTCTCTGCGAACAGCTTCTCGCCTTCGGGACTATACAGTCGATTCCCGGACAGCATATGTGCCAGCGGATAGCGCGCTACGATCGTCGGTGTAAACTTCTCGATTAGCTGCCAACGCTGCTCTTCTTCGGT
>JAFAOG010000260.1 GCA_019237945.1 Deltaproteobacteria bacterium | reverse complement strand
TTCCGGCGCGCGCGCCTCGGCCGGCTTGGGGGGCGCCTCGTCGTCGGTTGCCATCCCCACCTGCGTACCCCCGATCCGCCCGGTGATCAACCCTGGTAGAATTTCCGTCGATGGGGGACCCGGCTGCGCCGACGGCGGGAGACTCGGTCACGGCGCTCGTTCACGAGTCACGCCGGTACCGAAAGGAAGAGGAGTCGCGCCCGGCCCCCCTGCGCATTCGATCGATCCGCGCGTACTGGGCGACGTTCCGCGTGATCTGGAGCTACCTGTGGCTGCGCTTCCGCGCGCGGTTCCACAGCGACGCGTGGATCGAGCACAACCTGCGCACGATTCACCTGCGCAACGCGCGCCGCATCGAGCGAACGATCTGCGAGCTGCAGGGCCTGTTCATCAAGGTCGGGCAGCTGATCTCGATCATGACGAACTTCCTGCCCGAGGAGTTTCGCCGCGAGCTGGAAGGGCTGCAGGACGCCGTGCCCCCGCGGCCCTACAAGGACATCGAGGAGCGGATCTGCGAGGAGCTCGGCAAGACGCCCGACCAGCTGTTCCAGGTGTTCGAGCGGCGGCCGATCGCATCGGCATCGATCGGACAGGTGCACCTCGCGAAGCTGCTCGACGGCAACAAGGTCGCGGTCAAGGTCCAGTATCCCGACATCGATCAGATCGTGCGCCGCGACCTCAACACGCTGCGCCGCATCTTCCGCATCGTCGAGTGGTTCATCCCGTACCAGGGCCTCGACGAGCTCTACCGCGAGATCCGCGCGATCGTGATCCAGGAGCTCGACTACCGCGCCGAGGCCGAGAACGCCGCGCGGATCGCCGCGAACTTCGAGGGCCGCGCGGATGTCGGCTTCCCGCGCGTCGTCCAGGAGCTGTCGACGGCGCGCGTGCTGACGACGCACTTCGAGGCCGGCTGCAAGATCACCGACAAGCTCGGCACCAAGCAGATGGGGCTCGATCGCGGGCAGCTCGCGCGGCAGGTCGTCGAGATCTACTGCCAGCAGATCTTCGTCGACGGCGTCTATCACGCCGATCCGCACCCCGGAAACCTGATCGTTCGCCCGATGAAGGAAGGCGACAAGGCCGCGCAGATCGTGTTCCTCGACTTCGGCGCCGTCGCCGAGATCCCGGGCAACGTGCGCGCCGGCATCGTCGATCTGATCCAGGGCGCGCTGATGCGCGACACGCGGAAGATCGTCGGCGCGATGAAGCAGATGGGCTTTGTCGCGCGCGGCGCGAACGAGCACATGTTCGAGCAGGTCGTCGAGTACTTCCACGAGCGGTTCCAAGAGACCGTGTCGCTCGACTCGCTCAACCTCAAGGACATCAAGTTCGATCCGCAGAAGGGCCTCGAGAGCGTCGCCGACCTCCGCAAGATGGACATCTCGCTGCGCGAGATCTCGCAGAGCTTCCACGTGCCGAAGGAGATCATCGTCCTCGAGCGCACGCTGCTGCTGCTGATGGGCCTGTGCACCGAGCTCGATCCGACGCTCAACCCGATGACGGTGATCCGGCCGTACCTCGAGCGCTTCGTGCTCGGCGACGAGGGCGACTGGTCCGAGCTGCTCGTCGAGACGAGCAAGGAGCTCGTGATGAGCGTGACGGCGCTGCCGGCGGAGGTCCGCAAGTTCATGCGCGCCGCCCACTCCGGCGAGCTGTCGCTGAAGTTCAAGAACCTCGAGTCGTCGAGTCAGCTGATGTACCGGCTCGGGCATCAGGTGATCTTCGCGGCGGTCGGCATCGCGGGCGCCGGCATCGCGGTCGTGCTCGAGGGCCGCAACGACGACGCGCGCGCCGCGTGGGCGTGGTGGACGGCGCGCATCGCCGGGGTGTGCCTGCTGTGGAGCTGGTGGACGTCGCGCAATCTGCTGCGGAGACGATGAGAGCCGCGGTCCTGCTGCTCGGCATCGCGGGCTGCGATCGGCTGTTCGGCTTCCAGGACGTGCCGCCGCCCGAGATCGACGCAGCGGTCGGGGGCTGCACGCTCGGCTCCGCGCACGACGACGACGGCGACTGCGTGCCCGACGCGCTCGACAACTGCCCCGGGCTGCCGAATCCCGACCAGCTCGACCGCGACGCCGACCTGATCGGCGATGCGTGCGATCCGGATCCGATCCGCCGCGGCAACGTCCTCGTGCTGTTCGTCCCGAACAGCGATCCCGACACCCAGAGCAACTGGTCGTTCAACGGCGCGTGGTCGGTCGGCGCCGACGTGCTCACCAACGCCGACGCGACGAATACGAACGAGGACTGGGCCTACTGGACGCAGCAGCTGATGCCGCCGATCGAGCTGCAGACGATCGTCCACATCGATACGCTGAGCCCGCCCGAGAACAAGATCGGGCTGTCGTTCGCCGTGCCACCCGCGACCGCCGGCTCGCCCGGCAGCACCGACGAGTTCTCGTGCTCGATCCGCCGCGATGGCAGCGGCGTGCATCTCGATGCCTACCTCGCGTCGCAGACCTCGGAGCCTCTGATCGCTAACGCGATGCTGAAGGACGGTGCGGTCTACACGCTGCGCGCGCGCGTCGAGCCGACGAAGCTGCAGTGCTCGGTGCAGGGCGCATCGCCGGCGGAGCGGCAGAGCGTGATTATCCTCGGCACCACGGCGCCGGCCGGCGAGCTGTCGGTCTACACGCTCGGGACCGCCGTCCACTACGACAGCTTCACGGTGTACTCGGCCCTGGTGCCGCTGTGAGATGGCCGCTATGGCTGCTCGTTGCCGGCTGCGACGGCGTGTTCGGGCTCGACCACGTCTCGCGTCCGCTCGATGCACCGACCGCGCCGTTCGATGCGCTGCTCGCGTGCACGACCGTCCCCGGGCACGACGAGGATCACGACGGCATCGCCGACGACATCGACGATTGCCCGGAGATCGCGAACGCCGACCAGCTCGGCACGATGGATGGCGACGACATCGGCGGCGCGTGCGATCCGCACCCGACGAGCGACGACGAGCGCGTGCTGTTCGTCAGCTTCGCGGCGAGCGACGCGTGCTGGCCCGCGACCGACAGCAACGCGTGGGGCATCCACGACGACGCGTTCTACGGCGCGGTCCCCGCGAGCGGCGGCAGCCTGACGAAGTTCTACTACGCGGTGTCGAACGTGCCGCCGGCCGAGCCGGGGTTCACGTACCGCGCGCACGTCGTGATCGATGCGACGCCGAATGCCAAGGGCACGTTCGCGATCGTCGCGAACAAGGGGGCACCGCAAGGGCAGATCCTCAGCTGCGCGCTGATCCACGACACGGCCGCCGGCGACACCGTGCAGGCATTCCTGACCGGCAGCAACGAGGCGCACGCCCCGACGACCGTGGTCCCGGGCGGCTATTCGATCGAGCTGCGCTACGACCAGACGACGGCGAGCTGCAAGGTCACCCCCGACGGGCAGCCGACGATCGCGACCGGCGCGATCACGTTCGCCGCATTGCCGGTCGATCACCTCGCGATCGCGCTCCAGGCGATCAGTGCGCACGTCGACTGGGTCGTCGTCTATCGACCCTAACGGCGACCGAAATAGATGAGGGCGATCACGGCGACGGCCGCGAGCACGATCCCCGCGACGCGCGCGACCTTGCCCCAGTCGATCGGCGACGTCCCGATCACGACGTCGTGCCGCTGCCCGTGAACGATCGCGCGGTAAGGCGCGCCGCGGAACCGGTACGCGAGCACCCACGCCGGCAGCGCGACGCGATCCGTCGTCAGCGCCTCGACGAGACACGCGACGTGGACGTTGCGATAGCGCGAGCCGGGGATCTCGTCCTCGATCGCGGTACGCGCCCGCTCGGTGATCGCCTCGCCGACGATCGCGCGCGCCGCCGAGCGCTGCGCATCGAAGCCCTCGACCTGCACATCGGCGTCGGCAAGAACCCGCGTGTCATCGAGATCGTAGTGCGGCGCCAGCGCTTCGGCCTCGCGCTCGGAGAGGCCGCGCGATGCAGGCACGACGATCCGATCGAACCGCACGTCGGTCTCGCCCGCGTGCGGCGCCCACTTCGAGCGGCGCGAGCCGGCGTCGCTGTCGGCAGTCCACGTGACGTGCGCGCGCGCGTCGACGAGCCATGCCGGCCAGTACACCGGCGTCAGCGACTCGAGCACGGCCTCGTCGTGGAGCGTCGCCGGCGCGAACCAGCCACGGCGCGCGAGCCAGCTCTTGGCGGCGCTCGTCGCGAGCTCGCGGGGGACGCCGAACGCGACGTACGCGCGCGCGGTCTCGACCGGATCGTGCGGCTGCTCGATCGTCATCACCGACCGGCAGAACGCGCAGGCGGGCGCCTGGTGCGCGGGATCGAACTCGACGGCCGCGTTGCACCACGTGCACCGCAGGATCCGCGCGCGTTCCACCGGCGCCGGCGCCGCCTCGACGGGCACGGTCAGCGCACACACCGCGCACCGCAGGTCGCCCGCCTCGAGCGGCGAGTCACACCGCGCGCACGGCGTCATCGGAGCCCCCACCACACCGCGAGCGCGATCGCGGCGAGCACGATCAGCGCGGCGACGACGCGCGGCCACGACAGCGGCACCTTGCCCGCGATCCGCCCGGTCTGCCCGTTGATCGCGACGCGCAGCGGCGGCCGGTCATCGCGATAGCGCACGGCGAACATCCACACCGGCACGAACACCGGATCGAGCGACTCCCACGAGATCTGCGCGTGCCAGTCGAGGTCGGAGAACCCGTCGCCCGGCATGAACCGGCGCAGCCGCGCCCCGACCTCGTCGAGCGCCTCGCGACGGCTCGCGGTCTGGCACTCGTCGAACGACCGCGCGAATTCCTCGGCGAGCCAGCCGCTGACGAGCGCGGCATCGTAGCGGCGCAGCGCGCGGAAGTCGTACGGCTCGATCGCGGCGAGCTCGCGATGCGAGAGCCCGCGCGACGCGCTGACGACCACGTCGGTGACGTACGAGACGTGGCGTCCCGACAGCAGGCGGTACTCGGTCCGCGTGATGGTGCGCGTCTCGGTCGTGCCGTCCGGTTTCGTACGCTCTTCCTTCTCGTGGTAGTGCTCCGCGATCGACGCGGAGTAGTCGGCGTGTGCGACGGCGCTGTACAGGTACGCCGGTACGTAGATCCCCCGCAGATCTTCGATCACACGCTCCCCGGCGCGGGCCTCCCGCGCGCGCCGCAGCTTCGGATCGGCGAACCAGTGGCGGCTGCCGAGCCAGCGGTCGAGCGAGCCTCGCGCGCCGCTCGCGTCGCCGGTGAACGCGACGACGAACCGCGGATCCGTCCGCTCGGCCGCCGCTGGCCGCTCGACGACGCTCGGGCTCGCGCAGTACGGGCATCGCACCGTGCGCACCCCCGACGCGGTCAGCTCCGCACCGCACTGCTCGCACGCCAGCACGCGGTGCATTCTACGCCACTCCGGACGGTGAGACGGCTTGCGATAATTGGACTCGCGGCCGCCGCCACGCGACGATGGCGAGACACATGATCGCGGTCATTGGAAACGTTCTCGCGGGGCTCGGTGTTCTCAGCCTGTTCACCGCAACGCTTCGATTGAACCGGCCGCGAGCGTAGTAGACTCGGAGGCGGTGGTAGCCACCGTCATCCCGCGCGTCGCGCGCCCGCCGGCCGTCGATGAGCTCACGCTCGCCGATACCGATGCCGTGCGCCTGATGCTGCGCGGTGACTCCGTCATCGACTGGCACAAGCTCGCGTTCTCCGACCACGAGGAGGTCGACCGCTTCCTCCGCCTCAACGAGTTCGACCCCGAGTCCGACGAGGAGATGGGCCGGCTCGAGGACCTGCGCGCCGACGCGGTCGACTACCTGTCACGCGCGTTCGCGATGGCGATCCCGGACGAGGTCGCCGCCGACCTGCCCGCCCGTGACCTGTTCCTCGTCGCCTCGAGCAGCGGCCCGCACCAGAAGTGGGCGTGCGTCGTGCTCAAGGTGATGCACATCATCCATCACATCAACGGCCGCCAGTCGCTGCTCAAGGTCTCGGTCTCGGACGAAGTCATCTTCCGCGAGATCGAGCTCAAGGTCCTGCAGGTCGTCGAGCAGCTGCGCGCCGCCGGCGCCCCGCTGACCGAGTTCGAATGGAGCCGCAAGCCGCGCGACTCCCAGATCACGAAGCTGCTCGCGAAGCGCTCGACGCTCGCCGCCAACATCTACGACAAGCTGCGGTTCCGCCTGATCGTCCCGCAGTACGCGGACCTCGTGCCGATGCTCGCGACGCTGTCGCGCCAGCTGATCCCGTTCAACTACGTCGTGCCCGGCGAGAGCGTCAACCAGCTCGTCGACCTGCGCGAGGTGCTCAAGCGCAGCGCCGACTCCAGCGGCGCGTTGCCGCTCGAGGTCCCGTACAACGAGTTCTCGGGCCCCGAGTACCGCATCGTCAACTTCGTCGCCGATCTCCCGCTGCGCCTCGAGCGGCTGATCTCGCGCGCGGAGCTGCCGCCCGAGCTATCTCACGTCGTGTTCGTGCTGACCGAGTTCCAGGTCTGCGACAAGGCGACGTCGGTGCGCAACGAGTCGGGTGCGTCGAGCCACGACGCCTACAAGGCGCGCCAGCACGAGCGCGTCCGCATGCGCCTGTTCCGCGACAAAGACGATCCGATGACCCCCGATTAGGGCTGCGGCTGCGAGTCGTCGGTCGGCGTCATCGATCCCGGCGGCGGCGACTCGAGGCGGCGGTACACGCTGCGGCGGTCGATGCCGAGGATCTGCGCGGCGCGCGTCTTGTTGCCGGCGACGGCCTGCAGCACCTGGCGCACGTAGCGGTTCTCCATCTCGGCGAGCGTCACCAGCTCGCTCGGCTCGCTCGAGATCACGAGCTTCGCGCGGCGATCCTCGAGCAGCTTCTGCGGCAGGTCGCTGACGGTGACGAGGTCGTGCTCGCACAGCGCGACCGCGCGCTCCATGCAGTTCTCGAGCTCGCGCACGTTGCCCGGCCAGTCGTACTCGAGCAGGTACTTCGCGGCATGCTCGGAGATGCCCATGACCTGCTTGTCGTTGCGCGCGGCGCTCTTGCGAACGAAGTGCTGCGCGAGCACGAGGATGTCGCCGGTGCGCTCGCGAAGCGGCGGCACGGGAATCGTCACGACGTTGATGCGATAGAACAGATCCTCGCGGAACCGGCGCGACGCGACCTCGGCCTCGAGATCGCGATTCGTCGCCGCGACGACGCGCGCCTGCACCGGGTACTCGGTGTCGCCGCCGACCGGGCGGACCGTGCGCTCCTGGAGGACGCGCAGCAGCTTGACCTGCATCTCGAGCGGCATCTCGCCGATCTCGTCGAGCAGCAGCGTGCCCTTGCCGGCCTGCAGGAACAGGCCCTGGCGGTTCGTCTTCGCATCGGTGAACGCGCCGCGGACGTGACCGAACAGCTCGCTCTCGAGCAGCGGGGCCGGCATCGCGGCGCAGTTGATCGCGATGAACGGCTCGTTGCGGCGCGGCGACAGGTTGTGCAGCGCGCGGGCGATCAGCTCCTTGCCGGTGCCCGACTCGCCGACGATCAGCGCGGTCGCGTCACTATCGGCAACGCGGTGGACGAGCTCGACCGTGCCGCGGAGGGCCGGCGACGAGCCGACGATGCCATCGCCGCCGAACACCTCGCTGGCCTGCGAGCGCAGCCGGCGGACGTCCTGGCGCAGCCGGCGATGCTCGAGGCCGCGCGCGATCGCGATCGACAGGACATCGAGCGAGACGGGCTTCGTCAGGAAGTCGTAGGCGCCGGCGCGCATCGCCGCGATCGCCATGTCGAGGTTGCCGATGCCGGTCACCACGATGACGATGCAGTCGGGGTGCGCCGCGCGGATCTCGGTGCACAGGTCGATACCCGACTTGCCGGGCATCTGGACGTCCGTGACGATGACGTCGGGAGAGGACGCGGCGACCAGGCCGAGCGCTTCGAACGCCGACGTGGCGACGCGGACGTCGAGGCCGCGCTTCTTCAGGCCAAGCTGCAGGAGCTCGGCGGTATCGCGTTCATCATCGACGACGATGACATTGCCGGGTGCGTTGGTCGTCTGCACGGTTGCGCACACATAGCGAACGGAGTGCCAGCGCACACTCACGGCATTTTCGCAGCTTTACGATCCGAGGCTGTGTCACTTCCGCTCGGCGCGCTCGCGAGCACACGCACCGTGCGCCCATGCCGCGGCGTTAGCGCACGGTTAGGCGCAAGGCTTGCGCAGCTCTAGTGGCCGGGCGCCCAGGTACCGACCATGTCGAGGTCGATCCCGTCGTCCCCGACGTCGAGCGCCAGCGACGTCGACCCGATGTTCGACAGCCCGGCGAAGTCGTCCTCCTTGAGGAACATGCCGAACCGTTCCTTGATCTTCGGCAGGTCGTACGAGACCTCGATCAGCGGCACGTGGGCATCGCGCGCGCCGGTCCGCTCGCTCGCGCGCCGCGCCGACTCATTCCCGATCGCGAGTGCCGCGCGGGTCGGCCGCAGCGCGACGTGGGCCGACTTGAACGACGCGGGGATCCCGAGCCGCGACAGCGGCAGCTCGACCGGCGAGCCATCCGGCGGCAGCTGGAGCGCGGCGAGCTGCGGGATCTTCACGAGCATCTGGTGGACGAGGTCCGCGATGTGGTCGCCCGCCATCAGCACGTGCCCGGTGCCACTCGGCGGCATCACGCTCGCATCGTCGATCACCAGCTCGAACCCGCGGAGCCCCTGCACCATCGGCGGCAGCGGCTCGTCGAGCTTGCTCGCGAGCTCGTCGATCGAGTGGTTGACCTTGTCGAACTCGTCGCAGCGGAACGGGTGCGAGCGCAGCTGGCCGGTGACGTCGCGCATCCAGCCGAACATCGCGTCGATGTTGACGGCGGCCGCGAGCGCGAACATCGGCCGGCGCGTCGTCTCGAGCGCGGGCATCGGCGTGTGCAGCTTCGCGAGGCCGCGGATCACGTCGCGCGGCGACTCGATCGCCATCGTCGCGACGAAGCCGCGCTCGTCGAGCCGGCGATACCCGAGCACGAGCCGCGGCATCACGCCCGCGATCCGCGCGAGGTCATCGTGGCACTGCGGCGTCAGCTTGTTGCCGACGTTGTGGCTGACGACCTCGAGCAGCCGCAGCGTATCGACGTAGGCAATCATCGACGGGATGTAGCGGTGGCGCGCGAGCAGCGCGGGCAGCACCGTCGCATCGCGCAGCGACTTCTCCGGCTTCGTGGTGCCGGTCAGCGACGGCATCAGCGTATCGAGCATCATGTCGGGCATCACGGTCGCGACGAGCTGGTTGTCGACGACGCCGAACACGACCGAGAAGTAGCTCTCGCTGATCTTGTACAGCTCGGCGTGGCCGACCGTCTCGGGCCGCACGTCGGGCGCGCCCGCCTTGACGATCCGCGCGAGCAGCTCGCGCACGCGATTCGCATCCTTGACCTCGACGCGCAGCACGGGCCACAGCGACATCCCGTACAGCACGAAGCGGCTCTCGCTCGAGAACCCGAGCGACTCCATCCAGTGCGCCGGCTCGACGCCATCGAGCTCCGCATACAGCGCGGCCGCGACGAGCGCCGCGCGGCCCTCGCCGGTCGCCGCCTTCTTGAGCGCCGCCTTGATCTGCTCGCCGCTCTGCGCGACCAGCCGCGCGCGTACCGCCGGCGCCGGCGCCTCGAGCACGCCGAACAGGTACGGCGTGTCGGCGGGCACGCTCGCGAGGATCTCGGGACCCTTCCACGCCGGCGCGGTGGGCGCGTGGACAACGGGCGCGGGCGCGGGATGACCGCAGGCGACCACGACGGCGACGAACGACACGAGCAAGCGACGCACGGGGCGAACCTACCCCATGCGCGCCCTTCCCCGCGCGTTCAGTTCGCGTCGGGCTCGCAGCGAATGTCGATCTGGCCGTCCTTGACGTCGACGTACGCGGTGCCGCCGTTGACGAGCTTGCCGAACAAGATCTCGTTCGCGAGCGGCGCCTTGAGCGTGTTCTGGACGATGCGCGCCATCGGCCGCGCGCCCATCGCCTTGTCGTAGCCGTGCTCGACGAACCAGTCGATCGCGGCCGGCGAGACCTCGAGGTGCACCTTCTTCTCGACCAGCTGGCCGTCGAGCTCGTCGAGGAACTTGCGAGCGACCTTGCGGATCACCTCGATCGGCAGCGAGCCGAAGAACACGGTGGCATCGAGGCGGTTGCGGAACTCGGGCGTGAACACGCGCTCGAGCGCCTTCTTGCCGTCCTTGCTGTCGGCGATCGAATCGCCGAAGCCGATGCGGCCCATCGCCATCTCGCGCGAGCCGGCGTTGCTCGACATGATCAGGATGACGTTGCGGA
>JAFAOG010000197.1 GCA_019237945.1 Deltaproteobacteria bacterium | reverse complement strand
GTCCACAGCGCGTGGAGCCGGCGAGGCATCGCGTCGCTCGCGGAGAGCTTCGGGAGCTCGAGGCCGGCGACCCATGCGAGGTCGTCGCCGAAAACGTCGAGTAGCCAGCGGCCCGGCGGCGGCTGGTCGAGCGGCAAGAAGCCGAAGAGGGCGGGGCGCTGCTTGGACGGGATCGTCGCCGCGAGCACGGCGAGATCCGCGGCGTGGAAGCGATCGGTGAGGCCGGCGGCGCGCGCGGCGGCATCGAGGCGGCCGCTCGCGGCTTCGTGACGCGCGCGTTCGAGGGCGAGCATCGCGGACTCCTGCGCGCCGAGCGCGGTCGGGTACGTCGCAGGCTCGAGCACCGGCTCGCCGTGATCGGGCAGATCGCCGATCAGCTGGAATCCGCGGCCGCGCGGAATCACGCGCTTGACGTCGAGGCGGCCGAACGCGGCGGCGTCGGCGGCGGCGATCTTGTCGGCGCGGATCGCCTCGGCGACGACGACGTCGGCCTGCTGCGGCGGCAGCGGAGGCACGAGCGCGAGATCCGGTCGCGCGCCCGCGATCGACATCTCGTACTGCAGCGCTTCGTATGACGGCGCGCGCGTCGCGACGAGGACGCCGGGGCCCGCGGGGACGTCGGCGGTGAGATCGTCGACGAGCCGCGTCGGCGTCGAGCCGGGCCGCTCGCGCGTGATCCCGACGAGCAGCGCGGCGCCGGCGAGTGGCACGGCGGCGACGATCGCGACGAGCGTGCGCCTGGCATCGGTGCTCGGGCCGGCGGCGCGCACGATCGCGGCGGGCAGCACGGCGATGCCGATCGCGAGCGTCGCGAGCAGTGTGGTGCCGGCTCCGCCGACGACGAGCTCGTACGCCGCGACGATCACCGCGATCACGGTGAGCTCGCGGGCGCGCGGCAGTCCGGTCAGCGCGCCGAAGCCGATGCCGATGAGGCCGGCCCCGACGACGATCGCGCCGCCTTGCGTCTCGGCGATCGCGCGCGCGAGCGAAGGATGGATGCCGGGAAGCCGTCCTTCCGCGCCGAGCCACAGTGCGATCGCGGTCATCCCGAGGATCGCGAGGCCGAGCGGACGATCCTCGCGCGGCGTCTTGCGGCCGATCGGCACCGCGAGCACGAGCCCGAGAACCGGCGCGCTGCCGACGACGATCGCGCACGAAGCGAGGCCGGCGAGCGTGCCCGCGCGCGCGAGCGCCCACACCGTGCCGCACGCGGCGAGCAGCGCGGGCGACGACTCGCGAAACGGCGGCGCGAGCACGAGCACGACGATGCCGGCGATCGCGGCGAACGGATCTTTCGGAACGAGCACGCGCGCGGCTTCGAGCACGCCGACGGCGGTGAGCGCACCGAGCAGCGCGCCGAGCAGGGCGACGCGAAACCCGACCTCGCCGAACGGCAGCAGCGCGGCGACACTGGCGAGCACGTCGTACAGCGGCGCACCTGCGCTGTGATCCATGCGTGCGGCGAGCACGGCGCGTGCGCTCGCGATGCCCCAGCCGGGACCGCCGGTCGCGTCGAGGACGAGCGCGACGAGGACGAGGCCGAACGTCAACTGCGCGGTTCGCATCGCGCCAACGTTGCCACACAAGCTGTATGATGTTCGAAGAGCATGGCGCAGATCCGGATCGTGGACGACTGGCTGCGCAGCCCCGCGTCGCCGCCGAGCCACTACCGATCCGTGATGGTGATCGCCGAGAAGTGGGCCGAGCAGCGCGTGCTGATGCGCGCGTATGCAGAGAGCCGCGATCAGACGCTGCCGACGATCATGCTGCACGGTATCGAGCTCGCGATCGGACCGGCCGGGCTCGATCACAACGGGCCGTGGGGCATCCATGTCGGCGGCGACAACAGCGACCACCGCGCGCAGCAGGTCAAGGCGAGCCTCGAGCAGGCCGCGCGCCGGCTCGCGGGCAGCAAGGGCAACCCGCCGCGCCTCGTCGACGAGAGCCAGACGTTCGATCGCGAGCCGACCGGCAACTGGGCACCGGGCACGCCGCGCCAGCCACAGGTCGCGTATGTCGAGCGCGTCGGCGCCGCGCGCGTGCCGCAGCAGCAGATCGCGACGCAGGTCAGCGCCGTGCAGGCGCATCAGCAAGAATTGCGTCGCACGCCGATGCCGCGCTCGCGCACCGGTCGTACGCGTCCGCCGCCGATGGGCTCGATGGCGCGAACCGCGCTCGGCTACGCGTCGGGATCCGGAGCGCAGAGTGCGGTCGTGCGGCTCGGGCTCGCGCCCAACGTCTCGCAGAAGCTCGGCCGGTTCGTCGACCGCATCGTGCCCAGCGACTTCGTGATCGACGCTGCCGAGCGCCGCGTCCTCAACGCCCTCGGCGAGCAGGGCAGCCTGGCCGCCCGCGCGATCGGGCAGATGCTCGACATCGCCGACGCCGTCAGCTTCATGGAAGAGCTGACCAAAAAGCTCGAATTCTTTGGGCTCGGGGACCTGATCGAACCGGGCGAGCCCGTCGGGGGCGAGCCGACGTATCGAATGCGAACGTGATGTGGTAACCACACCTGCCGCTATGCAGGTCCGCATCGAAGAAGTCTCGCCCGTCGAGAAGAAGATGTTTGTCGAGATCCCCTGGGAGACCGTGAGCGCGAAGCTCAACGAGTCGTACAAGGAGCTCGGCAAAGGCGTCGCGCTCAAGGGGTTCCGCAAGGGCAAGGTTCCGCGTCCGGTGCTCGAGCAGGTCTACGGACCGCGCGTCAACGCCGAGGTCGCGTACGAGCTCGTTCGCGAGTCGTTCTTCCGCGCGAACCAGGAGCACAACCTCGCGGCAGTCGCCGAGCCGCGCGTCGAGGAAGCCGATCCGATCAAGAAGGGTCAGCCGTTCAAGTTCGCCGCGATCATCGAGGTCCGCGGTGAAGTGACGCCGCAGGACTACAAGGGCCTCGCGATCGAGCGTCGCAAGCTCGACGTGCCCGAGTCGGCAGTCGACGAGGCGCTCGCCGCGCTCCGTCGCGAGCACACCGAGCTGCGTCCGATCGAAGGCCGCGAGGTGACGGCGCCCGGCGATATCGTCGGCCTGTCGATCACGGGCACGATCGGCGAGCACCAGATCAACCAGCCGCAGTTCGCGGTCGACCTCGACGACGCCGAGCGCGAGCCGCTCCCCGGCATCCGCGAGGCGCTGACGGGTATCCCGCTCGACACCAAGGACAAGCAGATCGAGATCACGATCCCCGAGGATCACAAGGACGACTCGATCAAGGGCCGCAAGGCGAACCTGACCGTCACGATCATCGAGGCGCGCGCGAAGGACGTGCCGGCGCTCGACGACGAGTTCGCGAAGGACACCGGCAAGGCCGACACGCTCGACGGTCTCCGCGCCGCGCTCCGCAAGGAGCTCGAGGACAAGGAGCGCGAGGTGATCGATCGCGAGGCGCGCGAAGGCGTGCTGCGCGAGCTGATCAAGAAGAACCAGATCCCGGTCGCGCAGTCGCTCGTCGATCGCGCGGTCGAGATGCAGTACCAGCGCCTGCGCCAGATGCTCGGCATGAAGCCCGAGCGCAACGCGCAGATCCCCGATGACCTCAAGGAGAAGATGCGCCCCGCCGGCGCCGACGAGGTCCGCGGCCAGCTGCTGCTCGAGGCGATCGCCGACAAGGAGAGCCTCACCGTCACCGACGAGGAGCTCGGCAAGCACATCGAGCAGACCGCGAAGACGCGCAACACGCCGCCCGCGAAGCTGCGCGCCGAGTGGCAGCGCGATGGCCGCCTCGATTCGGTCACGTACTCGCTGCGCCAGGACAAGGTCCTGAAGTTCCTCATCGACAACGCGCAGGTCACCGAGGTCGAGAAGCTGACCCAGCAGGGCACGCCGGTTCCGTCGGGGCCCGCGCACGGTGAAGAGGGCCACGTGCACGGCCCTGACTGCGATCACTGAGCACCGCTCAACCGAAACCTGCATCGCCGCGATGACGCGGTTATGCTCGACGTGATGGAGACCGACGAGACGCAGCCATCGCTCGGATCGAGCGGGCCCCACCCGACGATCGCGCAGCTGCGCGCGCGGGGCGACGCTTCGGTCAGCGCGCACATCCAGCAGTGCGAGATGTGTCGCTCGGTCGTCGCCGCGGACGATGACGAGCCGCCGATTCCGCTCGACCTGCCCAAGGGCCTGGTCAGCGAGCAGGCGTTCAAGTGGCCCGCCGAGCCGGTCGCCAAGGGCGGCATGGCCCAGATCTTCGCCGCCGAGGACCGCCGCCTCGGCCGCACCGTCATGCTCAAGGCGCCGCGCGAGGACGACTCGTTGCCCGCCGGCATGGCCGAGATGTTCCGCCGCCGCGTCAGCGCCGAGGCGCGCGTGCTCGCGAAGCTGCAGCACCCGGCGATCGTCACGCTGTTCGAGCTGGGCAAGTCGTCGGTCGGCTGGCCGTTCTGCGTGCTCGAGCGCGTCGACGGTGTGTCGCTGCGCGATCGACTCGATGACCTCGCGGACGAAGAGGAGCGCGACGGCCAGCCGCGCACGCACGAGCGACTCGAGCTGCTGTCGAACCTCGTCGCGATCGCGGAGGCGCTCGCGTACGCGCACGAGCATCGCGTCGTCCACCGCGACGTCACGCCGAACAACATCCTGCTCGGCAAGCGCGGCGAAGCGACGCTGATCGACTGGGGCATCGCGCGCGATCTCGATGCGCCGGCCGCGAGCGAGCCGTCGATCCACGATCACGATCCGTCGGTGTCGGGGCGCATGGTGACGATCAGCGCCGGCACGCCGCCGTATCTGCCGCTCGAGCAGTCGCAAGGCCGCAAGGCGAACCCGTCGTTCGACGTCTACTCGTTCGGCATCACGCTGTACGAGGTCGTCTCGGGCCGCACGCCGTTCGTGTGGCGATCGGCGTCGTCGGTCGGCGGCAAGACCGCGCAGCTCGATGCGTTCCTCGCGTGGCTGCAGGCCGACGATCCGGTGGCGCCCGCGATGCCGCGCGATCCGGAGCTGTCGGGGATCATCGCGCGCGCGATGCATCGCGATCCCGGCCAGCGGTTCACCGCCGACGAGCTCGTCCGCGCGCTCAAGCAGTACCTGACGGGCGACCTCGTCTTCTCGCATCGCTACTCGATCACCGGCCGCCTCGCGCGGTGGGCGCGCCGCAACCGTGCCGCCGCCGTCGCCGTGCTCTCCGTGATCGTCTTCTTGATCGGCGGCGCGCTCGTGTGGGCCCAGCTCTCGCGGCAAGCGAAGGAAGAAGCCGACCTGCGCGCCGTCGCCGCCGCTGCGCGCGCGAACGCGTCCGAGAAGGAGCGCGATGCCGATGCCGCCTCGCGCGATGCCGCCGAAGCGAAGGCGCGCGCGGAGCAAGCCGAGCGCGAAGGTAAGGACGCCCAGGCGCTGCGCCTCGAAGCCGAGCGCAAGCGCCGCGCTGCCGAGGAGACGCGCCGCGCCGCCGAGTCCGCCGCCGCGCAGGCGAAGGGCGACGCCGACGAGGCGCTCAAGCAATTCCAGCAGGCGATGCAGGAGAGGGCGGACGCGTTCAAGGAGCGCGACACCGCGAAGGCGGTCCAGGCGATCGCCGAGAAGGATCGCGACACCGCCCGCGCCGCGCAGAACGCAGCCGAGAAAGATCGCGACGCCGCGCGCGCGTCGCAGAACGCCGCCGAGAAGGAGCGCGATGCGGCCCGTGCCTCGGAGACCGCCGCCGAGCGCGACCGCGACGCGTCGAAGGCCGCCCGCGACGCCGCCGAGAAGGAACGCGATGCCGCACGTGCCGCGCAGACCGCCGCCGAGAAGGAGCGCGATGCCGCTGCCGCCGCTCGCGCGGGCGTCGAACGCGAGCGCGACGAGGCGCGGGCCCGCGTGCGCGAGCTCGAGGCGCAGCTGCGCGAGCGCGGAGGCCCGCCGGGTCCGCCGCCGCCGCCGCCCGGCCCGACGACGCAGCCGACGCCGTAGTCGGTCGACCCTGCACGCCCACCGGCGCGAGGCTCGATGCGCTCCGTTGCCGAGCGCGCTAGGGATTCACGACGCGAACCGGCGCGAGGCTCGACATGCTCCGCCCGTCGCCGAGCTGGCCGGCATCGCCGCGGCCCCAGCACCAGACGCTGCCGTCGTCGAGCGCGGCGCACGCGTGGTCGTCGCCGATCGCGACCTCGAGCGGCTGCGCGGCGGGCAGGCCGACGACCGTGACCGGCGTCAGCGACTGGTTTGCGGTTCCCTGACCGAGGCGGCCGAAGAAACCGTTTCCCCAGCAGCGGATCGCGCTGCCGTCGATCGCGCACGAGGCGTCGCCGTCGCTGGGCCCGCCGCCGGTCGCGATCGCCGTCGGTGCGGCCAGGCCGGTGACCGTGACCGCGGCGGACGAGTTGCTCGTGCCTCCGTTGCCCAGCTCGCCGTGATCGCCTTCGCCCCAGCAGCGCACGGTGCCCGCGGAGAGCGCGCACGTGTGCCAGCCGGCGATCTGGGGAAGCGTCGTGACGCCCGCGGGCTGGGCGACCGGAGAATTCGAGCTGTTCGTCGCGATCGGCAGCGCGATCGCGCCGTCGTCGTTGTGTCCCCAGCACCAGGCGGCGTTCGAAGCATCGAGCGCGCACGCGTGATCGTCGCCCGCTTCGATCGCGACGAACGCACCACCTTGCTTGACCGCGGACGGGATCGAGCGCGCGTTGTTGTCGCCCGTGCCGAGCTGGCCGGCGGTGTTCGTGCCCCAGCACACCGCACCCGTCGCGATCGCGCACTGGAACCCGTGCCCGACCGACACCGCCGTCGCGGGCATGCCGAGCGCGATCCTCGTCGGTGCCGGTGCGCCGAGCGATCCCCAGCACCACAGGTCGGTATCGACGATCGCGCACGCCGCGCTATCGCCCATCGACAGATCGCGCACCGTGCCCGCCGGCAGCGGGACCTGCTGCGGCGTCGCCGCCGAGCTGCCCGCGGTCATGACGCCGATCTGGCCCGAGCCGTTGTCGCCCCAGCAGTAGACGTTGTTCGCGTAGATGCCGCAGCTCGCGTTCGTGTACGCGGTCAGGCGGGACCAGCGCGTGACGCTCGGCCCGTCGCCGCTCGTGTCGCCGCCGCCGCCCGCCGCATCGCCGCCGCCCCGCTCGTCGAAGCCAAGGCGCCCGCAACCCGCGACCGCGGCGAGCAGGCACGCGGCAGCCGCCACGCGCGCAACCGTCGTCGCGCACGCGGCAGCCCTGAGCCACGCGTTGGCGAGCGCGCTCCGCATGCCTCATGGTCGCACACGCGCGCGTACGAACGTTGTGCATCCGACGGCCCGGGCAGTCGCGAGTACATCCCCGGGCGAGCGACGTTAGAACGTTGTTCTACCTGCCTCTCTGGCGCCGGGCCTCAGAGGTCTCCGATGCACTCGGCGATCGACCTCATCGCGTTGCCGCCGATGACGACGTGGTCGAGCACCGGAATCCCGACCACCTTGCCGACCGCGCAAAGCCGGCGCGTCAGCGCGATGTCATCCGCGCTCGGCGTCGGATCGCCGGACGGATGGTTGTGGGCGAGCACCGCACCTGCCGCCGCACTCCGCACGAGGGGGCGAAACACCTCGCGCGGATGAACGCCGACGTCGGTCGCGGTGCCGCGCGCGATCTCGACGACGTCGAGCACGCGATGACGGACGTCGAGCCCGATCGCGAAGAACAGCTCCTGGCGCAGCCCGGCGACGCGCGGCCCGAGCAGCGCGAGCACGTCCTGCGGGCTGCGCACGTGCGCGCGATGCTGCGCTGCCTCGATCGCACGGCGGCCGAGCTCGAACGCCGCCGCGAGCCGCGCCGCACCCGCGCGACCGAGGCCGGCGACGCGTGCGAGCTCGTGGGGAGAGGCGCGCGCGAGCTCGGCAAGCTCGACATGGGGTCGAGTCGCGCCGGCCGGAGTTGCGCGGGGAGTTGCGCGGTGAGTTGCGCGTGGTGCGGGCGCGCGCGGGCCGACCAGCATGTCGACCAGCTCCGCATCGGCGAGCGCGGCGACGCCGCGGCGATACAGCCGTTCGCGTGGTGATTCGCTCGCGTGCGGTCGAACAGCCACGTGCAGACGAACAGCCACGCGCGTACGAACAGCAACTCGCGCGCCAGCTCTGCGTGCGCGTCGACGGGCGTGCGTTCGCGCGGTTGCGCGCGCGCGTCCGACGGTGTGGACGAGACGCGGACGGACGTGCGGCCGGCATCCGGCCATCGGCGGCGCGTCGGCGGGCGCGTGTTAGGCTGAGCGCCATGTTCGTGTGCCCGGAGTGTGGTGCGTCGCATGCGGTTGCCGCGGCGTGCCCGAACGACGGGACCGCGATGCTGCCACGCGGCGATGACCTGCTGCTCGGGACGCAGGTCGGCGTGTATCGGATCGCGCGGCTGCTCGGGATCGGCGGGATGGGGCGCGTGTACAAGGGCGTGCATCCGCAGATCGGCAGTCGCGTCGCGATCAAAGTCCTGAGCCGCGAGTGCAGCGACCGGCGCGATCTCGTCGAGCGGTTCTTCTCCGAGGCGAAGGCGGTGAACCTGATCCGCCACGAGAGCATCGTCAACGTGCTCGACCTCGCGACGTTGCCGGATGGGCGGCCGTACATCGTGATGGAGTATCTCGATGGCGCGCCGCTGTCGTCGATCATCGAGTCGGCGGTGCGCGCCGGGCAGCCGCTGCCGCTCGGCGGGATCGCGCGGCTGGTCGCCGAGGTGCTCGATGCGCTCGGCGCGGCCCACGCGAAGGGGATCGTGCATCGCGACCTCAAGCCCGACAACATCTTCGTCACGCCCGCGGGGCGGCCGAAGGTGCTCGACTTCGGCATCGCGAAGCTGCAGCCCGAGCTCGGCGGCAGCGCGACGCACACCGGCTCGCTGATGGGGACGCCTCATTACATGTCGCCCGAGCAGGCATCGGGGCGGCATGTCGATGCGCGCGCGGATCTGTATTCCGTCGGCGTGATCTTGTTCGAGTGCGCGACGGGCACCAAGCCGTTTGTCGCCGACTCGCTGTTCGATCTGCTGCGCAAGCATGTCGAGGCGCCCCCGCCGAGCGCGCGCGCGCTGAGACGCGACATGCCCGAGGGCATGGAGCACGTGATCTACGCGGCGATGGCGAAGGCGCCGGAGCAGCGGTTCAACTCGGCGCACGCGATGAGCATGGCGCTGCAGCACGCGACGTCGCAGCTGGCGGCGGAGCAGTGGGCGCCGATCGCGCCGGGCCGTGCACCGACGACCGGGGGCTGGACGCCGACGCCACCCGCGAGCTGGGCGCGCAATGCGGGAAGCGGCGTCGCGACCGCGCCGGCGCTGCCGACGACAACGGCCGGTCAGGTCACGCGTCCCGCCGACACGCGCCCCGACAACACGCGCCCCGACGCGACGGGCCGCACGAAGGCGAGCAAGAAGGGCCTGTGGATCGGCCTCGGGGCGCTCGTGCTCGTCGGCGGTGGCGTGACGGCGGGCGTGCTGGTCGCCGGCGGTGGCTCGAGTGGGGCGAACGGCGGAAGCGGCGTCGCGAGCGGCGAGGCGCGCAACGACCAGCCGAGCCCGCCGCCGACGCCACCGGGACCGCAGCCGACGCCCGAGCCGCCGCCGACGCCCGAGCCGCCGACCGCGAAGGACGACGACGGCGACCTCTCCGACGATCAGGCCGCGCAGCTCGACGAGGTGCTCAACGACCTGCCGGCGGAGGCGCAGGCCGCGTGGCCGCCCGAGGTGCGCGCCGCGATCAAGAAGTACGGCGGGTGGAGCAAGATCCCGAAGGCCGAGCGGCAGAAGCTGATCGGCAAGCTCGTCGGCAGCATGGGCCAGGCCGATCTCGACATCGGCAACCAGATCAACGCTGCGCTTGCCGGTGCAGGCACGCCGCCGCGCGTTGCCGGCACGCCACCGCCCGCGCCGAAGCCGGCCTCGCCGCCGGGCTGGTTCACGCGGCATTCGGTGTCGTTCGCGGGGTTCGATCCGAAGCACGTCAACGTCGAGAAGCTGATCGCACAGGCGTACGCCGAGGCGCACAAGTATGTGCCCGATGCGCAGGTGTGGTGGATCGATGCGGCGAATGTCTTCTCGGACGGCCACGCCGACCTGACGCTGCCCGGCTTCGCGAGCTCGACGGGCCAGGTCACGCTGCGCTTCATCTCGCCGTCGCATGGCAAGGACGACGCGAGCGTGCCGCGCGGCGTTCCGCAGGAGCATCACTGCGCGTTCTACATCGTGATCGAGCCGGGCGAGGCGACGATGTACGAGACGCCGAGCCAGAACTGCAAGGAGACGCTGCTGCGGCCGCCGAAGTGCAGCGCGGCGCAGGTGTGGAAGCGCGTGCTCGCGAAGCATCCCGATGCGAACGGCGCGGTCGCGCAGCTCGTCTATCGCGACAACGACGGCAAGCCGATGTGGTTCTTCGAGATCCGCGACGACGACAAGCCGGTGAGCGAGCGCATCCCCGACGACTGCTAGCTACTGCGTCTGCGCGGTCGCACGGCGAAGCGAGGCCCACGCGTCGGCGAGCTGCCACTCGGCCTGTACGAGGTTGCCCTCGGCCGTCGTGACGGCGGTCTGTGCGTCGGCGAGCTCGATCTGCGAGCCCAGGCCCTGCGCGTAGCGCGCCTCGGCGAGCTTGAGCTCGGCCTGCGCCGCCGCGACCGCCTCGTTCGACGCCTGGACGTTCGCGCGGTTCGATACGATCTGCGCGCGCGCTGACTCGAGGGCGCTCGTCAGCGAGACGAGCAGTGCATCACGGCTCGCGATCGCCGATTCGCGGTTCGCATTTGCCACGCGAACGTCGGCGCGGCTGCGCCCGGCATCCCACGCGAGCCACGACAGCGTCAGGCCGGCCTGCCACGTCGGCTGCGGCGACCAGTCGCCGGTGCCCGGGTTCCACGCGGTGCCGGCCTGCGCCGACAGGATCGGACGGCGCTCGGCGTGGGCGGCGGTCAGCGACGCATCGGCGGCCGCGATCTGCTTGTCGGCGGCGACGATCTCGGGGCGGTTCTTGCGCGCATTGTCGACGAGCCCGGCGAGATCCGGCGGCTCCTGCTCCGACGGCGTCGGCCAGCTCGGATCGACCGCCGGCGCGCGCGTCGGATCGAGCCAGCCGATCGCGGCGCGCAGGTTCGCGAGCGCGACGGCCTCGTTGCTCTGCGCCTGGGCCAGCGCGGAGCGGGCATTCGCGGCGCGCGCCTGCGCCTGCTGCACCTCGATCGGATCGTGCGCCTGCGCGGCGACGAATCGCTTCGCCTGATCGAGGTGCGCCTCCTCCGACTTCACGGTTGCCTGCGCGACGAGGATCAACCGCCCGCGTGCGACCGCCTCGAGGTATGCGAGCTCGACGTTCGTGCGGATATCGAGGCCCGTCGTGCCGATGCCGGCGCTCGCGGCCTCGGCGTTCGCCTGCGCGGCATTGACGTTCGCGCGCGTCAGGCCGAAATCGTAGATGCGCCACGTCGCGGTCGCCGACAGTCCGGTCGATTCCTGCGTCGTGAAGAAGCCGCCGCAGGTGGGCGAGTTTGGATCCAGAGCGTCGCACGGGCGCGGGATCTTGTTGCCTGCGCCGAGCGTGCCGGCGACCGACAGCGTCGGCCGCTCCGGGATCTTCGCGAGATCGACGCGTCCTGCCGCCGCCTCGGCGGTCGCGCGCGCCTGGCGTGCCGTCGGGTTCTGCCTCATCGCGATCTCGACGGCGCGCTGCATCGTGATCGTCAGCTTGCCGGGCGTCGCGGTCTCGGCGGCGGTGACGTCCTGCACGCCGGGCAGCCACGACGGCTGTTCGGGATTGGGCAGCGGCTGATCGGAACCCGCACCGGAACCGGCACCGGGAGCCGGCTGAGCAGCGGCGGGAAACGCGGCGAGCAGCAAGAGCAATGCAAGGATGGACTTCATGTCTCGTACCTCAGGGCCGTGATCGGATCGAGCTGTGACGCGCGAATCGCGGGATACAGACCGAAGACCACGCCGACACCTCCCGCGACAGCGAACGCGATCATCGCGGTCGCCGCGGGGAAGAAGAATTGCCAACCGAAATAGCCCGCCATGAAGTGCGCGCCTTCCCAGCCGAGCGCCAGCCCGAGCAGGCCGCCGATCGCGGCGAGCGCGAGCGACTCGACGAGGAACTGCGTCATGATGTCGATCGGGCGCGCGCCGACGGCCATGCGGATGCCGATCTCGCGCGTTCGCTCGATCACGCTGACGAGCATGATGTTCATGACGCCGATGCCGCCGACGAACAGCGACACCGCCGCGACGATCTTCAACAGCCACGCGATGCGGTTCGTCGAGTCCTGCTGCGCCTTCGCGAACTCCGCCGGGTTGCGGATGCGGAAGTCGTCGTCCTGCGACGCGTCGAGCTTGTGGCGATCGCGCAGCAGATTCGTGATCGATGCGATCGTCGCGTCGCCCTGATCGTCGCTCATCATCGAGACGACGAGCTGGCCCTTGATGTACTTCGCGAGGCCCTTCTCGAGCTTCTGCTGGTACGTCTTGACCGGGATCACGACGAGGTCGTCCATGTCGCCCATCGGTCCCGCGCCCTTGCTGTCGAGCACGCCGGTGACCTCGTACGGCTGGCCGCTGATCCGGATCACCTGACCGACGGCCGCGCCGCTCGGGAACAGCTGCTTCTGCACGGTCGCGCCGATCACCGCGATCTTCTGGTTCGAGTTGCCGGTGTCCTCGTCGAACACCGAGCCCGCCGATGCGTCCCAGTTGCGGATCTTGAACCACACGGCCGTCGTGCCGTAGACCGTCGTGTTCCAGTTCTGCTCGTCGGAGCTGACCTGGCCGCGCGTGTTGAGCAGCGGCGCGACCCAGTGGACCGTCGGCACGTTCGCCGGATCCTGGATCGCCGCGAGGTCATCCCACGTCAGCGACATCTTCGAGCCCATGCCGCCGGCGGCGCCACCCGACGACTGCGAGCCGTTCATCACCTGGATCACGTTCGTGCCGAGATTCTGGAACACCTGGCGCACGCTCGCCTGCGCGCCCTGGCCGCCGGCGACCATCGCGATCACGGCGCCGATGCCGAACACGATGCCGAGCATCGTCAGCAGCGAGCGCACCTTGTTGCGCCACAGCGCGCGGAACGCGAGCTTGAGCGTCGTCAGGATGTTCATGCGGCGACCGCCTTGCTCGCGTCGAGCGGCTCCTGCGTCTTGTCGTCGATGATCTTGCCGTCGCGCAGCGTGATCACGCGCCGCGCGTACGCCGCGATGTCCTGCTCGTGCGTGACGAGGATGACCGTCTTGCCCTGCGCGACGAGGCCCTGCAGGATCGCCATCACCTCGTACGACGTCTTCGTGTCGAGGTTGCCGGTCGGCTCGTCGGCCATGATGATCGGCGCCTCGGTGACGAGGGCGCGCGCGATCGCGACGCGCTGCTGCTGTCCACCGGAGAGCTGGTTCGGATGGTGATCGCTGCGCGACTCGAGACCGACGCGCTCGAGCGCCGCCATCGCACGCTTGTGCCGATCGGCCGCGTGGATGCCCTGGTACATCAGCGGCATCTCGACGTTCTCGAGCGCGCTCGTGCGCGACAGCAAGTTGAACGACTGGAACACGAAGCCGATCATCCGGCCGCGCACCTCGGCGAGCTGCGCCCGCGACAGCCGCGACACATCGCGACCGTTGAGCGCGTACGTGCCCTTCGTCGGCACGTCGAGGCAGCCCATGATGTTCATCATCGTCGACTTGCCGGAGCCCGACGTCCCCATGATCGCGATCGACGACCCCTGCTCGATCGTCAGATCGACGCCGCGCAGCGCGTGGACGAGGTTATCGCCCATCACGTACGTGCGCTCGATGCCGCGCATCTCGACCAGGGGCGTCGCCATCTAGAACGCTCCGATCTTCCGGTTCGGCGACGTCTTGAGGCCCTGGATCTCGGTGATCAGCTGGTCGCCCGGCTGGAGGTCGCCCTCGATCATCTGTGTCGAGCTGCCGTCGGTGAGGCCCGGCTTGATCAGCACCATCTTCGGCTTGCCGTCGACGAGCTTCCACACCGGCTTCTTGTCGCCGAACTTCATGCCGGCGCCGCCCGACGCACCGCTCGCTGCATCCGCGCGCGGCATCCCGCCGCTGCCGCCCGCCGACGGGCCGCCCGCGCCGCTGCCATCGCGATGATGATGGCCCGAGCCCGAGCCCGAGCCGCCGCCGCGCTTCATGCCGAACTTGTCGGCGAGCGCCATCATCTGATCGCGCGTCGGCTTGAAGCGGAGCGCGGCGTTCGGGATCTTGATCGCGTCGGCGACCTGGTCGAGCACGAACGTGACGTTCGCGGTCATGCCCGGGCGCAGTGCGTGATCCTGGTTGTTGACGTCGATCACCGCGTCGTACGTGACGACGCCCTGCGTGGTCGTCGGCGAGTTGCGCACCTGGCGCACCGTGCCCTCGAACGTCTTGCCGGGGAACGCGTCGACGGTGAACGTCGCCTTCATGCCTTCCTTGAGCGCGCCGACGTCGGACTCGCTGACGCTGGTATCGATCTGCATCACCGAGAGGTCGGCCGCGATCGTGAACAGCGTCGGCGCCGAGAACGACGACTGCACCGTCTGGCCGATGTCATAGCTGCGTGTCAGCACGACGCCGTCGATCGGCGAGTAGATCGTCGCGTAGCCGAGGTTCGTCCTCGCCTGCGACAGGTTTGCGTACGCCTGCGACACGCTCGCCTTCGACGCCGCGAGCGCCGCCCGCGCCGTATCGCGCGTGACCTCGTAGCCCTCGACGGTCGCGCCCGCGATCAGCTGCTGCTGCTGCAGACCCTGCTGGCGCTTGAGCTGGCGATCGGCGTCCATCAGCGCGACCTCGGCCTTCTTCTCGTTCGCGAGCTGCAGGTCGTAGGTCGCCTGCGCCTGATCGATCTGCGCCTTGAGCAAGCTCTCGTCGAGCTTCGCGAGCACCTGGCCCTTCTTGACCTGCGTGTTGAAGTCGGCGTCGAGCTCGGTGACACGGCCCGAGACCTGCGCACCGACCTGCACCGTCGTGCGCGCCGACAGCGTGCCGTTCGCGGTGACCTGCGCCGCCATGTTGCCGCGCGACACGGTGACGGTGGAGAACGTCACCGGCGTCTCGCCGGCCGCCCACGGTTTCTTGATCAACAGGAACGCGGCCAATCCCGCGACGATCGCGAGGACGATGATGCGAGGGATCCAGCGCTTCACGGTTCACCTTCTATCGGGATCTCGAGGCGCGCGGTCGTGCCGCGGCCAAGGGCAGAGGAGAGTGTCACGTCGCCGCCGTGCGCGCGCGCGATCCGGCGTGCCAGCGCGAGGCCAAGGCCGACGCCACCGGTCTTGCGGGCGCGACTCCCGTCGGCTCGCCAGAATGGCGTTCCGGCGCGCGCGAGCTCGTCGGGCGACATTCCGATGCCCTTGTCGACGACCTCGAACGAGACGGCCTTGCCGTTCGGATGGACCTCGAGGCGGACGTTTGCGTCGGAATATTTCGCCGCGTTGTCGAGCAGGTTGTCGAGCGCGCGGCGCAGCAGGACGGGGTCGCACTCGAGCGAGCGGTCGCCGCCGTCGATCGCGCGATCGAGGCTGCGGCCGGGATGGCGCGCGATGAACCGGCTGCTCGCGCGCTCGGCGAGCTCGGCGATCGTCGTCGGGGTGCGATTGATCCGCGTCTCCGATTCGAGGCGCGCCGTCGTCAGGATGTCCTCGATCAGCTGATCGATCTCGTCGAGATCGGTGCCGACGTCGGCGAGCACGTCCTTGGCGGCGGCGGGGTCCTCGGCGGCGAGCTCGAGCGCGACGCGGATGCGGGCGAGCGGCGTGCGCAGCTCGTGCGAGACGTCCGCCATCAGCTGGCGCTGCGACGAGATCAGGCCCGACGTGCGATCGGCCATGTCGTCGAACGCCTTGCCGAGGTCGCCCAGCTCGTCGTCGCGATGCAGCTGCGCGCGCGCCTGGAGGTCACCCGAGCCGAGGCGTTGTGCCGCATCGGCAAGCTGCCCCATCGGCCGCACGAGCCGGCGCGAGAACCAGATCGTCGCCGCGCCGACGACGACGAGCACGCCGGCGCCGAGCGGCAAGAAGAACGCCCACGGAAAGCCCGGCCCGTTCGGCTCGTAGACGCCGATCATCGTGCCGTCATCACTGCGTACGACGATGCGGTGAAACGACAGGGCCCACTTCTCCGACTCGAGCTCCTCGCGTTCGGAGGCGCTCGCGAACCGCAGTGGCTCGGCGGTCGTGCGCAGCACGTTGCCCTGGTTGTCGAACACCGTGAGCTTGCCCCGCAGGCGTTCCTTGAGGCGCGCGACGCTGACGTCGAGCGACGCCGGATCGCGATGGATGCGCTCGCTCCACCGATCGACCATGTTCTGCACGAGCGCGGCTTGCGGCTCCAGGTAATGCGGGCTGCCGACGAAGCGCGGCAGGAAGATCAGCGCGGCCATCGTCGCGATCGCGATCGCGGCGGTCAGTGCGTAGAGGCGCAGGCCGAGCTTGCGCTTGCTCATAGCTCGCCCGCCGCCAGCATGTAGCCGGCGCCTCTCACCGTCTTGAGGATCTTCGGATTGCGGCTGTCGTCGCCGAGCTTGGCGCGCAGGCGCGAGACGTGGACATCGATCGAGCGATCGAAGCTGAGATCGGCCGAGCCCTTCGCGAGATCGAGCAGCTGCTCGCGTGACAGCACCTTGCCGGGGCGCTGCGCCAGCGCGCGCAAGATCGAGAACTCGTACGCGGTGACCTCGATCGGCTTGCCGTCGAGGCTGACCGTCATGTTCGCGGTGTCGAGCGCGAGGTGCCCGACCTGGATCACCTCGGGCGCGGGGCCGGTCTGGCCACGCACGCGGCGCACGTTCGCGCGGATCCGGGCGAGCAGCTCGCGCGGCGAGAACGGCTTGGTGACGTAGTCATCGGCGCCGACCTCGAGGCCGAGCACGCGATCGCTCTCCTCGCCGCGCGCGGTGACCATCAGGATCGGCACGTCGGTGCGCTGGCGCAGCGCGCGACACACCTCGATCCCATCGCGACCGGGCAGCATCAGATCGAGCACGACGCAGTCGTACTGGCGGCGCAGCGCCTCGGCCTGACCCTCGACGCCATCCGACGCCACCGTCACGAGCACGTTGTGCGTCTCGAGGTAGCGCTGAGTGAGCTGCGCCAGCCGCGCGTCGTCTTCGACGAGCAGGACCTTGATCGTGGCGGGCGCGGTTTCGGTCACGAGGACAGCATACGCACGCGCCTACCAGGCCCAAAGGGGCCTACACACTTCGTAATGGCAGCAATTTCGCGAGAGTGCGTTCGAACTCTTCGATCCGGAACGGCTTCTGGAGATAGGCATCCGCGCGCACCGGACCTGCCTTCATGCGGTCGTAGCCGCTGCACAAGACGACAGGCAGCCCGGGATGGCTCGCACGCAAGGACGTGATCACCTCGGCGCCCGTCATGCCCGGCATCGTCATGTCGACGAGCACCGCATCGACCGCGCTCTTCGCGACGATGTCGAGGCCGCTGCGGCCGTCGCGCGCGGTGATCGCACTGTAGCCGAGGTCCTCGATCATCCGCGCGACGACATCGCGCACGAGATCCTCGTCGTCGATGATCAGTACCGTGCGGCCGGCGATCGGCGGCTCGCTGACCGCGCGCTGCGGCATCGTCACGGCGGCCGGCCAGAACACGCAGAACCTCGCGCCTTCGCCGCGCCCCGTCTTGAGCTTCACGCCGCCGCCGTGCGCGCGCACGATGCCGAGCACCGCCGCGAGGCCGAGGCCGTGGCCAGTCTCCTTCGTCGTGAAGAACGGCTCGAAGATGTGGCGGCGCGTCTCGGGATCCATACCGGGACCGTCGTCCCAGACCTGGAGCACGATGTAGTTGCCGGGCGGCGCGACGATCACGTCGTTCGGCTCGCCGTTGCCGTCGTGGTAGTAGGCGACCGCCGCGATGCGGATCGTGCCGCCGCGATCGCCGAGTGCGTCGCGCGCGTTCGCGATCAGGTTGAGCAGCACCTGGCGCACCTGCGAGGGATCGCCGCGCACCGCGAGGCCGTGCGGGACATCGATCTCGAATGCGACGTTCTTCGGGATCGACGGCGCGGTGATCCGCAGCAGCTCGTCGACGATCTCCGACGGATGCACGCGCACGCTGCCGGCGCCGCCGCGGCCCGCATACGCGAGCAGCTGGTTCGTCAGCTCGGCGGCGCGCAACCCGGCTTCGCGGACGGCCTCGACGGCGGCGCGCCCGGGCGCCCCGCGCGGGATCTCGCGCAGCGCGAGGTCGGAGTTGCCGAGCACGCCGACGAGCAGGTTGTTGAAGTCGTGCGCGAGACCGCCGGCGAGCACGCCGAGGCTCTCCGCGCGCTGCGCGTCGACCATGCGGCGCTCGAGCTGGCGCGACGCGGTGACGTCGAGGCACGTGCCGATCACGCCGATGATCGCGCCGCTGCTATCGCGATACGGGCCGATCCGGTTCGTCAGGTGCTTGCCGCGATACTCGTTCTCGAACATGACGATCTCGCCCGCGAGCGCCCGCTTGTGCAGCGCGATCGAATCGACGGTGCTCGGATCCTCGCGGTGCGCGTCGTACAGCGTGCGGCCGAGGAAGCGACCCGCTTCGTAGCCGAGCACCTGCTGGATCGCGCCGCCGGTGCGCAGCACGGTGAGCTCGCGGTCGACGACCCAGTAGATCGCGGCGACCTGCTTGACGACGAGATCGAGGATCGTCGCGGTGCGCTCGAGCTCGGCGTTCGCGGCCCGCAGCGCGGTGACGTCGGTGACCCACACCTCCATCCGCTTGCCCTCGGGCGTCATCACGGCCGCGCCCCACAGCTGCACGGTCAGCAGGCGGCCGTCCTTGTGCTTCCACTCGACCTCGGCGCCGTCGATGCGGCCGAGCGGCGCCCACTTCGCGACGCACTTCGCACGCGCGGTCGGATCGGCGTAGATGTCGGTGTCGAGCGTCTTGCCGATCAGCTCGTCGACCGTGTAGCCGAGCATCCGCGCGAGCGCCGGGTTCGCATAGAGGATCTTCCCCTCGTGGGAGGACCGATACATCCCGGCCGGAGATCGATCGAACGTCTGCTCGTCAGACACCTGGGCGCATCATAACAGCAGCGCGTCCTCGATCTGATCGAATGCGCCGGCTCGCCAGCGTGCGAGTGGGCTTCGCCCCTTCAGGAGATTTTCTGTCTCCGCAAGGACTGCGCCCAGATCGACGAGCCAGCAGTACGGATCGTAGGGCGACCTCATACCGACCTCCTCGGGCAGCTCGACCGGCGGCATCCACGCGGCCATCTTGTGAGATTGCCCGGCGATCAGGCTGCGCACGGCGACGTTCGCGAGCCGGCTCCCGAGCAGCCGATCGAACGCGCTGGGGCGCCCGCCGCGGACAACATGCCCCAGCACGGTCACGCGCGTCTCGATCGCCGCCGGCTCGGCATCGGGCACGCGCTCGCGCAGCCGGGCGTCGACGAGCGACTTGAGGCGATCGACGGCGAGGTTCACGCCCTCGGCCTTGATGATGATCACCTTGCGCGCGCGCCGCTGCTTGCTGCGAATCGCGAGCACGGTCTCGACGATCTGCTCGACGATCTCGTCCTCCGGCTTGCCCGCCTCCGGAAACAGCGCGAGGTCGGCGCCGACCGCTATCGCGCTCGTCATCGCGAGGTAGCCGCAGTCGCGTCCCATCACCTCGACGATGAACGTGCGGTCGTGGGCGGTCGCGGTGTCGGCGATCTTGTCGCACGCCTCGACGATCGTGTTCATCGCCGTGTCGACGCCGATGCTGAGGCCGGTCAGGCCGAGGTCGTTGTCGATGCTCGCGGGGATGCCGATGAACTTCAGCGGGCGACCACTGCCTATCTCCGCGGGCGCGGCGAGGTACTGCGCGCCGGTCAGCGAGCCGTTGCCGCCGATCACGACGAGCCCGTCGATCTCGCGCTTCGCGAGCACGGCGCGGGCCCGGTCGCGAACCGCGCGCTCGTGGAACTCCTTGCACCGCGCGCTGCCGAGGATCGTGCCGCCCTCGCGCAGGATGCCCTGGACATCGTGAGGCCCGAGGTCGACGAACGCGTCCTCGAGCATGCCCTTGTATCCCCGCTCGACGCCGAGCACATCCGCGCCGAGCGCACGTCCGATCAACGTCGCGGCGCGCACGGCCGCATTCATTCCCGGCGCGTCGCCACCGCTCGTCAGGATCGCGATCCGCTTCATGGCCCCGATGCTACAGTCGGCCAATGGTCCGAGTCGAACGTTCAGGCCCGGTGACCACGGTCATCCTCGACCGTCCCGCCGCCAAGAACGCCGTCGACCGCGACACCGCGCAGGCGCTCGCCGATGCGTTCCGCGCGTTCGACGCCGATCCGGACGCGCGCGTCGGCGTCCTCCACGGCGATCACGGCACGTTCTGCGCGGGCGCGGACCTCAAGGCGCTGGCCGCCGGCACGCCGAATCGCGTCGCGCCCGACGGCGATGGTCCGATGGGCCCGTCGCGCATGCTGCTCTCCAAGCCGGTGATCGCGGCGATCGCGGGCCACGCCGTCGCCGGCGGCCTCGAGCTCGCGCTGTGGTGCGACCTCCGCGTCGCCGAATCCGACGCGATCCTCGGCGTGTTCTGCCGCCGCTTTGGCGTCCCGCTGATCGACGGCGGAACGATCCGGCTCCCGCGCCTGATCGGCCTGTCGCGCGCGCTCGACCTGATCCTCACCGGTCGCGCCGTCGAGGTGCCGGAAGCGCTCGAGATCGGGCTCGTCAACCGCGTCGTCCCGAAGGGCACCGCGCGCGCCGCCGCCGAGCAGCTCGCGCACGAGCTCGCCGCGCTCCCCCAGGCCGCGCTGCGCGCCGATCGGATGAGCGCGTACGAGCAGCACGACAAGGACCTGCCGGCCGCGCTGCTCAACGAGCTCGAGCACGGATCGCGCGCGCTCGCCGAGGCCGTCCAAGGTGCATCGCGCTTCGCGGGCGGCGCAGGTCGCCACGGGAGCCGCACGACGTGACGCGCGCGCCGAAGTCTGGCGCGCTGCTCGTCGCCGTGCGTCGCTCGCCGCTCCTGGGCGCGCTGCTCGGACTCGTGCTGTCGGGCTGCATCGTCCGCCACCTCATGGGCGGACCGCACCTCACGGGCACGTGCACCGGCGCGTGCGCGCACTACATCGAGTGCAAGCCGGGCCACCCGGAGCAGGACCGCGCGAGGTGCGTGCGCGAGTGCCCGGGCGTGTTCGCCGACTCGGAGTCGCTGATGATGTACGAGAGCCTGTCGTGCAAGGACGCGGTCGAGTACGTCGACGGCACGGCGCCGCGCGCGGCGAGCTCGCAACGCTGATCGGCGCTCACTTCAGCGGCGCGTCGGCGACGGCCTTGTCATCGACGTAGAGGCGCGCGGCTTTCGCGCCCGGGACGTGCGTATCGCGCAGGTACGAGAACATGGTCTTGGGATCGATCGGATAGCTGACGACCACGGCGCCGCTCGCGTCGACGAGCGCGACGACATACGTCTTGCCGGGCACGATCCGCGGCAGCGCGGTGCCGACGAGCTCGCCGTGCGCGACCACGCCGACATCGATATCGTTGCCGACGCGGAGCTCCGCGTTGCGCGTGTCCGCGGCGCACATCAGCTCGTGCATCGCGGCGAGGTCCGGCGCGGCGGGCGCGGGCTTCTTGCACTCGTCTCCGAGCGCGCTCGTGATCGCGGCGTCGAGGCGCTGGTGGTCGCGTTCGCGGTGCAGGCGCTCGAGGACGACCCAGCCGATGATCAGCGCGAGCGCTGCGCAGACGACGACGAGGACCGCGCCTCCGGTCTCTGACTTCATGCGCGCGCGGATGGAGAGCGCTCCGCCGATCATGACCGCGAAGATGGCGGCGAGGGACCCGAGCTCGGTCACGGTGTGCATCGCTGCATCATAGCTCTGGCGTATGCTCCGTCGGTGGCAGAGGTCACCCTCGACGGGACACTCGAGCGGATCACGTTCCGCAACCCGGATAACGGGTACACCGTGGCGCGGCTCGCGTCGCGCGGTGGCGAGGTCACGATCGTCGGCAACATCCTCGGCATCGAGGAAGGGATGCCGGTGCGCGTGTCGGGCGAGTGGGTCGAGGATCGGAAGTGGGGGCGCCAGTTCAAGGTCAGCGTGTGCGTGCCCGACTCGCCGAAGACGGTCGTGGGAATCGAGAAGTTTCTCGGGTCGAAGCTGTTTCCGGGGATCGGGCCGGCGCTCGCGAAACGGATCGTCGAGAAGTTCGGGCGGGAGACCTTGGAGGTCATCTCGGCGACGCCGCACCGGCTGACCGAGGTGATCGGCATCGGGACGGCGCGCGCGAAGACGTTGGCGGCCGCGATCGCGGAGCAGAAGCACGCGCAGGAGCTGATGGTGTTTCTGTTCGGGCTCGGCGTGTCGCCGGCGTTCGCGGCTCGCATCGTGCGCAAGTACGGCAAGGATGCGATCAATGTCGTGCGGTCGAATCCGTACCGGCTCGCGCAGGACGTGTGGGGGATCGGGTTTCGCACGGCGGATTCGATCGCGGAAAAGCTCGGCATCGCGCGTGATGCGCCGGAGCGGCTCGAGGCGGGGCTGTTGTTCGCGCTCGAGACGGCGGTCGAGGATGGGAATGTTCACCTGCCCGACGAGGAGCTGGTCGCGAAGGCGGCGGAGCTGCTCGCGCAACCGGCCGAGCTGCTCGCGAAGCCGGCGGAGATGCTCGCGCCGCGGCTCGGAGCGCTCGAGCAGCGTGGGCTCGTCGTGCGCGAGGTGCTCGGGCATCGCGGGCCGTGCTCGTCGCTGCCGGCGCTCTATCAGGCGGAGACGGAATCGGCGGCGATGCTGGCCGAGCTCGCGAAGTCGCCGGCGAAGAGCTTCGCGCTCGATGTCGGGGCCGCGATCGCGGCGTTCGAGAACGTGACGGGGCTCGAGCTCGCGCGCCAGCAGCGGCAGGCGGTCGAGGCGGCGCTGTGCGATCGGTGCGTCGTGATCACGGGCGGGCCGGGCGTCGGCAAGACGACGATCGTCAAGGCGATCGTTCATCTCGCGCGGCTCGGGCACCGGCGGGTGGCGCTCGCGGCGCCGACGGGACGCGCGGCGAAGCGGCTCGGTGAGGCGACGGGCGCGGAGGCGATGACGATCCATCGCCTGCTCGAGTACGCGCCGCACGAGGGTGGCTTTCAGCGCGGGCGCGAGGAGCCGCTCGATGCGGATGTGCTCGTCGTCGACGAGGCGTCGATGGTCGATGCGGTGCTGTTTCACGCCGTGCTCAGCGCGCTGCGGCCCGGCGCGCAGCTCGTGCTCGTCGGCGATATCGATCAGCTGCCGAGCGTGGGAGCGGGGCAGGTGCTCGGCGATGTGATCGACTCGGGCGCGGCGACGGTGATCCGGTTGACCGAGATCTTCCGGCAGGCGGCCGCGAGCAAGATCGTCGTGTCGGCGCACAAGATCAACCACGGCGAGATGCCGGAGATCGATCGGGCCGGTGATAGCGACTTCTACTTCGTGTCGCGTGACGAGCCCGAGGCCGCCCGCGCGACGATCGTCGAGATGGTCGCCGAGCGCATCCCGGCGCGCTTCGGGTTCGATCCGGTGACCGATGTCCAGGTGCTCACGCCGATGCATCGCGGCGAGCTCGGCACCGGGGCGGTCAACCGCGCGCTGCAGGAGCGGCTCAACCCGACCGGCGCCGAGCTCGTGCGCGGCGAGCGCGTGTTCCGCCGCGGCGACAAGGTGATGCAGCTGAAGAACGACTACGACAAGAACGTGTTCAACGGCGATATCGGCGTCATCCAGATGCTCGACGTTGACGGCGGCAAGGTCAGCGTCGACTTCGACGGCCGCGGCGCGAGCTACGAGCGCAACGAGCTCGATCAGCTCGTCCATGCGTACGCGGTCAGCGTGCACAAGAGCCAGGGCAGCGAGTATCCGGCGGTCGTGATCGCGCTCGGCTCGCAGCACTTCATGATGCTGCAGCGCTCGCTGCTGTACACGGCGGTGACGCGCGGCAAGAAGCTGGTCGTGATCGTCGGGTCGCGGCGCGCGATCTCGATGGCGGTGAAAAATGCCGATGCGAAGCGCCGTTACACGTGGCTCGCGGAGCGCGTGAAGACCGCGCTTGCCATCGCATAACCGGTGGGCTATATAACCAACACGTAATCGATGATCCACGAGCGTGATCTCGACGCGATGTTTGCCGCCCTCGCCGATCCGACGAGACGGGCGATCCTCGCGAAGCTGGCGCGTGGCGAAGCCTCGGTGATGGAGCTCGCCGAGCCGTTCGACATGACCCAGCCGGCGATCACCAAGCACCTCGGAGTCCTCGAACGCGCTGGTCTGATCAGCCGGCGCAAGGAGGGCCAGAGGCGGCCGTGCAAGCTGGAGCCGAAGCGTCTCGAACAGCTGACGCGCTGGCTCGGTGGCTTCCAGCAGTTCTGGGAGGCCAGCTTCTCGCGGATGGACGACTACCTCGACGAGCTCCAGCGCAAGGAGAAAGCCCATGCCCGCAATGATCGAAGTCATCGCCGATCCAGATAAGCCGACGATCGAGTTTCGCCGCGCCTTCGCCGCGCCGCGCGAGCTCGTGTGGAAGATGCTGACGAGCGTCGAGCACATCAAGCACTGGTACGGCCCGCGGTCACTGACGTGCGTCTCGGCGCAGATGGACCTGCGCGTCGGCGGCGGTTGGCGCATCGTGCTGCGCACGCCCGACGGTCAGGACCTCGCGTGGAGCGGCGTCTACCGGGAGCTGCGCGCGCCCGAGTACGTCGAGCAGACGTGGTGGTTCGAGCCGATCGCCGAGGCGCGGACGATCGAGAGCCTGCGCCTCGAAGCGCAGGGCAATCGCACGGTCGTCCACGGGCTCGTCCAGCACGAGACGATGCAGGGCCGCGACATCCACCTGCAGACGATGCGTCCGGGTTTCGACGAGACGTGGGAGCGCTTCGACGAGCTGCTCGCGCGCGCCGTACAATAGTCTCGCGCACGTGCGCGCCGTGGCGCATGCATTGCAAAACCGCGATGCATGCTGGAGAAGATCATGCGAGGCGTGATCGGCGGGCTCGCCGGGACGCTCGCGCACAGCGCGGTCATGGCGGCGACCCGCGCGACGGGCCTCGGGGGCAAGCTGCCGCCCAAGGCGATCACCGACGAGATGCTCGAGTCGCTCGGTGCCGACCCGAGCGAGCCGACGCGTGTCGCGCTCGCGGTCGCGAATCACGTCGGGTTCGGCCTCGCGGCCGGGGCGGTGTTCGGCGCGGTGCAGCCGCCGATGTCGCGCGGCAAGTCGATGCTCGCGGGAGCAGCGTACGGCCTGGCCGTGTGGTTCGTGTCGTACCAGGGCTGGGTGCCGAAGGTGCTCGGCGCGATGCCGCGTGCGAGCCGCGATCGCCCGGATCGCCAGGCGATGATGATCGCGGCGCATGTCGCGTTCGGCGTCGCGCTCGGCGCGGTGACTGCGCGCCCGCCCGCGGCCGACCCGCACGACGAGTTCATCGATGCGTCGAACCTCGACGAGCGCGCCGCCGAGGCCGCTCACCGCCTGCGCTACGCGAAGACGCCGCTCGCCGAGCCGCCGATCACCGAGTCGTAGGCGGTGTTACGCTCGCCACCATGAGGTGGACGGTCGTCGTCGTTGTCGTCTTGTGCGTGGGCGCCTGCAAGAAGTCGAGGCCGCAGCGCATGCCGGTGCAGCATCGCGGCTCCGCTGCGGTGTGTGCGCCGAACCCGCATGCGGGGCACGAGCCGCTGGGTCCTGCCGCGCATGCAGTTGGCAGTGCGGAGTGCCATGTGGATGCGGACTGCAGCGCGCGCCCGAACGGAATCTGCAGCGAAAAGTACGTCGGCCAGGGCGACTTCTCGATCGTGTGCGCCTACGACGAGTGCATGTCCGACGCGGACTGCAACGGCGGCCCATGCATCTGCGGCGGCTCGGCGGCGGTCAACGACTGCGGTGGCGGTCAGTGCAAAGTCGATGCGGACTGCAACGGCGGCTACTGTTCGCCGTCGCAGGACGAGTGCAACTGGCACGTCGGCGGCTGGTTCTGTCACACGGCCGACGACGAGTGCACCGACGACAAGGACTGCGGCAGCGACTTCGATGACTACTGCTGGATGGATCCGAAGAAGCGGCACTGGGCCTGCCGCCACGGTCGCTGCCAGGACTAGCCGAGCGGCGCGAGCAGATCGTCGACGTCACGCTCGGTGAGGCCGGCGCCTTCGCTGCCGCCCTGCGCGAGGATCGCGTCGGCGAGCCGGCGCTTGTGGCGCTGCAGCGCGAGCATCCGATCCTCGACGGAGCCGGCCGCGATCAGGTTGTACGCGAACACCGGCTTGGTCTGGCCGATGCGATAGGCGCGGTCGGTCGCCTGCGCCTGAGCGGCCGGGTTCCACCACGGATCGTAGTGGATGACGGTGTCGGCGCTCGTCAGGTTGAGGCCGGTGCCGCCGGCCTTGAGCGAGATCAGGAACACGTCGGCGCGGCCGTTCTGGAACGCGTCGATCGGCTTCTGGCGATCCGTCGTCTGGCCGGTCAGCGTCACGTGGCCGATGCCCTTGCCGAGCAGCGCCTCGCTGATCAGCGCGAGCATGCGCGCGAAGCTCGAGAACACGAGGATGCGGCGACCCTCGGCGAGCTGGGTCTCTAGCATCTCGAGCAGCAGCTCGAGCTTGGCGCTGCCCTCGACCTGGCGCGCGGCCTCGACCGATGCGATCCGCGGATCGCAGCAGACCTGGCGCAGCTTGAGGAGCGCGTCGAGGATCGCGATCGTCGCGCCGCGGAGGCCGCGCTGCTTGATGTGCTGGCGGACGTCGGCGTGGGCCGCGATGCGGATCGACTCGTACAGCTCGCGCTGCGCGCCCGTCAGCTCGACCGCTCGCACGAGCTCGGTCTTCGGCGGCAGCTCCTTCGCGACGGTGTCCTTCGTGCGGCGGAGCACGTACGGGCGCACCTGATCGCGCAGCACCATCAGGCGCTTGTTGTCGCCCTGGTCCTCGATCGGCGTGCGGAACTTCATGCGGAACTCGTCCGAGGTGCCGAGCATGCCGGGGTTCAGGAAGTCGAGCAGCGACCACAGCTCGCCGAGGTGGTTCTCGATCGGCGTGCCGGAGAGACAGACGCGATGGCGGGCCTCGAGCGCGCGCACCGCATCGGCGGCCTGGGCGGTCGAGTTCTTGATCGCGTGCGCCTCGTCGAGGACGAGCAGGTGGAGCTCGTGCTCGGCAAGCTCGTCGCGGTCGCGCGTGACGAGCGGGTAGGTCGTGATCACGACATCGTGCTGCGGGATCTCGACGAACTTCGTCTTGCGCGACGGGCCGTGGAGCTTGAGCACGCGCAGCTCGGGCGCGAACTTCGCGAGCTCGCGCGCCCAGTTTCCGACGAGCGACGTCAGCGTGACGACCATCGCCGGCTTGTCGAGGCGCCCGGCGCGCTTCTCGGCGAGGATGTGCGCGATCGTCTGGAGCGTCTTGCCGAGGCCCATGTCGTCGGCGAGGATGCCGCCCGCGCCGTGCTCGCGCAGGTGCTGGAGCCACGCGACGCCGTCCTTCTGATACGGCCGCAGATCCGCCTGCAACCCCTCGAGCGACACGGCGACCTCACGGCGCGGACCGAGCGCGAGCGCGTAGCCCTGGTCGCGCAGCTTCGTGTCGCCGGTCCACCGCACGGGACGCTTGTCGTCGTGAAGTGCCGCGCCGACCTCGGCGAGCGCGGCCGCGCGAACGACGGGCGCCACGACGCGATCGCCATTGCGATACATCTCGAGCAGCACGCGGCACAGCAGCTTGAGGCGCGCCGGAGGCACGGGCAGCCAGCGCTTGCCGTCGACCGGCACCGCGATGCAGCGGCGTGTCGAGCGCGTCAACGCCTCGAGGTCGGCGGTGTGATCGAGGATCTCGAGCAGCGCCGGCAACAAATTCACGCGATGGCCATCGACCTCGACGCCCATCTCCAGGCTGAACCAGTCGGGCTTCTCGGCCTGCGTGACATCGGCGTACATCGGCGCCTCGTCGCCGACGACCTGCCACGGATACTCGGGATCGATCGCGATCTCCCAGCCGAGCTGGCGCAGCTGCGGCAAGGCGTACGCCGCGAACGCGCACAGCGCGTGGACGTCGCCATCGATCCGCAGCACGTAGTCGACGCGCGCGCCCGGCATCACCTCGGCATCGTCCAGGCTCGCGAGCTCGACCGCGCCGAGGCTCTCGATCACCTGGCGCGCGCGGCGTTCTGCCGCGAAGTCGCGCGGTCCACCCTGGTACGCGAAGTCGAGGTTGAGCGCCGCGACGCGGATCTCTCCATCCGACAGGAACAGAGTCTCGGCTTTGAGCTGGAGGCGCGGTACACAGCGCGCCTCGACGGCTGCAAACATCGTCGACAATCGATATCAGACCGCGATCGACGTCGCCTATTTTTTGCCGGTTTCCTCGACTGCGAGAGATCCGGAACCAGCCGCATGTTCAGTTGACAGATCACGCATCGCGTGGCGCGTCCGGCAGCTCGTTGACGTCATCGCCGCGCCGCGGTGCAGCAGCCGCGAGCTGCGGCGCGAATGAGGCGAGCACCTTCGCGACAACCGCCGGCCCATCCCCGACCACGGCTGCGAGCTACGCCGACCAAACCCACATTCTGAGGCTCGCGAGCCCCGTATCGCCGACCAGCTCGACGCGGCGTTCACGCACCGCGATGAGAACGAGCAGACCGGTGCGGGCCGTCGTCGTGTGCACGCGGTTGTCGACGAAGGCCGCGCGCGCCGCCTCGCGAACGTGCTGATCGCGCAGCGCGCCGGGTGCGAGGAACCGATACAAGGGGCCGATCAGCTCGACGACGAGCGTGCCGACGACGCCCGCCGCGATCGGCAGCGCGACGACCTCCCAGCGAGGCAGATAGCGCCACACGCAGAACGCGAGCACGCCGATGCCCGCCGCGATGCCGACCAGCACGTGCTGCACGACCCAGAATCGCGCGCGTTCGCGCACCGCGAGCACGACCTCGACGCCCGAGCCTTTCTCCAGCTCGCCGACCGCCGCCTCGAGTGCCTTGCCGCCGCCTGCGCCGAGCCAGCTCATGGGCGCGAGCATACCTGCGCGGCGTTCGCGGGTGGTGGCGCGCGGCGCGAGCTACTTGTCCCACGGGGACGCGTTCGGCCTGCGGAGCCGGACCATCTCGCAGACTCGACGGTCCGGTCGATCGCTACGGCCTCACTTGTCGTGCTCGGCGAGCAGCTCGACGAGGCGCTTCACGCCCGCCTCGGGGAACGCGTTGTACAGGCTCGCGCGCATGCCGCCGACCGAGCGGTGGCCCTTGAGGCCCGACAGCCCGGCCGCTTCGGCTGCCTTGACGAACGCCTCCTCGCGCTCCTTCGTGTCGGCGCGGAACGTGACGTTCATCAGCGAGCGGCTGCCGCGCTGCGCGTGCGGCTTCCAGTGCTTGCTGTGGTCGAGGAAGTCGTAGAGCACGGCGGCCTTGCGGCGGTTACGCTCGTCGATCGCGGCGAGGCCGCCCTGCGCGAGGATCCACCGGCACGTCTCGCCGATGATGAAGATGCCGAACGTGTTCGGCGTGTTGTGCATCGACTTCTCGGCGACGTACGTGCGGTACTGATTGAGCGGCGACAGGTCGCTGCGCCCCGACTCGACGAAGTCCTTGCGCGCGATCACGAGCGAGATGCCCGACGGGCCGAGGTTCTTCTGGGCGCCCGCGTAGATCAGTGCGTGATTCTCGAGCGGAAGCGGGCGGCTGAAGATGTCGCTCGACGCGTCGCAGACGAGCGGGGCGGGCGCGCGCGGCGGAGCGACCCACTGCGTGCCGTAGATCGTCTCGTTCGACGTGTAGTGGACGTAGCGCGGCGACGCGGACCAGCTGCAGCGCTCCGGGACGTGATCGAACGCGGGCTCCGAGGTGCACGCGACGTGGACCGTGCCGCAGCGCCGCGCTTCCTCGATCGCCTTGCCCGACCACACGCCGGTGTGGCAGTAGTCGGCCGTCTCGTTCGGCGAGAGGAAGTTCTGCGGCACCATCGCGAAGTGCTGCGTCGCGCCCGCCGTGACGAACAGGACGGCGTAGTCGACGCCGATGTTGCCCACGTCGCGGACCGCGCGCTCGGCGCCATCGAGGACGCGGCCGAATTCCTTGCCGCGGTGGCTATGTTCGAGGATCCCGATGCCGGAGCCGTCGAGGTCCCAGATCGCTTCCTGGGCGCGCCGCAGGACTTCTTCGGGGAGCGTTGCAGGGCCCGACGAGAAGTTCGGCTTGCGCATGCGCGGCTAGCTCAGCGGCGCGTGTTCTCTTCCCAGTAGAACACGGTGATCGCAATGCAGTGGAACGCCTCGTCCGACGACTGCGTGATCACGATATCGGTGACCTTGCACTCGTTGTGGGCGGCGATCCACGCGGTGACTTTTTCGCCCAGCTGATCACGGTCCGCCACCATCGTCGCCGAAAACACCTTCACCCCGTTGAACTTGACGTCCTTGCGGAGGACGAGCTGGCCAGACTGGTTGTGCTGCACGGACATTGACCCGTTCACGGTAGCACACCGTCAACGATTGGCGCGGCGGCGCCGAACGAAATTCCCGTGATGCAAAACGCTACTCGTCGTCGTCGAGCGCGCGGTCGAGGGCGTTCGCGATGCGTTCCGCCTCCTGCGGCGACATGCCGCTGGGGGTAAACGCCTTCTCGGCGGTCTCGACGAGCGCGACCATGCGGGCCTGCTCGACCGACATCCCCGACGGATCATTCGAGATCCACTCGTCGAGCTCTTCGGTCAGGCGCTTCTTGGGCGCGCGTGCCTCGGGGCCCTTCGGATCGAGCCCGCGCTGCGGCGCACCGCGACGGCGGTAGCTGATCGAACCGTACGAGATTTCGAGGTCGCGCCGGAACTCGATCATGTCCTGGTAGCGCTTGTTCGGATCCTTCTGCATCGCCTTCATGATCACGGCCTCGGCTTGCTCCGTGATCTCGCGGTGCGGCGCGAACTCGCGCGGCGACGGCGGCGGCTGATGGATGTGCATCGAGAGCACCTCGCTCGACTGCGGCGCCTCGAACGGCGGGCGCCCGCACAGCATGTCGAACAGGATCACGCCAAGCGAGTAGACGTCGGCGCGGTGGTCGACATCCTCGCCGCGCGCACTCTCGGGAGACATGTACTCGGGCGTGCCGAAGACGGCGCCCTGCACGGTCTCCGCCATCAGCTCGTCCTGAATCATCACCTTCGCGATGCCGAAATCGAGGACCTTGACGAAGTCGTACGATTCCTCGCGCTCGGTGATCCACGAGTTGTCGGGGTTCATGCGGACGATGTCACGTCGACCGGGCCGCTTGAGCAACATGATGTTGTCGGGCTTGAGGTCGCGGTGAATGACACCGACCGCATGCGCCGCATCGAGCGCGAGCGCAATCTGGTTCGCGATGTTGAGCGCGCGGTGCAGCTCGACCGCGCCTTCCTTCTCGATCACGTCCTCGAGCGACTTGCCCTCGAGGTACTCCATGACGAAGTACACCGGCCCTTCGGGCAGGATGCCGAAGTCGGTGACGTCGACGATGTTCGGATGGTTGATCGACGTCGCCGCGCGCGCCTCGCGCAGGAAGCGATGGATCGCCTCCTGGTAGCGCGCGAACTGCGGGTGCAGCACTTTCACGGCGACCGGGCGCTTGATGTAGATGTGCTCGCCGAAATACACGGTCCCCATGCCACCGCGGCCGAGGATCTTGTCGAGCCGGTAGTTGCCGATGTTGTGGCCGAGGCGTGCGATGTCCTCTTCCTCGACGAGGACAGCGGAGTCGTGCAGGCAGAACCGCTCGCCGTCGGGGAACCGCGTGTAGCAGCGAGGACAAACCTTCATTTACTTACCGAACCTCGACTGCATGAACAGGCTCAGGAAGCGATTGTCGATCGGGCTCTGGCCGGTCGGCGGCTTGACGTTGAGCAGCGTGAACTCGAGCCCGACGTCGAGCTTCTGGCTCGGCGAGAACTCGATGCGGCCGGTGACCGGCACCTGGAATGCGCCGGCGGCGGTGTCGAAGTCGGGAATGCGCAGCTGCGCGAACACGACGAGCGACAGCTGCGGCACGGGGTTCGTCGCGATGCCGATCGACGGCTTGAGATCCGGCTTGGCGCCGTTCTTCGTCGCGGTGTTGATCGTCACCATCTCCGACACGCCGGTCGTCGTGTCGGTCAGCATCGTCGGCGTCGAGATCACGTGGTCGCGGCTGACCGCGTTGAAGTCGATCGACATCAGCGTCTGCAGCGCGACGATCGCGACCTGCGGCTTGATCGCGTAGCGGAACGGGAAGCCGAGATCGATCGAGAACTGCGTGCCGCCGGCCTCGTAGTTGCCGTCGGGCAGGTTGACCAGGCTCGCCATCGGCGTCGCGCAGCGGCTCGGATCGACGAGCGTGTCGACCTTCGTCGCCTGGCCGTTGATCGTGCCGTCCATCAGCGTATCGGTCGGATCGTTCGTCGCGGCCGGCGAGCAGAAGTTCTGGTACTCGGGGATCGCGTTGCGGTGGACGTTCGCGGCGACGCGGATATCGAGCAGGTCGTACGCGAGCGCGCCCTCGAAGCCGAAGTAGAAACCGAACTGCTTGAAGTTGTACGCGTCGGTGAGGCCGCCGATCAGCGTGAAGTTGTCGCTGTAGCCGTACTGCGCCTCCAGGTTCACGCCGAACGTGTTGAACGCGCCCTTCGCCGACAGGTCCGTGCCGAGCCCGGCGCGGATCTGCGTGATGCCCTGGGTCATCGTCAGCGGGCGCTGGATCTCGTTGACCGGGTACGTCTGCATCGTGAACAGACCGCCCGACGTGACCGGCGGCTGGTCCTTGTCGTCGCCGCACGAGTCGTCGTCGCAGTCGTCGCCGCCGCCCTTGTCGTCGCCGCCGCCGGAGTCATCGCCGCCGTCGTCACCACTGTCGTCATCGCCGCTATCGTCACCGCCGTCGTCGCCGCCGTGCTTCTTGGCAAACGCGTCGTTCCAGTGGCCGTGCCACGCGACGTACCCCAAGCTCAGCGCCGCGATCAGCAGCGCGCGCGATAGCGGACGGAGCATCACCACCTCGCGGAAATCCTATCGCAAAACGCGAGGCTACGGGTAACGCGGTCCTGCCGAAACGCCAGAGGGCCCGTCACACATGGCGACGAGCCCTCGGCGTCTAAGCTAATGAGCGCGGCACACACCGCGCACGGACGGTTCGCCTCGGTCATCGCGGCGCGAACGCAGCGGCGACCTCAGCGAAGAGCTTACTTGCGCTTGCCCTTCTTGCCGCCGGCCTTCTTGCCGCCAGCTTTCTTGGCAGGCGCCTTCTTGGCCGCCTTCTTCGCAGCGGGCTTCTTGGCCGCCTTCGGGGCCTTCGAAGACGACTTGCGCTTGCTGCCGCCGACCTGGCGCTCCTTGCGCGCGATGTCGCCGTCGCCGTCGAGGTAGTAGAGGAACTTGCTGTAGTCCATCTCCACGCCGGCCGCAGCGACCTTCGCCGCCTTGCCCTTCGGCTGACCGGGCTTCTTGCGCGGCGTCGCCCAGACGTCGCCGCTCTTGATGTAGTACATCATGTCGTTGTCACGCTTGATGCCAAGCTTCGCGATCTTCTCACCCATGATTTAGAGACCCTCCCTAAGGGTAATTGGGTGCGCGAACGCTACACGAACCGTCTGACGTTTACTCCCGGAAATCGTCGTCGGAGATCACTTTTTTTCCGTCGGAGATCTCTTCCGCGGCCATTTCTCGACGAGAAAAGCCTGTGGATAACCTGTTTCTCGACGGAGAATTAAGTTGATCCAAATCCTCGACGGGAAACGGGTTTTCTCCGTCGAGGAATCGCACGCTCGCACACGAGGACCTGGCTCTCGGCCCCGTGCTCGAGGGGGCGGCGAGAAAAATCGCCGTAGCGCTCGACGACGCGGAATCCGGCGTGGGCGACCAGGGCTTCGAGCTCGGCGGGGAAGTACTTCCGCTGGGACAGCTTGACGATCTTCGTCGGCCCCTTGCCGTCGACGGGCTCGTAGTAGAGGCGGATCAGCGCGATCTGGCCGACCGGATCGTAGTCGTGGTTCGTCGAGTAGAACATCGCGCGGCCCGTCGTCGGATCGGTGAACCGCGTCTTCGCCCACCGCTTCTGCGGGTCGCGGATCAGCCACGCGAGGTCGGGCAGCTGGACGTCGAACGCGAACGCGCCGCCCGGTGCGAGGTGCGCCGCGACGCGCGCGAGACACGCCGCGAATTCGCCGCGCGTGTAGAGGTGCTCGAGCACGTTGAACGCCGCGATCACGAGCGGGAAGCGGCCCTCGACGGAGAAGTCGCGCAGATCGCCCTCGGCGACGCGCACCCGGGATGCCGCCGCTTGCGGCAGAGCCGCGACGCGCGCGCGCAGCTTCGCGAGCATCGGCTTGCTCTGATCGACGGCGACGACCTCGTGGCCATCGCGCGCGAGCGGGATCGTGACGCGCCCCGAGCCGGCGCCGAGCTCGAGCACACGCTTGGCCGCGCGCTGATTCGCGAGCTCGCGATAGAACGTGACGTCGGCGCGCCGGCGCCGATATTCGTAGTCGTAGAGCGCGGCGTCGCTGTAGTGCTCGCGCGACCCGGCGTCGACGAGGTTGTCGATCAGATCGGGCGGCAGCCGCCCCATTACGCGGACAGCTCGCCGCGCCGACGCCGCCCACCACGCCGCCGCCGCCGCCGCTTGCGCGGCTGGTTCGGGTCGTCGGATTCCTCGTCGTCGTCGCGGCCTTCGCCGCTCGCTAGCACCGCGGGCACCTCGGGCGTACCGCCGGCCGCGCGCTCGAGCAGCTCGTAGAGCAGCACGGCGTCGTCGATCAGCTCGCGGCCGCCGGCGAGCTCCGCCTGCACGCCGCGCTTGCGCGCCATCGCGAGCTTCTTCTGCGCGAGCAGCAGGTAGCGCAGCCGCTCGCTGTCGCGGCGCGTGACGTGGAGCTGGACGATCAGCGGATGCGCGACTTCCTGCACCGCGTTCTGCAGCTCGCCGCCGCGGAGCTCGTCGGGGAGCAGCGGCGCGAGCAGGATGCCGAACGCGACCGCATTCGACGGGTCGCGGCCGTCGCGGACCGCGTTGTCGAGCTGGGTCAGCGCTTCCCATACGAGCGCGCGGCGCTTCGCAAGCTCGGGCGGCGTCAGGAACGACAGCCGCACCTGCGCGGCGGCGACCGGGCGGACCTGCGGGATCTCGTCGGCCCACACGCGGTGCCACTCGCGCTCCTCGTTATCGAGCTCCTCGTCGCCGTCCTCGTCCGCGCCCTCGAGCGCACCCGGTTCCTCGTCGGGGTCGTCGATGTCGTGCTCGGCCGGATCCTCGTCCTCGTATTCGACGCGCGGGACGGTCGGGCGCGGAGGCGTGGCGGCGAGCTGCGGCGCGGTCGCGGGAGCGCCGGGACCCTCGAGCAGGCCGGCGAGGTAGGGCGAGAGCACGGCGAGGGTGCCGGTCTCGACGAGCAGCTCGAACGATCGCCGCGCTGCGCCACCGCGCAGAAGCCGGTGAACTTCCTCGAGGAGCCGCGGGGGAGCGCACTTGCTGATCTCGCCGCGCCAGCGCAGCAGCGCCCGCCAGGTCGCAGGCTCGAAGCCGAAGTCGAGGCGCGCGGCGAACTTGATCGCGCGCAGCATGCGAACCGGATCTTCTTGAAAGCGGATATCGGGATCGCCGATGGTCCGGATCAGCTTCGCTTCCAGATCGGCGAGGCCACCGACGTGGTCGATCACCTCTTCACGCTCGACGTCGTAAAACAGCCCGTTGATCGTGAAATCGCGGCGCTTGGCATCCTCTTGTTCGGTGCCGAACACGTTGTCGCGGCGGATCAACAGGTCGTGGTCATCCTCGTCGCGCGGGTTGGCGCGGAACGTCGCCGTCTCGATGATCTTCGAGCCGAAGAACACGTGCGCGAGGCGGAAGCGGCGGCCGATGATCCGCGAGTTGCGGAACGTCGCCTTGATCTCGTTCGGCGTGGCCGAGGTCGCGACGTCGAAGTCCTTCGGCGTTCGCCCGACGAGCAGGTCGCGCACGCACCCGCCGACGAGGTAGGCCTTGTACCCGGCGCGGGTCAGCTTGCGGACCACGCGATCGGCGTCGGCATCGATACCGGTGCGGTCCAGGGACGGCATTGCAGGCGCGATAAGCCGTACCACGTGCCCCGAACGCGACGCAACTCCGCGTTCCGACTCGTGTTACCCGAGCGCTCACCAGACAGCTGCCCAGGAGCGACTGAGCGGCGCGATGAAATGTCCGATGAAGGAGTCTCGTGAGCGATCGACTCCCTCCTAACGAGCTCGACTGGTTGCCGGTCGCGGCTGCTCTCGTCGAGCGTGATGGCACGGTCCTCGCGGTCAACCCGCCGCTCGCCCGCCTGCTCGGCACCAGCCCGGCCGCGGGCGACACCGTCGCTGCGCTCGGCCTCGACCGTCACTGGCGGGCGGTGGTCGCCGCCGTCACCGAGGGCCACGGCTTCGCCAAGGACATCGAGCTCGCCCGGCAAACCGTGCGCGTCACGGCGGCGCTGCGCGGCCGTCAGGTGCTCGCGATCTTCAACGAGCTCGCGCCGCGTCCGGCGGTCGCCAGCGGGCCGCAGCGGCTCGAGAGCCTCGGCATGGTCGCCGGCGATCTCGCGCACGAGTTCAACAACCAGCTCGTCGGCGTGATCGCCGATGCCAGCATGCTGCGCGAGGAAGACGACCTCAGCGACCCCGGGCGCGAGGCCGTGCTGCGGATCGAAGCGGCGGCGCGCCGGATGTCCCAGCTGTCGCGCCAGCTGCTCGCGTTCGCGGGCCGCGGCCGCTTCGTCACGATGCTGCTCGATCCCGACGCGCTGCTCGCGGAGTCGCACGATCGCTTCGAGTCACTCGTGCGTCCCGGCGCGAAGCTCGCGGTCGACATCGCCGGCGGCGGCGGGATCGCGATCGAGGCCGACCGCGGCCTGCTGCGCCAGGTGATCGCCGATCTGATCGAGAACGCGAGCGAGGCGCTGCCCGCGACCGACGGCGAGATTCGCGTCGCGAGCCGCGTTGTCGTGATCAACGGCTCGCCGCACTGGGAGCTCGAGGTCTGCGACAACGGCCGCGGCATCGAGCCGAGCACGCTGTCGCGCATCTTCGATCCGTTCTTCTCGACGAAGGCCGAGCACCGCGGGCTGGGACTGTCGGCCGCGCTCGGCATCGTGCGGCGCCTCGGCGGCGACCTCGAGTGCGAGTCGCGCGTCGATCACGGCGCGACGTTCCGCGTGCGCCTGCCCGTCGTGCCGGGTGCGGTCGCGCCGCGCCGCCGCCCGACGTCGCAGCAGCCGCCGCTCGCGAAGCTGACCGGCCTGCGCGTCCTCGTCGCCGACGACGAGCCGACGATCCGCGCGACCGTGCGCCGCATGCTCGAGCGACGTGGCGCGGTGCCGGTGCTCGCCGCCGACGGCGAGGAAGCGGCGCAGCTGCTGCGCACCGAGAAGTTTGACGTCGTGCTGCTCGACGTGATGATGCCGAAGCGCACCGGCTATCAGCTGGTGCCGATCGTCCGCGAGCTGCAGCCGAACGTGCCGGTGATCCTGATGTCGGGCTACACGGATCAGGCGCACGGCGTCGAGCCGCCCGATACGTTCCTCGAGAAGCCGTTCAACGCGTCGATGCTCGAGGCGGCGATCCAGGGCGCGCTGCGCGGCTAGCGGCTGCGGAGACCGATCTTGCCCCACGGATCGAAGCTCGACGGAGTCTTCGCATCGAGGTGGAGCTCGTTCTCGCCGATCAGCGGCTCGTAGCCGGGCGCGATCACCATCACCGTGTACGTCGCGGGCACGGGCACGAGCTGCTTGAGGCGGACCTCGCCGGCGCCGTTCGTCTTGCCCCATGCGATCGTCTGATCGTCGAGGCGGTTCATGTCGAGCGAGCTCGTGTTGACGCCGGGCTTGAGCACCATCACGAGCGCATCGCGCACCGGCGCCTCCGTCGCGTCGTCGAGCACGGTCGTGTAGATGCGCACGCCTTCGGCCGCGGCCTCGACCGCCGTCGGCGTCAGCTCGACATCGGTGTGGCCCTCGCGCGGCGTCCATCCGGCGGCGGCGATCGCGAGCAGATCACTCGCGGTGCCGAGCGGTCGCACGAGCCCGATCTGCGCGGTTTCGATTACCGATCCCGAGGCCGTGACCTTCGTCCGGAACGCGGACGCGATGCCGACGAGCCGACCCTGATCGTCGACGACCGGGCCGCCGCTGTTGCCGTGCGTGATGCTCGCGTCGGTCTTGATGAAGTCGCGGCCCTGCGTCCCGTCCTCGCCGGTCCAGCCCTCGACCTCGCCTTCGCTGAGCGTCAGCCCGCCGCCGCCGACGTCGGGATAGCCGAGCACCCACAGCCGCTGTCCCATCTTGATGTCGCTCGCCTTCGCCTCGCCGAGCGTCGCCCACATGCCGCCGGCGCTCGTCGGATTCCACGCGCGGCCGTCGAGGTCCATGTCGCACTTGATCAGCGCGAGATCGAGATCGCGCTGCAGCTTGCTGCGATTCGGCCGCCCGGCGCACTGCAGCTGCGGCGCCTGATCCGGCTCGCTGAACCGTCCGATCACGAACACGTCGTGCAGCCGGCCGTCCTTGTCGTGGATGACGTGATAGTTCGTCAGGATCGAGCCGTCGGCGCCGACGATCACGCCGCTGCCGCCGCCGCGCGCGCGCAGCCGGCCGTCGACGAGATCCGCCACCACGACCATCACCGTCGAGTCGAACGCACGCGCGACGTTCGCCGGATACTTCTTCTGGCTGACGCGCGTCGTCTGCGGCACGAGCGGCAATCCGGTCTGCGTCGCGACGCGCAGGCTCGGCTCGACGATCTCCTCGAGCCGCTCGAGCTCGCCGGGCGTGCCGAACAGCGTGAGCACGTACAGCTGCTCGCGATCGATCGTCGCGTACTCGACCGCATGATCGACGCGCGGCACATCGTCCTTCTCCGCATGCGCGTAGTGATACGCGGTGCGCAGCCAGTCGTGACCGGCGATGCTGCGGACGCTGCTGTCGTCGAGCCGGTACAGCTCGCCCCACCGCGTGCGCCGGTCGAGCTCGAGCCCCGTCACGATGTTGCTCCACGCGGGCTTCTTGTCGACGAGCACCTCGAGCTTGCCCGTTCCGCCGCCACTCTCGGTCAGCTCCGCGTGATAGAGCGCATCGTCCTTCGCGGCGCCGCCGAGCGCATCGTGCAACAGCCGCGGCGGCGGCACCGGCACGCGCTCGGTGACCAGCCATCCCGACGGATGATCGAACACGAGCCCGTGCTGATCGAACTTCTTGTGCGCGGGCGTCACCAGGTGCGCGTGAATGCGCCCCGCGACGACGATCAGCACGAACGCGAACAGCAGCACGAGCAGGTCGTGCCGCTGGTACTGCACGCGCAGCTCGGCGAGGTCCGTGCGCGCCCGCTGGCGCAGCCTCCCGATCGCCGCCGCCGCGATCGCGACCGGATCGAACTCCGCATACTCGTTCTCGATGCCGGGCTCGGTGCGCGCGCGCGTCGGGATGTGCGGCAGCGAAGGCGAGCTGTCGCGAGGCAACCCCGGCTCCGTACGCGCCCGCGGCTGCCGCGCGCCACCGTCGGCGGCCGGCTCCTCGGCGAGCGCACGCAAGATCCGATCGCGCGAGAGGCGCACCGTCGTCACCGGATCGTGCGGCGGTCCGGCCTGCGCGGCCGCGAGCTCCCCGAGAGGCGGCGGAGCCTCGCCGGGCTCGCTCGACGGCGGTGCCCCGGCGATGACGCCGACGATCGGCCCCGCCGCGGCCGCCTTCTGCGCGGCGACCGCTGCTTCGATCGCCGCACCGGCCGCCGCCGCCGCCGCGATCACGGCGCCCGACTCGCTGTCGATGTCGACCATCTGGCTGACGATGCGCGCCGCTTCGAGCGCCGCCTCGGCGGGCGAGGGCAGCACGGGCGGCTGCACGACCGGCGCGGCGCCGGGCTCGGGCGGGCTCGAGGGCGCTCGAGCTCCGTCGGCGGCGGTGGAGGTGTCGCCGGGCTGCGTGGTCGGCCGCGCGATCGAGGGCGACGAGGCGCGTGTCGCCGGTTCGCCGGTCGCGGGCGACGGCACCGATGCGGCCGGCTCGCGGCTCGTCGGCGACGGCGGGAACACGACCGACGTGCCGGTCGCGCTCGGCGCGGCCGTCGCCACGTTCGGAGCCCGCGCCGATGGCTCGTCGGCGATGATCTCGAGCTTCTGCGTCGGCGCCGCGGACGGGCGCCCGGCGGTTGCGGCGGGCTGGCCGGTCGCGATCGGCTGGCTCGCGAGCGACTCGACGCGCTGCGTCTCCTTCTGCGCCTCGCCGGGCTGCGGCGCCGGTTGCGGCGTGCTCGGCTCGCGCTGCGGAAGCTCGAGCGGCATCGTGCGCCCGTGCTCGACGGCAACCGGCTCGGGCGCGCCCGTCGATGCCACGGGCACGGGCTCCGACGCGCCTGTCGATGGCAGGATCGGTGCCGCCGGATGCGCGGCCGATGCGAGCTTCGCGGCGGCGACCACGGCCTCGTCGTCGCGCGCGACCACCGTCGCCGCGCTGATCGCGGCCGATGCGGATGCCTCGTCGGGAATCGCCTGGATGATCAGGCCGGAGTCGACGGCAACCGATCCGGACTCCGTCGACCCCGCGAGCGACGGCGCGGATTCGCGCGCGACCGGCTGCGGGTCGTCGACCGACGGCTGCGACTTGCGCGCGACCGGCTGCGAATCGTCGAGCGCCGGTTGCGAGTCGCGCGCCGGCACGCCCGCCGCCGGCGTCCGCTTCTTGCGCGGCTTCTTCGCCTTGTCGGGCTTGTCGGGCTTGTCGCTCACGCCAGCTCCTTGCGGAACGGCGAGTCGCGCAGCAGGCGCTGCGACACGAGCCAGATCACGGCGAACACTGCGCTCGCGCACGCCGCGGCGTAGCCGACTCCGCGCCAGGGGTGCTGCGCCATGCCCTGGCCGATCACCCAGTTCTCGACGACGGCGAACTGGCCGTTGAGCGCGGCGGCGCCGAGCAGGCCGAGCATGAGCAGGATGCCGCGGACGATCGCCGGGCGGCGCGAGAACTTCGCGCGGCCCATGACGTAGCCGAGGGCGCCCGCGAACGACGCGTGGGCGAGCGTCGTGACGACGGCCTGGGCGGCGCCGGTCGACAGGATCACCTGGTGGCCCTGGCCGGAGAGCCGGTGGTAGTTGACCCACACCGCGAAGCCGGTGCCGCACGCCATCATGTAGACGATGCCGTCCATCGGCTCGTCGAACTCGCGCGACATGTAGACCGTGTAGCGAACGACCGCGTACTTGCACATCTCCTGGGCGAGCCCCGCGACGAAGACGGCGTAGAGGATGCGGTCGAGCGAATGCCAGGAGACGCCGTAGACGGCGAGCGAGATCGGCGGGACGGCCTGGTACTGGACGAAGTCGGCGAGCGGCGCGGCGACGAGCGCGCCCAGGACGCAGACTCCGATCACGAGCTGCTTCGGCTCGGGCTCGTGGCGGTCCATCAGGTAGAAGAAGCCGAGCCAGAACACGGCGGGGATGCCGGCGACGAGCGCGGCGAGTAGCGGGCCGAGGTCGACCGGGTGGTGGAGACCGGCGACCAGCTCGACGAGCCAGGCGACGACCACGAAGCCGACCAGGCCTGCGACGAGCAGGAACTTGGTGCCGACCAGGTTCCTGGCGCGGCGAAGCGACCAGCGTGGTGCCCTCACGCCGAAATCTTACGGCACGCAGGCCACATGCGCGCGCAAACGGCCGTAGAATGCGCCCGAGCGAGCTGATGCCGAAAAAGCAAGGTACCGACGCACAGTTGCTGACGATTCACGAGCTAGCGGTGTACCTGCACCTCGACGAGGTGACCGTCAACAAGCTCGTGGCGAACGGAAAGATTCCTGCGATCCAGCTCGAGCGCCAGTGGCGGTTCAAGAAGGCCGCGATCGACGAGTGGATCGAGCAGCAGCTCGTCGGCGAGGACGAGGCATTCACCGACGTGCCCGATGGCATGAAGCTGCCGCTCGAGGATCTGCTGCCGGATCAGGCGATCGTCACGAACCTGCGCGCGAACACCGCGCTCGGCGTGATCGAGGAGCTCGCGGCGCGCGCGTACACGAACGGATGGCTGGCCGACAAGCCGTGGTTCGTCGGCGCGGTCGTCGAGCGCGAGAGCCTGGCGTCGACGGCGATGGAGGGCGGCGTCGCATTCCTGCACACGCGTGCGAAGGACAAGGGCAAGATCGCGCGGCCGTTCATCGTCGTGGGCCGCAGCTGGACCGGCATTCCGTTCGGCGCGCCCGACGGGAACTCGACGTACCTGTTCTTCCTGCTCGGCCTCAAGTACGACCGGCTGCACCTGCCGATCCTGGGGCGGCTTGCCCGCGCGCTGCGCAACCCGGCGACGATCGCGAAGCTGCGCGCGCTCAGCTCGCCCGATCAGGTTCGCGCGCTGCTGCTCAAGGAAGACGCCCAGGTACGCGCCGGCATCGTCCCCGAGATCCAGGCGGCGGCGTTCAAGCCCAAGCTCGACAAGACGCTGCGGTTGCGGGCGATTCGCCGGCTCCAGGCCGCCAAGCAGCCCGAGCCCGAGAAGCCGGCCCCGAAGTCGCGGAAGAGCGCCAAAGCAGCCAAAAAAGCGTAGCGGGAGTAATTCGTAGGGCGGTGCTACAGTTCTAGTGTGGGCCGTACTGCGCTCTACCGGGACTCGGTGCCGTGGCGGCCGGCTCGCGCGGAGGTCGCGCTCGAGCACGACGAGCTGCTGATCGAGATGCCCGGCAAGCGGATGGTGCGGCACCGGCTGCACGGCGTCGACTCGAGCACCGCGGACGGCGTCGTCGCCGCCAAGCACGAGGCGCGCGTGCAGCGGCGGTTCGTGCGGATGTTGATCCTCGAGGGCCGGGACTGTGGCGTCGTGCTGATCACGCCGCCCGATCAGGGCGCGGTCGCGCCGAACGTCGTGCGCGTGCCCGAGGCTCCGCCCGAGGCCCCGATCCTCGACGTGCGCGCGTGGGAAGCGCTCGCCGATTTTCTGCTCGCCGGCGGCCGGCTCAGCGCGTGCTCGATCGCGGATCTCGCGCGCCTCGCGTGCATCGCGACGCCGCAGTTCGCCGTGCTGATCGGCGAGGTCGCCGCGCAGCGTGCGCTCGAGCTCGCGTGGAGCGGCACGGGACCGCTTCGCGGCAGCGGTGACATCGAATCGCAGCTGCAGCCGCTCGTGCTCGCGTCGCGTCACTCGCCGCGCGCGGGCGAAGCGCTGGTGAGCGCGCTCGCGCACATCGCCGGTGCGACGCGCCGTCGCCGCGCGCTCTAGTTGGCATTGGCGATCGCGCTGCGTTAGGGTCGGCGCGTGCGGATCGCGATGCTCGCCCTGCTGCTCGCCGGATGTCAGAACCTCGACGTCTCGCGCACGCTCGGCGCCCGCTGCGACAAGACCGCCGAGTGCAACGAGCGCTGTCTCGTGCCGAGCGGCGACTGGCCGGGCGGCTTCTGCACCGTCACGTGCGACTCCGCCGCGAATTGCCCGACCGACTCGACGTGCATCGACGAGCAAGGCGGCGTGTGCGCGTTCTCGTGCGTCGGCGATGCGGACTGCGCGTTCCTCGGCACCGGCTACACGTGCAAGTCCGTCGACAGCCACGGCGCCGGCGCGAAGGTGATGGTATGTCGCGGCGGTTAGGGCTCCTTGGCCTCGTCGTCGCGACCGCGGCGCACGCAGAGCCACCCCCACTGACGCCGCCGGACTCGAGCCAGCAGGCGATCGGCGCCGAGCTCGGCATCGCGGCCGGCGGACGCGTCACGCCGGGCGGGCTGCACATCAGCGGGCACTACGTCTACCAGCTCTCGGATCAGGACTTCTTCGACGGCATCGCCGCGTTCACGCTCGGTGGCGGTTCGGCGGCGTGCTTCCGCGATCGCGAGAATGCGTTCGTGTGCGACCACGGGTTGTTGCAGGGCGGGCGCGTCGAGGTGTCGGCGAACGTGCGGCGCTACTTCGGCGGCCGCGATCAGTTCTGGCCGTTCGCGCGAGCGGGCCTCGGGCTCGGCATCGTGCGCTACACCGGCGACAGCGTCACCGGGCTCGCGATCCCGCTGCATCTCGGTGGCGGTGTGCGGGCCGTTGCGAGCGACGGCATCGCGATCGTCGTCGAAGGCGAGCTCGCGGCCGGCTTCGGC